>DASVGQ010000070.1:0-9623 GCA_036379455.1 Nevskiaceae bacterium
CGCCAACGCCGGCAGCGCCTTTCATACGCCGACGGCCAACGATCGCTTCGGCTTCGGCGGCAACCCGCAGCTCAAACCGGAGAAGGCGCTGGACTACGAGCTGGCGGTACGCCAGCAGCTGACGCCGGCACAGGACGTCGAGCTCCGGTTCGATCAGTCGGTCAACGCCTTCAACGCCTTCAACGTAGACAGGGCGCGCATGGAGGGCGTCCAGCTGCGATGGAGCTACGGCGCGCAGCCCTGGCGCGCGCAGGCGTCGATGATCTACCAGGATCCGCGTGACCTGACGACCGGCCAGCGGCTGCTGCGTCGGCCGCGGTGGGCCGGCTCCGCGCACCTCGATCGGCGCCTGGGGCGCTTCGATCTGGGCGGAGACATTTACGCCGCGGGCAACCGGGCGGACGTGGACGGCATCACCGGCGCGACCGGGGTGGTCGACGGCGGCTACGTGCTCTTTGGCCTCCACGGCGGCGTGCGGCTCGATGCCCGCACGCGGTTGCAGCTGCGCCTGGGCAACCTGCTGGATCACCGCTACCAGACCGTGAACGGCTACAACCAGCCGGGTCGGACGGTCTACGTCACGCTGCGCTATACGCTGCCGGGCTGAAGCCGCTGACGCGTGGTGATGCTGGGCGCCGTGCGGCCGGCGTGTACGACGTGTCAGGTCTCAGCGCGGGAATTCCAGCTCCGCGGCGAAGCGCAGCCAGTCGAAGTGCGGGCCGGGATCGGTCTTGCGCCCCGGCGCGATATCGGCGTGCCCGACGATCCGGTCGGGCGCCAGGCCCGGATAGGCGTCCAGCAGCGCGTTGGCGGCGCGCGCCAGCGCGGCGTACTGGGCGCCCTCGAAGGGCTGGGTGTCGCTGCCTTCCAGTTCGATGCCGATGGAGAAGTCGTTGCAGCGGCCGCGGCCCTCGAAGGCCGACCGTCCTGCGTGCCACGCGCGGCGGTCGAAGGGCACGTATTGCGTGATGCTGCCGTCGCGCCGGATCAGCAGATGGGACGACACCCGCACGCCGCGCAGGGAGTCGAAGTAGGGATGCGCATCGCAGTCGAGGCGACCGAGGAACAGGTCATCGATCCACGGTCCGCCGAAGCGCTCGGGCGGCAGCGAGATGGCGTGTACGACCACCAGCGAGATGTCCGTCGGGTCGGGGCGTTCGTCCGCGTGCGGCGACGGCACCCAGCGCACGCCGCGCAGCCGATGCTGCGCGGGATCGACGCTCAGCTCGCCCGCACGGGCGACTTCCACACTGGCCGGCCGATACATCATGGGCGCCGCCGCGCGCCGCGTCGTCGAGAGCCACGCGCGGCCGCGTTCTTCAGACCTGGGTCGCTAATCGGACATCTTCCCGAGCGGGCGCTTGAAGGTGTATGCCGCGGGCGCGCGCACCAGCTTGTTCCAGGGCGCCGTCTTGGGCCGGCCCTCGAAGATCAGAAACGGCGTGTTCGCCAGGAACAACCCGAAGCCGACGGCCGTGGCCGCGAGGCCCAGCGGGCGCACGAGGATCAGATCCGCGGCCATGGCGCCGGCGGAGGGCGTCTCGACGTTCTGGGTCTGCGCGGCCTGTGCATCGCCGGTGCGGACCGGCGTGCTGTCCTGCGCCTGTGCGGTACCCGCCAGCGTCATGCACGTCGCCAGCGCGAAGGCCAACAACACCCCCGTTCCACGAGACTTTTTCATCCCCGTCCCCCTCATGCTCATCAATGTCGGCAGCCACGGGCGAGGCTAAGTGGCGTCCGTCGGGGCTGTCAAACGCCTCGCGGCCGAACGGTCGGTTTCACGTGTCGGCCGGTCGATCAACGGCTTCGTGCGGAGATGTCGATCTGGTGCAGGCGCTTCGGGCTATCGTGGGCAGGAACAGGAACGGAAACGGAGCAGCCCATGCGGGCGATGATACTTGCGGCGGTCGGTCGGCCCCTGGTCGAACGTGAACTGGCGGACCCGGTGCCGGGGCCGGGAGAGGTCCGCGTGCACATCGAGGCCTGCGGCGTGTGCAGGACCGATCTGCACGTCGTCGACGGCGAGCTGCCAGACGTGTGTCCGCCGGTCATCCCCGGTCACGAGATCGTCGGTCGCGTCGTTGCGGTGGGTCCGGGCGTCGACGCGGCGACGATGCGCCGGCGCGTGGGCGTGCCGTGGCTGGCCCACGTATGCGGCCACTGCCCGTACTGCCTCGGCGGCCACGAGAACCTGTGCGATGAACCGCAATTCACCGGCTACACGCGGCCGGGGGGATTCGCGACGGACGTCGTGGCGGATGCCTCGTTCTGCCTGCCCTTGCCGGAGGACGCGGAGGCGACGGGACTGGCGCCGCTGCTGTGCGCCGGGCTGATCGGCTGGCGCTCGCTGGTGATGGCCGGAGACGGCAGGCGGCTCGGGCTGTATGGATTCGGCGCGGCGGCGCACATCCTCGCCCAGGTGGCGCGCTGGCAAGGGCGGCGGGTGTACGCCTTCACGCGCCCGGGCGACCTCACGGCGCAGGATTTCGCGCGTTCGCTGGGCGTGGAATGGGCTGGCGGATCCGACGAGGTGCCGCCCGAGCAGCTTGATGCCGCGATCCTCTTCGCGCCCGTCGGCGCGCTGGTTCCGGCGGCGCTGCGGGTCGTGCGCAAGGGCGGCGTCGTGGTGTGCGGCGGGATCCACATGTCGGACATTCCCGCTTTCCCGTACTCCATTCTGTGGGGCGAGCGGCGCGTGGTGTCGGTCGCTAACCTGACGCGCCGGGATGGCCACGACTTTCTTGCCGTCGCCGCGAAGGTGCCGGTGCACACGACCGCCGTGCCCTATCCGCTGGCCCGCGCCAACGAGGCGCTCGATGACCTGCGCCGAGGACGGCTCACCGGGGCCGCCGTCCTCGTGCCCTGACGCCGCACGGCGCCCGCGCCGGATCGCGGGCGGCCGTACCTGTAATCCGCCGGTGGCCCGCTCGCGTGCATCGGCAGGACAACGCAGGCGCAGGCGGTGCGGATGCGGGACGTGGCCGCCGGCTTCGTCGCGCTGGCGGTCGCGGTGGGCATCGGCCGCTTCGCCTTCACGCCGATCCTGCCGATCGATGCCAAGTCAGGCAAGCGATCGCACGAAGGCGCATGCAGAAAGCATCCGTTCATGGCAGATCGCGCCTTCCCGCGCGGCTGCGGTCACGGGCGATGCGAAGGCACGTGCGCGGGAGCTCACTTGCCGGCGGCGCGCAGCTTGGCCACCTGCTGGGGCGTGACCTGCTTCGCCTGGTTGCCCCACGAAGAGCGCTCGTGGTTGACGATGTTGGCGATCTCGGAGTCGTTGAGCTTGTCGCCGAACGGTGGCATGACGCCGGCGTAGGCCGCGCCGCCGATCGCCTTGCCGTGCAGCCCGTGGAGGATTGTGTCGATCTGCTGCGCGGGGTCCGGATCAAGCACGGCCGGGTTGCCCTTCAGGGGCGGAAATGCGCCCGTCACGCCCATGCCGGTGACTTGATGACAGGCGGCACAGTTGGCCGCGTACAGCGCGGTGCCCTGCGCGGGGTCGAAGTGGTAAGGGCCGGTCGGGGCGGCCGCGACGGCGGTGGCAGCGGGCGCAGCCGCCGAGGCGGCCTGCGACGACGCAGCGGGCGTCGGTGCCGCGGCTGCAGGAGCCGTCGGGCCGGCGGCGGAAGAAGCGGCCGGCGTGGCGGGATCAGGATCGGTCGAGAACGCGGCCGGCTGGGACGCCTTGGGCAGCGTGGCGCCGGGCGCGTGGACGACGAACTCGCCTTTGGCGCCGATCATGAGGTTGGCGAAGTCGTGGTCGACGAAGGCGTAGGTGCCGGGCTTCGGGATCGTCAGGTCGAAGATCGCCCCGGCGCCCGGCCCGACGCTGTAGGCAGAGACGTCGTGGATGGGCTGCGACAGGTCGCCGCCGGGATAGACGTCCTCGAACATCGAGCCGATGACGTGGAACGAGGTCCAGTCGTCCGGGCCCGCGTCGACGAAGTAGATGCGCACGCGCTGGCCCGCCGTGACCGGCAGCGGATGGTCGTCGTACTGGAACGCCATGCCGTTGAAGACCACCTCGTCGGGTCGCTTGGCGAGCATGCGCGGGTAGTTCGCGGTCATCAGCTTGCCCGACAGCTGCTGCGTGTACCACTCGCTCTGCACCAGCACGTAGCTTTCCGCGGCCGGCGGCAGCGGCTTCTTTGGCGAGACAATCAGCGCGCCGTACATGCCGTTGCCCATGTGCAGCAGGATGGGCGCCGTCTCGCAGTGGTAGATGAAGGCGCCCGGGACTTCCGCGACGAAGGAGAAGTGCAGCGACTTGCCGGGCGGGATGTCGACGAAGTCCTCGTTCGGCGCGACCTGTGCGGCGTGGAAGTCGATGGAGTGGTCCATCGTGCCGTGGTTGATGAGCGTGACTTCCACCGTCTGCCCTTGCAGCACATGGATGATCGGGCCCGGCACCGTCTTGTTGTAGGTCCACGCCGTATAGCGCACGCCGCTGGCGATCTCGACGTCGCGGTCGGTGACGGTCAGCGTCACCTTGGCGACTGGTCCGGGGGTCAGCGGCGGCAGCGTGGCGTCGCGCGCCTGGGCGAGCGGCTGGCTGGAGGCGAGCGATAGCGGCGAGACGGCGGCCGCGGCGGCGGCCGGCGACGGGGCGGTCACGTGCAGGGAGCTCTGCAGGCCGGCGACCAGGAAGAACACCAGCAGTGCGACGCCAACCAGTGCGCCGACCTGCAGGCGCCAAGAGATGCGGTGGGGCACGTCGGGCCGGCCCTGGTCCTTGGCCCATTCGGACACGCGGCGCCACGCCGGCCAACGCTTCTCGATCAGGTAGTCGACGCTGTAGGGGCTGGTACCGGCCCGGTAGTTGATGACGATCAGCGCGACGAAGATGAGCACGTAGGCGATCGCGGCGCCCATGTTCGTGGCGCCGAGGGCATAGGGTCCGCCGAAGCCTTCCGCCGTGCTCCAGATGAGCAGGCTGAACAGCGCGCCGAGCACGTAGACCGTCTTGCGCGCGAAGCCGAAGATCAGGGCCAGCGCCAGCGCGCTCTCGGCGACACGCGTCAGCCAGATGAACAGTGTGGCGTGTGGGGTGACGATCGCGATCCACATGTCGAACCACCAGCCCGACCACGCCGCCTGCCCGTGCGCGGCGTTATGCAGATAGCCGACGTAGTGGCTGGCGAACTCGGGGCTGAACGTGAGGACGGCGTCGACGACCCAGACGATGCCAAAGGCCACGCGCAGCGCGGTGCTGGCGACGGCAGGCAAGGCGTCGGAAAGATGTTCGCGTTCAGGTGTAGCAGGCATGGCGGAGCCCCAGAGGCGCAAACTGCGACGCGCGCTGGGACGGTGATCAACGCGAAAAGTTCCGCGCTTGCCGCGTCCTCACACCGAAGGATTTTTCTTTCGAATGAAAGAGCTGATCGAGGTCATCCGGAGATGGCGCCGGGCGGCCGGTGCGGAGACGCCGGACGCGCGAGCGACCTGCCCCCGCGCGGGCGTCGGGTCAGCCGCCGAGCAGCGACGAGCTGGCCTTGTCCACGAGGGCGCCACAGACGCGCTTGCCGACGGTCGCCTTGAGCGTGGAGAGGTCGAAGTGCCCGCCCTGCGCGTCCTGCAGCACGCCGCTCAGGCCCTGCTGGTACTCCGTGCTCCGGGTCGGCTGGTTGTCCACGCCGAGCTTGCCCAGCAGCTTGTTCTTGACGACGTCCGTCGTGCTCGGTGCATAGCCTTCCTTCTGGCAGTAGCCGAGCACGCCGGCGAGGTTCTGCAGGCTCGCTGGCTGGAAGGAGCCGCTGCCGAGCTGTTGCAGGAGCGAGCCGTTCGATGGGTTGGACAGGGAAGCCGCGGACTCGCCCAGCTTCGTCGCGGTCCGGTCAAGGCTGCCCAGGGGACCCGCGGAAGCAGCCAACGGAAGGAGCGTGAACGCCAGCATCAAGGTGGTCGCGCGGAGGGTCATGGCGGATTCCTCGTCCGGAAGTGCGTGGAAGCGGAGATGGAGCTGGACGTGTCGTCTCGCGAGGCGCGTGGGTTGGCTCGCAGCTCCTCGCGTTTGCGCGGCATGTTACGCGATTTCCCGGCAGTGCCCGGAACTTTTCTGCCGTGGGAACCACTCCGTTCGTCGACCGACCGCGGTGCCGCATCACGGACCCGGCGGCGTGGCACGCTGGACGTAGTCGACTGGAATCCACCGATAGCCCCTGCCGTCCCGGGCGACGTGGCCGAGGCCGGGAAACGGCAGATGCGCGCCGGCGATGAGCGGGCCTTTGCTGGCGGCCTCCGCGAGAACGCGCTCGCGCGTTGCGCGCGCCTGGTCCTGGTTCCAGTCGAAGGTGGCGGTGATGTCCGGATTCGCGAACTGGGCGGCGGCGAAATGGATCACGTCTCCCCAAGCCAGCAGGCGATGGCCGTCGCTTTCGAACAGGTATCCGGTATGGCCCGGCGTGTGTCCGGGCAGGGGCACGGCCTGGACGCCCTCGGCGAGCGTCTGCGTGCCGTCGGCGAAGGGCTGGAAACGACCGGCGCGACGGTACGGCGCCAGCGCGGCCGACACGACGCCGGAAGCGGGATTGTCCGGATCGAGCCAGTAGTCTGCCTCGCGCCGCGCGACCCGGACGGTCGCGTCAGGGAAGCTGGCCTTCCCGGCGCTGGCCAAGCCACCGATGTGGTCCGGGTGCAGGTGCGTGATCAGGATTTCGTCGACTTCGTCGGGCCGATAGCCGGCGGCCTCGAGGTGTGGCAGCAGCCAGCCGAGGTGTGGGCCGCCTGCCCGTCCATAGCCGGTGTCCACGAGGATCAGCGCTTTGCCGGTATTCACCAGGAAGGCGTTGAAGTTCACCGGGTAGGGCTCGGTGAGGAAGTGAGCACGCAGCACGCGTTGCAGCGCCGTCGGCGTGATGCCGCGCAGGATCGCGCTCAGGTCCATGCCGCGCGTTCCGTCCGAGAGCGCGGTGACCTCGAACTGGCCGAGCGTCGTCGAGTACCAGCCGGCACCGCTGGTATGCGTCATGGGCGCTGCCGCGTGTGCCGCGAGGGCACCGAGTGCGAGACACGCGGCGATCACGCCTGCCAGCAGCGCGCCGGAGCGCCGTGTGTATGCAGCGGTCGTGTCTCTCCTGGTCATGCGCGGAGGTCGCGACATTGCGCCGCGCGTCGGCTGAAGGCGTGGACGCCCGACATGCGGCGTTGGCGCATCATGCCGCGCTTGAAGGTCGCTCGGCCGCGGTTCACGGAGCCGCCTTGCGCGCCGCCTCCACCTGCTTGATCGTCACCAGCTTGGCCTTGTTGCCCCACGACGTGCGCTCGTGGTTGGCGATGTCAGCGACGTCTGCATCGTTGAGCGTCGACGCGAAGCCGGGCATGGGCGTGGCGTAGGTGGCGCCGTTGATGGTGCGTCCGTGCACGCCGTGCAGGATGCTGCCGAGCTGCTCGGCGGGATCCGCGGCCAGCACCACCGGATCATCCTTGAGCGGCGGGAAGGCGCCGGGCAGGCCCGTGCCGGTCGCCTGGTGGCACGCGGCGCAGGTGCTGGCATACAGCTCGGCGCCGCGCGCGGCGTCGAACTTGTAGGGCCCGCTGCTGGCTGCCGGGACGGTGGGTGCCGGCGCGGCGCTGGCGGCCGGTTCGGCCGCGCTGACCGGTGGTTTCTCGCTGGCGGGGGTGCCGTTCGCGGAGCGGACGTCGAGCACGCCGAGCGCGCCGCGCGATGCGTGCGCGAAGTCATGGTCGACGAAGGTGTACTGGCCCGGCTCCGGGAGCGTGAGATCGAACACCATGCCGGCGCCGGGGCCGACGGTGTAGGCCTGCACGCCGGTCAACGCATGGGCCGGATTGCCGTCCTGGTACACCTCACTGAAGATCCCGCCGATGACGTGGAAGGAGCTCCACAGGTTCGGGCCGGCATCCACCACGTAGAAGCGCACGCGCTTGCCAGCGGTCGCCGTCAGCGGGTGGTCGCGATACTGGAAGGCGATGCCGTTGAAGACCACTTCATCGGGCTTCTCGGCCATCATCTTCTCGAAGTTCGGGCCCATCATCGTTCCCGAGATCTGCTGCGTGTACCACTCGCTCTGCACCAGCACGTAGCTGTCCGCGGCCGGCGGCAGGCCTTCGGCCGGGTCGACGATGATGGCGCCGTACATGCCGTTGGCGACGTGGAGGATCACCGGCGGCGTGCCGCAGTGGTAGAGGAACGCGCCGGGCACTTCCGCAACGAAGGAATAGGTGACCTTCTGGCCCGGCTGCAGCTCCACGTAGTGCAGGTTCGGCGGTGTGATGGCGGCGTGGAAGTCCAGCGAGTGCTCCATGGTGCCGCGGTTGACGTAGGTGACGTTCACCGTCTGCCCCTGGCGCACGTGGATCACCGGGCCCGGCACCTCGTCGCCGAAGGTCCAGGCTTGGTACTGCACGCCGCTGGCGATCGATACCGTCTCGTCGGTCGAGGCGATTTCCACGTTGACGCTGTCGCCCGGCGTGAGCGGCGGCAGACGCGCGTCGCGCGCCTTCGGCACCGGCTGCTTGGCGGCCAGCGCCAGCGGTGAGACGGCCGCCGCGGCGGCGGTCGGCGTCGGGGCGGTGACGTGGACGGTGCTGTGCAGGCCGCCGATCAGGAAGAACACCAGCAGCGCGATGCCCGTGATGGCGGTCATCTGCGCGGCGACCGACGCCGGGCGCAGCGTGTGCAGCCGGCTCTCATGGCTCCACTCCGCGACGTGGCTCCACGCCGGCCAGCGGCGCTCGATCAGATAATCGACGCTGTAGGGGCTCGTGCCGCCGCGGTAGTTGATGCCGATGAGCGCGACGAACAGCAGCACGTAGGTGATGGCGGTGCCCATGTTCGCGGCGCCGACCGTGTACGGCCCGCCGAAGCCTTCGGCGGTACTCCAGATGAGCAGGCTGAACAGGGCCCCCAACACGTAGGTGGTGCGCCGTGCGAAGCCCAGCAACAGCGCCAGCGCGAGCGCGGTCTCCGCGATGCGCGTGAGCCACACGAACACCGCGGCGTTGGGCGTGACCAGCGCGATCCACAGGTCGAACCACCAGGCGGACCACGCGGCCTGTCCCTGTGCCGCGTTGTGCAGGTAGCCGACGTAGTTCGCCGCGAACTGCGAGCTCCAGGTGAAGGCCGCGCCGATGGCCCAGATGATGCCGAAGGCGATGCGCAGCGACGCGCTGGCGACCGCCGGCCAGGTTTCCGCGAAGTCGGAGCGGTGAGGGGTATCCGCCATGTGTAGCTCCCTTGAGACGCCTGACGCCCGCCGCGCGTCGGTCCCGCCGCGCCTGCGCCGTCGCGCCGCCATCATACCTGCGGCAGCGGCGCCCGCGACGGGGCGCGAGGCTCAGCCGCGTCGCTCGATCGCGGTTCGCAGCCGGGAAATGGCCGCGCGGTAGTCGGGTGCGCCGAAGATCGCGCTGCCGGCCACGAAGGTATCGGCTCCGGCGGCGGCGATGGCGCCGGCGTTCGCAGGTTTCACGCCGCCGTCCACCTCGAGGCGGATCTGGCGCTCCGGGTGCTCCGCAAGCCAGGGATCGAGGATCGCGCGCGCGTCGCGCAGCTTGGCGAGCGTCGAGGGAATGAAGCTCTGTCCGCCGAAGCCGGGATTCACGGACATCACGAGCACGATGTCGACCTTGTCGAGGACGTAGCGCAGGTCGTCGAGCGG
>DASVGQ010000071.1:0-2035 GCA_036379455.1 Nevskiaceae bacterium
AGCAGCTCGAGCCGCCCCGGCACCAGGCACAGGGCGAGGCCGACCGTGCTCAGCAGCGACGCCCAGAGCATCGCAAGCCGCTCGCCGTAGCGCGAGATGAGCATGGCCGCCGGAACGTTGCTGACCAGCGACCCGACGCCGACGAGGCTGACGATCAGGCTTGCCAGCGCAATCGAGGCACCGTCGTCGCGCGCGCTCAGAGCGATGATCGGCAGCACCGCGCCCTCGCCTACGCTGAAGAGCAGCGACGGGCCGAAGGCGGCCACCGCGATCTTCCGCAGGCGAAAAGGGGGATCGGCCATCCGAGCGCCAGAGCGAGGAAGAGGCCGCGCAGGCTACATCACGCCGTGTACCGCCAGCTCGGCGGGCGGCATCTGGTGGATCAGCACCGCGGTGGCACCGATCACCACGAGGCCGAGCACGGCTTCGACCAACACGGCGCGGGCACAGCGGCGCACCACCGTCGGGCCGTCGGCGACGCGCGTCGCGTCGAAGCGGCGCCCGCGCAGCATCCGCGCCACCCGGCTCAGCCGCGGCCGTGGTCCCATGCAACGCAGCAACCGCGGCAGCCTTACATAGCGGTTGTGCGCGCCCATCAGGATCATGAGCAGCACGACCCCGAGCTTGACGTCCAGCGCGATGCCGAAGCGGGTGGTCCACAGCGACGACGGCGGGCCGAGCATCCGGCTGGCGCTGTAGATGCCGGCCGCAAGCAGCACCGCGAGCGCGACGCCGGACAGCGTGGACAGGCGCTGGAAGGCTTCCGCGGCGCGTACGACCGGCTGAGCCTCCAGCCGATGTGTCAGCCATGGAAACACCACCAGCGACATGCCGAACAGGCTGCCGACCCACGCGCCGGCGGCCGGCACGTGCAGCCAGTCCACCCAGACCGGGATCGCGAAGGTGCCGTCGTCCGCGGCGTGGCCGGTGGCGCTGCGCGTGAAGACGATCACCGCCACCGCCGCGGCAAGCACCCACGCGCAACCGGGCCGCTGCCGTTGCCACAGGCACACCCAGGCCGCCCACGCCGCCGCCAGCATCGGCACGCGCCACAGCCAGACATGGCCGAAATGCGTGAGTTCCAGAACCCGCCACGCGTCGCTGTACAGCGGGTGCCAGCGCCCATCGTTGAGCTCCAGCGTGCGCGCGACGAGGATGCCGAAGCTTGCCAGCGTCAGCAGCGCCAGCGCCGCGCCCAGGGCGCGCGGCAGCGCGCGCCGCAACCACGCGTCGGTCGTGCGCGGCACGACGGCGAGCACGCAGGCGAGCATCCCCAGCGTCGCGATCTGCGACAGGATGTCGAACGCGCTCAGCGCGGTGGGAATGGGCGTGACCGACTCCCCGCTCAGATGAAAGCTTCTTCCTGCCTCAGGCCGGGAAGCGCCCCAGCGATGCGCTGGACGTCAACCGGCCCGCAGGACGAGGCGAGATGCTAGCAGGCCGATGGCGGCGCGCTGCCTTGATCCGCGGCCGCATGCCGCCGGCCGCCGGCAGGTCAGAACGCAACCGTCGCGCGCGCCCCCACCACCAGCTCGTTGCGCAAGCGGTGAGTCGGATCCGCCGGATCGAGCACGCCGGCGCCCGGGTTGATGACGTACTGCAGGTCGGGCTGTACCGTGAGCCAGCGCATCACCTGCGCCTGATAGGTCAGCTCGACCAGCTCCTCGGTCGTCTGCACCGGCAGACCGCTGTCGCGGTCAAAGTCTGCGAGGCGCGCGCTCACGCGGCCGATGCCGAAATCGATCCCCGCGTGATCGTGCGGCCTGCCCGGCAGCGGCGCCTTCAGCGTCAGACCGCCGTTGAAGAAGAAGTCCACCGCGTTCTGGTCGGCCGGCGCGCCCATGATCCGGCCAAAGGCGTTGAGACGTCTGCGGCTGCCGTCGCGCGCGCGCCACACGGTCTGATCCGCCACCGCGTAGAGGCTGTAGTCGCCGCGATGCATGCGCGGATCCTCACCGCTGGCGGGGTCCGCCAACGGCAACCCGTTCATGGCGAAGCGCTGGTCGGCGAACTTCGCCGTGTCATACCAGCCGCC
>DASVGQ010000072.1:0-3420 GCA_036379455.1 Nevskiaceae bacterium
TCCAGTCCGCCGCACCGGTGCGCGTGCCGCGCGTGAGCAGGCTGCCGATGTCCCACGACAGCCCGAGGCCGAAGGGGTTGCTGACGCCCGGGCCGCTGGTGACGAAGTCGCGCGACCACGCCAGCTGCGGATCGGGCAGCAGCCCGGCAGCAAAGGCCTGTGCATCGGCCACGTCGACGGCGTCGCGCAGCACCTTGAGGTGCGGATTGTTCGCCACCGCCAGGGCGGCCACCGTCTGTGCGTCGAGCGCACCTCCGTCGCGTGGACGCGCGGCATCCAAGCCATTCACCGGCATCGACCGCCCGGACAGCGATACGTCCGAAAGCGACGCGGCGCCCGCGGTACGCGGTAGCGGCAGCGGATGGAAGGTCGCGCAGCCTGCGAGCGCCAGCGCGGCGCAGACGATCAGGGCCACCCCGGCCCGACCGGCTGCACCTTGCCTGGCCCCGCTCGGGGCCCGTCTTGCGGTCTCGACGCACATCAGCCCGCGTGCCTGCAGCCGCCGCGCACGCGCTGGATCGGTTGTCCGCAGGCGCGACGCGCTTCAACCACGCCTCCGCTGCACACGGCGTCGTCGCCAGCGTCGTTCCGGACTCGCTGCCACGCCCGCGCTTCACCGCTCTTCAAGGCCAGATCCCATGACGTGCCGAATCCGTGTCCGCCGCCGCGCCCGATGAAGCCGTAACTCATGCGGCGCGACGATCGGGAGCGTGCGACCTCAGGTATGGCCCGCATGCTATGGGCGGTTTCTTAAGCAATGCTTAAGACTGTGGCCCGAGAATGACGGCTTCTCAACGGGGAGTTTCCATGCGCCTGTTGTTGGTCGAGGACGACGCGATGATCGGCCGCGCGGTCGCGCAGGCGCTGCGCGGCGAAGGCTACGCGGTCGACTGGACGCAGGATGGGATCAGCGCCGAGACCGCGGCGACCGGAACCCCCTACGACCTGCTGCTGCTGGACCTCGGGCTGCCCGGCCGGGACGGCATGGAAGTGCTGCGACGCATCCGCGCCGCCGGCCGCGATCTCCCGGTGTTGATCCTCACCGCGCGCGATGCGGTCGAACAGCGCGTCGCCGGCCTCGACTCCGGCGCCGACGACTACCTCCCCAAGCCCTTCGACCTCGACGAGCTCTCCGCGCGCGTCCGCGCGCTGCTGCGACGCAGCCATCCGCACCGCGGACCCGTGCTCGAGCACGCCGGCGTCACGCTGGATCCGGCCACGCACAAGGTCCTGCTGGAAGGCCGCGAGGTGACCCTGACATCGCGCGAATTCGAGGTCCTGCGCGCGCTCCTGGAGAACCCTTCCCGCGTGCTCTCGCGCGACGCCCTGCGCGGCAAGCTCTACGGCTGGCACGACGAGGTCGACAGCAACACGGTCGAGGTCTACGTCCACAGCCTGCGCCGCAAGCTCGGGCCGCGGCTGATCACCACCGTCCGCGGCCTCGGCTACGCGCTGGGGCCGGCGCCATGAACTCCATCCGCAGGCGCCTGCTGTGGGTCCTGCTCGCCGGCGTCGGCGCGCTGCTGTGCGCGGCCGCTGCAGGCGTCTACGTCCAGACCGTTGACGAGATCGACGAGCTCTTCGACGCCCAGCTGCAGCAGGTCGCGTACAGCTTCCCGCCCACCGCCGCGGTGGACACGCTGCTGCCGGTCACCGCCGGCGGGGACGAGGACAACCCCCGCGAACGCCTGGTGATCGAAGTCCGCCGGCCGGGCCTCGCACAGCCCGTCTACCACTCGCGCGCTCACGTGCCGCTGCCGGCGGACGCCCCCGACGGCTGGTCCACGGTGCGCATCGAGGGCACGCGGTGGCGGCTGTACCGCATCCACCGCGAGAACCGCCTGGTCACGGTGGCACAGCCGCTCGGCGTCCGGCGCGCGGCCGCCAACGAGATCGCCGTCCAGCTGCTGCTACCGCTCGCCGTGGTCCTGCCCCTCATCGGCGTGCTCGTCTGGTTCGGCATCGGCCGCGGCCTGCGGCCGCTGGCGCGCGCGGCGGAGACCGTGGAACGGCGCTCGGCGCAGGATCTCTCTCCGCTTCCCGACGCATCGTCGCCGGTCGAGCTGCAGCCGCTGACACAGGCGCTCAACAACCTGATGTCGAGGCTCGATCGGGCGCTCCAGACGCAGAAGCGCTTCGTCGCGGACGCAGCACATGAACTGCTGACCCCGCTGACGGCCGTGCAGCTGCAGGCCCAGCTGCTGGAGCGCGCGAGCGATCCGGCGGCGCGCGAGGACGCGCAGGCCGAATTGCGCGGCGGGCTGACGCGCGCGATACACCTCGTGCGGCAGCTTCTTGCGCTCGCCCGCCAGGATCCGGAGAACGCCCTGCCAGCGACGGACATCGATCTCGCCGGGCTGACGCAGGGAGTCGTGGCCGGCCACATGGCGCAGGCACAGGCCCGCGGCACGCAGCTGGCCATCACGCACCTGTCCGCGGCAAGAGCGCGGGGCAGCGCCGAGGACGTTCGCACGCTGCTCGCCAACCTCGTCGACAACGCCATCAAGTACACCCCGCCGGGCGGGATCGTCGACGTCAGCCTCGAGCACACGGCCGACGAGGTGATCGTGCGCGTCGAGGACTCCGGACCGGGCATCCCGGAAGACCAGCGCGCACACGCGTTCGACCGCTTCTACCGGCTCCCCGGGCTGGAAGCGACGGGGACGGGCCTCGGCCTGTCGATCGCCCGCCGCATCGCGGAGCGCCACGGCGCAACGCTGACGCTGGGGAGGAGCCAGCTGCTCGCGGGGCTCAAGGTGGAATGCCGGTTTCGGGTCGCAAGCGCGTGAATCGCGCCGCGCGTCACAGCAGTCCCGATTCCTGCAGCAGGTCCAGGGCGCTGCGGTCGCTGCCGAGCTGGGCAACGGTGATGTCCGGCGGCTGCAGCTGATCGAAGGGCCGCAGCTGCGGATTCGCGGGGACGCCGGGCCGCAGCGGATATTCGAAGTCCACGTCGCTGCGGGCCAGCAGCGTCTGCGCGCGCTTGCTCACCATGAAGGCCAGCAGGCGCTGCGCCAGCTTGGGATGCTGGCCGTACTTCATCACCGCCGCGCCGGAGACGTTGACGAGCCCGCCGATGACGCCGCCCGTGAAGTGCTGGACGCGGCTGGCCATATGCTTCGCGCCGATCTGTTCACGCAGGCGGTAGAAGTAGTAGTTGTTGATGTCCCCGAAGGCCGCCGCGCCCTTCTCTACCGCAGCGGTCACGCCTTCGTCGTCGGAATAGATCTGGGCGTTGCGAGACAGCGCGCGCAGCCAGTCCAGCGTTTCCCGCTTGCCGTACTTGATGTCCATCGCGCGCACCAGCGGCAGGAAGTCACTGTCCGCGGGGGCAACGGCCACCTTGCCCTTGTACTTCGGATCCGCCAGCGCCTTGAGCGTTCGCGGCAGGTCCTGCTCGTTGATCAGCTTCGGGTTCCA
>DASVGQ010000073.1:0-5360 GCA_036379455.1 Nevskiaceae bacterium
GACGCCGCCGGTGATCGTGTACAGCTGGTTGGCCAGCGCGAACAGGATGAGCGCGACGCCAAGCGTCACCATCAGCCGCGACAGGTCGTTGCCGCGCAGCACCAGAAAGCTCGTCAGAAACCCCAGCATTCCGGCGATCGCCCCGCCGACCACGAGCCCGAGCAACGGGAAACCCAGGCCGTGCGCGCCAAGCATGCCGGCGGCATAGGCGCCCATGCCGAAAAACGCCGCGTGACCCAGCGAAATGATGCCGGCATAGCCGAAGATCAGGTCCAGCGACAGCGCGAAGAGCGCGGTGATGACGACCTGGCTCAGCAGCAGGTAGTTCGTCGGAAAGAGGAAATACGCCGCAATGGGAAGGCACCAGAACAGGTACTCCAGCGCGCCCCAGCGGCTCGAGCGGCGGTAGCGCAGCAGCGCCGTTGCCGAATCCACGGCGGACGCATTCCGCTCGGCGGGAACCGGCGTCGCCACCTCAGGTCGCCCTGCCCTGGCTGCGCCCGAACAACCCCTGTGGGCGCACCACCAGTGTGATGACCATGACCGCGTAGATGAAGAACGCGCCCGCCTGCGGGATGTAGTACTTGCCGACGATATCGACGACCCCGACGAGGATCGCCGCGTACAGCGAGCCGAGGATGTTGCCGGTCCCACCCACGGTCACCACAATCAGGAAGAACACCAAGTAGGTCACCGGAAACTCCGGTGCCACGCCGAGCATCTGGATGCCGAGCGCGCCGCCAAAGCCCGCCAAAGCGGAACCCAGCGCGAAGGTGATCATGAATATCCGGTCGACGTTGATGCCGAGCCCGCGGGCGACCCGCTGGTTGTCGACTGCCGCGCGCAGCTTGGCGCCGAAGGCGGTCTTCACGATCGACCAGTGCAAGCCGTAGGCGACGATCAGGCCGACGGCAATGAGCGCCAGGCTGTAGGCGGAGATCGCGACGCCCGCCACGTCAATCCGCGCCTTGAGAAACTCCGGCAGGTGCACGGACTGCTCGTTCGGGCCGAAGAAGTAGTACGCGGTCGCGATGGCGATGAACACGATACCGAGCGAAAACAACACCTGCGCCAGCTCGGACTTGCCGTAGAGGCGGCGGTAGAGCGTCCGCTCGAGCAGAACGCCAAGCAGCGTGGGCACCACGATCGCCACCGGCAGGGACGCAAGAAACGGCACCCCCGCGCGGTTGAGCAGCACCACGCAGGTATAGCCGCCTACCATGCCGAACACGCCGTGGGCGAGATTGATGAAGTTCATCAGACCCATCGTCACCGACAGGCCCACGCTCGTCAGGAAGAACAGCATGCCGAAGGCGATGCCGTTGAGCAGGACCGTCAGGAAACTCGCCATGGCCTCATCCGCAAGCCGGCGAGCGGCGTGGAGTGTCCACGCCGCCCGCTGCGCACCGCGCCATGACCCTGTGAGGCCCCTGCGCGGCTTCCACCATGCGGGGAATCAGGGCGTCACCGGGCCCGAGCCGGAAAACTCGAACTTGTTGCCCGGCGTCTTGCCCGGGTCTTTGACGGCTTTGTAGACGAAGAACTCGGTGTTCTGCAGCTGGCCGTCCACTTTCTCGACCTTGCGGATGTATTCGTTCTGGATGATGTCGCGCGTCTGCGGATCGATCTCGACCGGACCGCGCGGGCTCTCCCACTTCATGCCCTTGGCCGCCGCGATGAAGGCGTCACCGCTGGCGTCGCCGCGCGTCTTCTCGAGAACCTTGTAGATGAGATTGATGCCGTCCCAGCCGCCAACGGCGACGAAATCGGCGGACTGTCCGGGATAGGCCTTCTTGAAGCCCTCGACGAAGGCCTTGTTCTCCGGCGAGACGTGCGCTTCGGAATAGTGGAAGGCCGTGATGTAGCCGACGGCGCCGTCGCCATAGGACTGCAGCACCGTCTCGTCGGTCAGGTCACCGGCTCCGATCGGCTCGACGTTCGCCTTCTTCAGGTTCGAATTCTCGATGCTCTTGATGAGCGCGAGCCCCGGCTGGCCGCCTGGAACGAACATCGCCGCAGCGGAAGGCTTGGCGTTCGCAATGCGCTCCAGATAGGGCGCGTAGTCCACCGTGTTAACCGGCGCACGCACATCACCCACCACCTTGCCGCCCAGAGAAGTGAACTGCTTCGTGAATTCACCCTGCCAATCCACCCCCGGCGCGTAATCCGCAACCAGCACGTACGCGGACTTCGTGCCGTGCTCGTAGGCGTACTGCGCCATGGCAGCAGCGCTCTGCTGCATCGTCATCGAGGTGCGCAGGATGTACGGCGACTTTTCCGTGATCGAGGAGGTCGCCGCGTTCATGACGATCATCGGCACCTTGAACTGCGTGGCCAGCGGCGCAACCGAGAAGGCATTCGGCGTGAAGCCGAAGCCCGCAAGGATGTCGACCTTGTCCTGCACCAGCAGCTGCTGCGCATCGCGCTTGGCGGTCGCGGGATTGATGCCGCCGTCATCCCGGATGATGACCTGCACCTTGCGCCCAGCGACCGTGTCGCCGTGCTCCTTCATGTACAGATCGATGGCGCGCTTGAACTGCGTGCCGTACTGCGCCTGTTGTCCCGTGAACGGTGCGATCAGGCCGATCTTGAGATCCTTGGCCTGCGCGGTGCCGAGCACCGTTGCGGTGGAAACCACCGCGGCGGCGACGGCCGCCAGCGTCCCGAATTTCATCTCCCTTTCCTCCCTGGACGACCCGGATCCGCCGGACCGGTGACTGGTGGCGCAGCCTAACGCGGCACCAACTGCTTGGCCAGACCGCCGAGCACCTTGTAGCACGGCAGCACCTGCGCAACGCTCGAGTTCGGCTCGCGCCCCTCACGGATCGCGGCGAAGAACTCGCGGTCCTGCAGCTCGATGCCGTTCATGGATACCGCCACGTGGCTGACGTCGACCGCTTCCTCCGTGCCCTTCACACCCTTGCCGTGCGTCTGCACCAGGTCGTCATAGCGGGCGACGTAGGTCGCGGTATCCCCGATGTAGCGGAAGAAGGTCCCCAGCGGGCCGTCGTTGTTGAAGCTCAGCGACAGCGTGCACAGCGCACCGCTTGCGGTCTTGAGCTGGATCGACATGTCCATCGGAATCTTGAGCTCAGGGTGGATCGGTCCCTGCAGCGCGTTGGCGGCGACGATCGGGCTGCCGCACTGGTAGGCGAAGAGATCGATGGTGTGCGCCGAGTGATGCCACAGCAGGTTGTCCGTCCAGCTGCGCGGCTCGCCGCGGGCGTTCATGTTCTTGCGACGGAAGAAGTACGTCTGCACGTCCATCTGCAGGACGCGGAACTCGCCGCGCTTGATGCGCTGGTGCACATACTGGTGGCTCGGGTTGAAGCGCCGCGTGTGGCCGCACATCGCCACCTTGTTCGAGCTTGCCGCCAGCGCCACCAGCGCTTCCGCATCCGCCAGGCTGTCGGCCATCGGGATCTCGACTTCCACGTGCTTGCCGGCGCGCAGGCAGGCCATCGCCTGGCTCGCATGCATCTGCGTCGGCGTGCAGAGGATCACCGCGTCGACGTCCTTGCGCGCCAGCACTTCGTCGAGGTCCGTCGTCGCCTGCTCGATGCCGTACTGGTCCGCCACCGCGCGCGTCTTGTCGAGCGTGCGGCTGACGAGCGCGACCACCTCGACGCCGTCGATGTTCTTGATGCCATCCAGGTGCTTGATGCCGAAAGCGCCGGTACCCGCCAGCGCGACCTTGAGCGGCTTGTCCGCCATCATGAATTCTCCAATATCAGGTGTCCGATCGCGGTGTTCGAACCCGGCACGTGGTAGAAGCGGTGCACCACCTTGGGCGGTGGGCCGCCCGCCACGTCCGACATGGCACCGCGGGCGATCAACCACATGACGAGCTCGATGCCTTCGGATCCGGCTTCACGCACGTAGTCGATGTGCGGCACCTTGGCCTGAGCGGCCGGGTCCTTGATCAGCGTGTCCATGAAGTGGTTGTCGAAGGCCTTGTTGATCAGCCCGGCGCGCGGCCCCTGCAGCTGGTGGCTCATGCCGCCGGTTCCCCAGATCTGCACGTTCAGCGGTTCGTCGTAGGTCTCGACGGCGCGGCGGATCGCCTGCCCGAGCTGGAAGCAGCGCCGACCGGAGGGTATCGGATAGAGCACGACGTTGACGGCGAAGGGAATGATCGGGCACGGCCATGCCTTGGGCTGCCCGAACATCAGAGACAACGGCACGGTGCAGCCGTGGTCCACCGGCATCTTGTTGGCGATCGTCAGATCGAAGTCCTGCTGGATCACGAACTGCGCGATGTGCGCCGCGAGCTTGGGGTGTCCCACGACGTCCGGCACCGGACGCGGTCCCCAGCCCTCGTCGGCGACCGGAAACTTCTCGGCGCAGCCGATCGCGAAGGTCGGCACGAGGTCGAGGCTGAAGGCCGTGGCGTGATCGTTGTAGACGAGGAAGATGACGTCCGGGACATGCTCCTTTTCCCACTGCTTGGAAAATTCGTAGCCTTTGAACAACGGCGCCCAATAATCGTTACCGGTCTTGCCAAGATCCACTGCCGCGCCGATGGCCGGCACATGGGACGTGTAGATGCTCGCACTGATATGCGCGTGCGGCTTGCTGGCCATGGCGGTTTACCCCCTTGCCGTCGTGCGATTGCCCTCGATCGACCGCCCGCCCGCAAGCATCATGGCGGCGTAATCCTCCTGCGACATGCCGGTCATCGACGCCGCCATGTACTGGAACGAGCGTCCGTCCGTGGCGCCGATGCGCGCGAGGAAATAGATGTTGCCGCCGAGCTGGATGCAGCGATTCAGGTCGCGCGCCATCACCGCCTTCTTCTGGTCCTCCGTCATCGGCCACTCATCCAGGTAGGCGCGTTCGTCCGCGAGGAAGCGCTTGCGGTTGTCCGCCTTCATCAGCGACGTGCAGAACTGGTTGAGCCAGTAGCCCTTGCGGGCCTGGTCGGTGTCGAAGATGACCGTCCCCGGTACATCTGCATAGGGTTTCTTCAAGGCCATGGTCTATTTCCTCCAATAGAGTGTGTCCGGATTGTCTACCAGCAGCTTATGCCGAAGTGCCTCCGTCGGCGCAATCTGCGGAATGTAGTCGACCAGCAGCCCGTCGTCGGGCATGTGGTTCTTCAGGTTCGGATGCGGCCAGTCGGTACCCCAGAGCACGCGGTCGGGAAAACGCTCGACCAGCAGATGACCGAAGGGCACCACGTCGCGATAGGCGTGCCGCTCGCCGCCCAGCGCCGGCGGGCCAGCCTTGCTGAGCCGCTCGGGGCAGGTGACCTTCACCCAGATGTCCGGGTGCTCCTCCATCATCCGCACGAAGCCGCTGAAGGCCGGCCCGTCCACCGGCTGCGTCACGTCCGGTCGCCCCATGTGGTCGACCACGAC
>DASVGQ010000074.1:0-13892 GCA_036379455.1 Nevskiaceae bacterium
GAACACCTACGGTGCGGCGGGCGACAACCGCGTGCGGGTGTACAGCGGCGGAGCCCGGCTGGACTGGGCCGGTCCGGACAACTGGACCGCGAGCGCCGCGGTGGCGGCGGCCTTCGGTCCGCGCCCGCCGTCCTACGGCGACCAGCCGCGGCGCGTGCGGTTCTGGCTACAGTTCACGAAGGGCTTCGACTTCGGCTGAACGCGGTGGCGGCGCTCTTCAGTGCGCCGGATCGCGTGCCGGCGTCACGCCGCCGCGGCTTCCGGAGATAGTGCCCCCGATCGGCAGCGACCGAGTTCCGGCGCCGCCCGTTGATCCGCTGGCCGCATCCACGATGGACGGTCGGGCGCCATCGCACGTCCTTGCATAGACTGCGCGCCCATGGAGGCGCGCTTGGTAAAGCAGTGGCTCGACGCCGCGACGCCGCGGACCGCAGCGGTGCTGCCGCGCGCGCTGCGCGCAAGCCGTTTCCTCGGGCGCGTTCTTGAACGCCAGCGTGAATGGGCGCTGGCGGCGCTGGCCGCGGGTCGCTTCGAATCCGCTGCGACCGATACCGCGGCCCGCCGCCTCGCCGAAGCGCTGGACAGCGTCGAGGACACAGCTGGCACCGAGCGCGAATTGCGGCGCTTCCGCAACCGCGAACTGGCGCGCCTGGCGCTGCGCGATATCGCCGGCTGGGCGAAGCTGGACGAGACCTTGCTGGGTCTGTCAGACGTTGCCGAGGCGGCGTGCGGCGCCGCGCTGGAGGCGGCGCATGCGGCGCTGGCGGCCAGCAAACGCCGCGCGCTCGCCGGCGTCGCGCCGATCGTGCTGGGCATGGGCAAGCTCGGCGGTCGCGAGCTCAACTTCTCGTCGGACGTCGACCTGATCTTCGCCTATGCGGCGCCGCAGGCTGCGGGCGACGCTGGCCCGGCGGAGGTGCAGGAACCCTTCGGCCGGCTCGTGCATGGTGTGGTGGATCTGCTCTCGAAGGTGACCGAAGACGGCTTCGTGTATCGCGTAGACACGCTGCTTCGGCCCTTCGGAGCCGCGGGAGCGGCGGCGCTGTCGACCGCGGCGATGACCTCCTACTACCAGACGCATGGCCGGGAGTGGGAACGCTATGCCTTGATCAAGGCGCGCCCGGTGGCGGGCGATCTCGGCGCCGGGAGGATCCTGCTCGAGCATCTCCAGCCCTTCGTCTATCGCCGCTACCTGGACTTCGGCGCCTTCGATGCGCTGCGCGACATCAAGCAACGCATCGACGCGGACGCGCGTCGGCACGGCCTCGAGGACGATATCAAGCTGGGCACGGGCGGCATCCGCGAGCTGGAGTTCATCGTCCAGCTGTTCCAGCTGGTGCGCGGTGGCCAGGACGCGCGGCTGCGAGGAACGTGCCTGCGGCCGACGCTCGCGCAGCTTGGCGCGGTGGGCCTGCTGGACGCGACGACGGTCGCGGCGCTCGACGACGCCTACGTGTTCCTGCGCCGCACGGAGAACGCGCTGCAGTTCCACGACGACCAGCAGACGCAGGCGCTGCCGGCCGACGCCGAGGGGCGCGAGGCCCTGTGTGCGGCGCTCGACTTCCCCGACTGGGCTGCGTTCCAGACGCGGCTCGCGGCCGTTCGCAGCCGGGTGCGGGAGACCTTCGAACAGGTCTTCGCCGGTCATGGCGCGCAACCGGAGGTGCGGTCGCCGCACGGGGAAGCGCTGTGGGCGAAGGACGGCGAGGAGCTGGCGGCGCTGCTGCGCGAACGCGGCTTTCGCCGACAGCCGGAACAGGTGGCCGAGCGCCTCACCGCGCTGCGTGATTCCCGCACGGTGCGGCTGCTCGGTGACGCCGCACGCGAGCGGCTGCACGCGTGCGTCGCGGATCTGGTCGCGGATGCGGCGAAGCTGCCGGACCCGGAGCTGGCGCTGTGCCGCACGCTGGAAGTGATCGCCGCCATCGGCGGGCGCAGTACCTATTTTTCTCTGCTGCGCGAGAGCGGCGTGGCGCGCCGCCAGCTGCTGCGGTTGACGGCCGCCAGCCCGTGGATTACCCGGACGCTGGCGCAGACGCCGGCGCTGCTCGACGTGCTGCTGGACCCGCGCCTGGCCGACGCGCTGCCGGACCGCGCGGCGCTGTTCCAGGGCCTCGCGCTGCGGGCCGGCGGCGTCGATGCGCAGGACACCGAGGCCTGCATGGAGCTGCTGCGCCGCTACCGCCAGGAAAGCATGCTGCGGATCGCGGTAAATGACCTGGCCGGCGAGCTGCCGCTGGTGCAGGTCAGCGACCGGCTCACCTGGCTGGCGGAAGCCGTCGTCGGCCGGGCGGTGGTGGACGCTTCGACCCAGCTGTCGGCGCGCTACGGCCGGCCGGCGCGGGCCGACGGGCGCGGTGGCGCCTTCGCCGCGGTCGCCTATGGGAAATTCGGCAGCATCGAACTCGGCTACGGTTCGGATCTCGACCTCGTCTTCGTCTACGACATCGAGAACCCGGGCGCTCCCACGCGGGGCGGCAGCCGCAGCCTCAGCGCCGCTGAGTACTACAACCGGCTGGCGCAGCGCGTGGTGCAGCTGCTGTCGGCGCTGACCGGCTCGGGGCGCGCCTATGAGATCGACCTCGCGCTGCGCCCCAGCGGCAGCGGCGGGGCCGCCGTGACCAGCTTCGAGGGCTGGGCGCGCTACCAGCGGCGCTCGGCGTGGACCTGGGAACATCAGGCGCTGCTGCGCGCGCGCCCGGTGGCATCTGACAGCGCGCTTTCGGCCGCGGTCGACGCCGTGCGCCGCGAGGTTCTCGTGCGGCCACGGGAGGCGGCGAAGCTGCGCGCCGAGGTCGTCGCGATGCGGCACAAGATGCGGGCTGGGCTGGAGAAACGGGCCACCGGGCAGTGGGACGTCAAGCAGGGCGAGGGCGGCCTCGTGGACGCCGAATTTCTCACGCAGTACCTGCTGCTGTGCAACGCGGCGCGCGAGCCGGCGCTCGTCGCCTACACTGACAACTGGCGGCAGCTCGAGGCGCTGGCAAGCGCGGGGGTGATGCCGCGCGAGGAGGTGGAGGCGTTGCTGACGGCCGGGCGCAGCTTCCGCACGTGGTTGCACCGGCAGGCGCTGCAGGAGGACAGGCAGCTCGCGGCGGCCACCGAGTTCGCCGCGGAGCGGGCCGCCGTCCGCCGGCTGTGGGTTCGCTACATGGAGGAAGGTGCGTGATCGTGGTCACCGGTGCGGCGGGCTTCATCGGCTCCAATCTCGTGCGCGGGCTCAACGCGCGCGGCATCGACGACATCCTCGCGGTCGACGATCTGACAGACGGCACGAAGTTCCGCAACCTCGCCGACCTGCGGATCGCCGACTACCTCGACAAGGACGCTTTCCTGGCACGCGTCGAACGCGGCGCGCTGGAATCCGTGCAAGCCGTCTTCCATCAGGGCGCCTGTTCCGACACCACCGAGTGGAACGGCCGCTTCATGATGGACGTGAATTACCGTTATTCCGTGGCGCTGCTGGACTGGTGCCAGAAACGGGGCATCCCCTTCCTGTACGCCTCGTCGGCGTCCGTGTACGGGATGGGGAAGCAGGGGTTCCGCGAGGACCCGGTCTGCGAGAAACCGCTGAACGTCTACGCCTACTCGAAGTTCCTCTTCGACGGCGTGGTGCGGCGGCGCGGGCTGGACGGGGGGGCGACGGGGGGAGGGGCGACGCGCGCGGCGCAGGTCGTCGGCCTGCGCTACTTCAACGTCTACGGGCCGCGCGAGCAGCACAAGGGGCGCATGGCGTCTACCGCGCTGCACTTCAACGACCAGATCGAGAAGGACGGCCGCTGCCGCCTGTTCGAGGGCAGCGACGGCTACGGCCCGGGCGAGCAGCGCCGGGACTTCATCCACGTCGACGACGTCGTGGCGGTGAACCTGTGGTTTCACGACCACCCCGAGCGCTCGGGCATCTACAACTGCGGCACGGGCCGCGCGCAGCGCTTCAACGAGGTGGCCGAGGCGGTCGTCGCCTGGCATGGGCGCGGAAGCATTGACTACATCCCGTTTCCCGATGCGCTGCGCGGGCGCTACCAGTCCTTCACGCAGGCGGACCTTACGAAGCTGCGTGCGGCCGGTTACACGGCCGGCTTCCTCGACGTGGGGCGGGGCGTGAAGCGTTATCTGGACGCGCTGCACGCCGCCTGAGCGATTGCATCAGAACGCGTATGAGGCGACCAGCTTGATGCGCTCGCGCGTGCGGTTGAGCCGGTGGCCGGCCAGCGCGTCGAATTCCCAGCGCTGCGTCGCGTGCCACTTGAAACCGACGTTCGCGTCGACGTCCGTTGTGGCGCCGGCCTGCAGCGTGTGCACGGTGTAGATCTCCGCGCCGACCAGCAGCCGCGGCCGCAGCTGCCAGGTTCCCAGTACGCCGCCTTCCATGGCG
Source organism: Nevskiaceae bacterium (assembly GCA_036379455.1). Taxonomy (GTDB): domain Bacteria; phylum Pseudomonadota; class Gammaproteobacteria; order Nevskiales; family Nevskiaceae; genus SCRT01. Next base: position 4,376 of record DASVGQ010000074.1, read on the forward strand.
TTCGGCAGCGTCGAGAATCCGTGCACGTACATCACCTCGCCGGTGAGCTGCGCGCGGCCGAAGCGTCGCGCCACCATCAGCGGCAGGCCGACGCGAGGGGCGCCCGCGCCGAGCTTCTGCGTCGCATCGCCGGTCGGCAGGTGCAGCTTCGGCTCCACGGCAAGATCGACCGCACTGCCGTTGCGCTCGGATACCGGCGCCCACTTCATCTCCGCCTCGAAGTCGCCCCATCCGTGTGCTGTCGGCATGTCGCTGTGCTGCAGCACTTGGTAGGTGTCGGAGAGCTTGATCTCCAGCAGGCGAGGAATGATCGGCGCCTCGAGCTTGAGCTTCGGGGCCTGCCAACTATTGCTGCCGGGCGCGTGCGCCCACTGGGCCTCCGTCTCGAGGTTCGTGTGGACGCCGACGTGTGCGGACGTGACGCTGAACGGCGCGCTCCACGCCGGCGCCGCGGCAAGCGCGGCGGCTACTGCGCCCGCGCGGCGCAGGATCGTGGACCTGCGGCGAGCGCCAAACCGGCCGACGCGAACAGGTGTGGCGGGAAACGCCGTGTGTTGGTGCCCGCGCACGAAGGTCCGGGCATCGGCACGCCGCGCGGTGACGGTACGCTTCATCAGTCGATTTCTCCTGGGAAGCGGTGGTGCGATCTGCGGCACAAGGGGTGCGGCATGAAATGGCGCGGAGTGACGACAGATCAGCGGCAGTCTATGGACGCTGCCACGCATCAACAAGGAACGCGGTGCGCGCCGGCGTCGCGCGCGTACGTGACGCGCGTACGTGACGCGTGTACGTGACGGGGGGGACATGCCATTTGCACGGCGGACTGCGACAATGCGCGCCTTTCGGCCAGACGCCCATCCATGCCAGCCGCCAGTTCGTGAGTCGACGTTATCTCGTCGTGGGTCCCGCCTGGGTGGGGGACATGGTGATGGCGCAGGCCTTGTTCCGCCGCCTGCGGCAGGACGACGGCGCCTGCGTCATCGACGTGCTGGCCCCGGGCTGGTCGGCGCCGATCCTCGCGCGCATGCCCGAGGTACGGCGCGCCATCCCGCTGCCCGCCGGGCACGGCGAGTTCGCGTTCCGGCGCCGCCGCGCGCTGGGGCGCTCGCTGCGCGGCAGCAGCTTCGACCACGCCATCGTGCTGCGGAACTCGTGGAAGTCCGCGCTCGTCCCGTACTTCGCACGCATCCCGCGCCGCACCGGCTACGCCCGCGAGTTCCGCTACGGCCTGCTCAACGACCTGCGGCGGCTCGACCCGCGCATCCTCAAGACCACCGTTGCGCGTTTCGTGGCGCTGGCCGAGGACCGGGAACCTTCCGAAAGCCCGACGATTCCCGCTCCGCGGCTGGTGGCGGATTCCGTCAACGCCCAGGCGCTGCGTGAGAAGCTCGGGCTGCCGACGCTGCGAGCGGTCGCGCTGATGCCGGGCGCCGAGTACGGCCCCGCCAAGCGCTGGCCCGCGGAGCACTTCGCAAGCCTGGCGAAGGCGATGGCGCGCGACGGCATTCGCAGCTGGGTGTTCGGTTCGCAGAAGGAGCACGCGCTCGGCGAGCACATTGCACAGGAATCCGAGGGCGCCGCCATCAACCTGTGCGGGCGCACCGGCCTCGGCGACGTCGTCGATCTGCTGTCCTCCTGCTGGGCGGCGGTGACGAACGACTCCGGGCTCATGCACGTGGCGGCGGCCAGCGGCACGCCGGTCGTGGCGCTCTTCGGTTCCTCCTCGCCGGATTTCACGCCGCCGCTCACCGCCCGCAGGCGGATCCACTACCTGCGGCTGGACTGCAGTCCGTGCTTCCAGCGCGTCTGTCCCTTCGGCCACACGAACTGCCTGCGGCTCATCGACCCGGCGTCGGTGCGCGAGAGTGTGCGCGGATTGGCCGGCATATAATCCTTGGCGTTCCGGGCTGCGCGGCCCGACTGGCATGGGGATGGCGTGATGACGACGATGGCCGACCGCGACGGCTTCATCTGGTATGACGGTAAGCTCGTGCCGTGGCGCGAGGCAACCACCCACGTGCTGACCTACAGCCTGCACTACGGCGCCGGCTGCTTCGAGGGCGAACGTGCCTACGCGACGGCGCAGGGCCCGGCCATCTTCCGCCTCGAGGATCACACGCGGCGGCTCTTCAATTCGGCGAAGACGCTGAACATGAGGATCCCGTTCACACCGGAGCGGATCAACGAGGCGACCTGCGAGGTGATCCGCGCCAACAAGCTGCGCGAAGCATACATCCGGCCGCTGGTGTTCTACGGCGCCGAAGGCATGGGGCTGCGCGCGGACGGGCTCAAGGTGCACGTCATCATCGCGCCGTGGTCGTGGGGCGCCTACCTCGGCGCCGACAAGCTCGAGCGCGGCATTCGCATCTGCGTGTCGTCCTTCCAGCGGCCCTTCGTGAACTCCTCGCCGTGCCGCGCCAAGGCCACGGGGCCGTACATCATCTCCACGCTGGCCGTCGGCGAGGCGCAGCGCAACGGCTACGACGAAGCGGTCATGCTCGACAGCACCGGCCACGTGGCCGAGGGCAGCGGCGAGAACATCTTCCTGGTGTTCGACGGCGCGCTGCACACGCCCGAGCTCGACGCCTGCCTCGACGGCATCACGCGGCGCAGCGTGATCCAGCTGGCGCACGATGAAGGCATCCGCGTGGTCGAGCGGCGCATGACGCGCGACGAGCTCTATCTGTGCGACGAAGCCTTCTTCACGGGCACTGCGGCGGAAGTCACGCCGATCCGCGAGATCGACGGCCGGCCGGTCGGCGCGGGCGGGCGCGGCCCGCTGACCGAGAAGCTGCAGAAGCTGTTCATGGCGCAGGTGCGCGGCGAGCGTGACAGCTATCCCGAATGGCTCTATCTCGTGGATCGCGAGGTCCGGCAGACCGCAGCCGCGCGCTGACCGGCGGCGCCGGACGCCGTCGTGATTCCGGATTTCCGCGCCAGCCGGATTCTGGTTGCCGGCGACGTGATGCTCGACCGCTACTGGTACGGCGCCACCTCGCGCATCTCACCCGAGGCGCCGGTGCCGGTGGTGCGCGTCGAGCGCGAGGATGCGCGCGCCGGCGGTGCGGCCAACGTGGCGCTCAATGCGGCGTCGCTCGGCGCGGCGGTGCGACTGCTCGGCGTGGCGGGCCGCGATGAGGCGGCGACGCGCCTGCGCAGGCTGCTCGACGCCGGCGGCGTGCAGTTCGAGATGGAGCCTTCCGCGGAGCAGGCGACGATCTCCAAGCTGCGCGTCATGTCGCGCAACCAGCAGCTCATTCGCGTCGATTTCGAGCAAGCAGCTGGTGAGGCCTCCGGTTTCGATCGTGCGGCCTATCGGCGGCGTTTCCAGGCGGCGCTGCCGCAGGCGCAGGCGGTGGCGCTGTCCGACTACGGCAAGGGCACGCTGGGCGAGGTGGCGGCGCTCATCGATGACGCGCGCGCTGCCGGACGCAGCGTCGTGGTGGATCCGAAGGGCACGGACTGGCGCCGCTACGCGGGCGCGACGCTGATCACGCCCAACCTCGCCGAGCTCGAGGGCGTGGTCGGGCCGTGTCCCGACGACGCCACCATCGTCGAGCGCGGCACGCGGCTGCTGGCCGACCTGGCGCTGGAAGCGCTGCTCGTGACGCGCGCCGCGCAGGGCATGACGCTGCTCGTCCCGGGCAATCCGCCCGTGCATCTCGGCGCGCGGGCGCGCGAGGTCTACGACGTGACCGGCGCGGGCGATACGGTCGTCGGCGTGCTGACCGCGGCGCTGGCGTCGGGCGCCGACTTCATCCAGGCGGCGCACCTCGCCAACCTTGCCGCCGGCCTCGTCGTCGGCAAGCTGGGCACCGCGGTGGTCACGCCGCGTGAGCTGGCCCATGCCATCCGCGGGCAGCACGAAGGCGACGCCGGCATCCTCGACGAAGTGGAGCTGCTGGAGCGCGTTGCGGACGCGCGCGCTGACGGCCAGGTGATCGTCATGACCAACGGCTGCTTCGATCTGCTCCACGTCGGCCACGTGCGCTATCTGGAGGCCGCACGCCGGCTCGGCGATGTGCTGATCGTGGCGGTCAATACCGACGCCTCGGTGCGTCGCCTCAAGGGGCTCGGGCGCCCCCTCAACTCCGAACGGGACCGCATGCGCGTGCTCGCGGGGCTGAAGAGCGTCGACTGGGTCGTGCCCTTTGATGACGACACACCGGCGCGGTTGATCGAATGCGTTCTGCCCGACGTGCTCGTCAAGGGCGGCGACTATCGCCCGGAGCAGGTCGTCGGCCACGAGATCGTCGCGCGCCATGGAGGGCGCGTCGAGGTGCTCGACTTCTATCCCGGGTATTCGACGACCGGGCTCATCGAGCGTGCGCGGGCGTAGCGCCCGACGCGCCGTGTACGCGCTCTCGACGTATCAACCCGCGGCTTGTGTGGTGTCGTCCGGCCGCAGCGGCGCGGGCGGAAACAGCGGCGGCTCGGCGGCCGGGTTCGTGTCGAGCAGTGCGTCGATGCGCTCGAGATCCGCGACCGTCAGGTGCCCGGCGAGCTGTTCGAGGGTCAACACCGCATCCAGGTACTGGTAGCGCGCCTGGTAGTAGTTCTTCAGCGAGCTGTAGAGGTTCTGTACCGCGGTCAACACATCGGTCTCGGTCTGCGTGCCGACCTGCAGCCCCATCTGCGTCGACTTCAGCGCCGTGCGGTTGGAGATCACCGCCTGCTTGAAGGAGCGCACCGCCGCGATGCCGGAAGTGACGCCCAGATAGGCGTCGCGCACCTGCTGGATGGTGTCGCGCTGCGTGAGCTGGTACTGCGACTGGTTCTGCGACGCCGTGGCCGCGGCCTGGCGGATCTGCGAGCGGATCAATCCGCCTTCGAAGATCGGCAGCTGCAGTACCAGCCCGATTGCGTACTGGCGCTGGTCGATGCCGGATTGCCCGCCGGTGTCGGATCGCCCGACCGAACCCTGCAGGTTGAGCGTCGGGTAGCGCTGGGCGCGCTGGATGCCGACCTCACGTTGGGCAATCTGCCACTGCAGCAGCGCGCCGCGCAGGTCGAGGTTGTCGTCCTGCGCGGTTTGCACCCAGGCCGCGGCCGTGTCCGGCGTCGGCGGCGTGAGCGGAATGTTGGGCAGCAGCGGCTGCAGCGGAGCGACCGCGTGCCCGACGATGACCGCAAGGCCTTGGCGCGCGTTCTCCAGCGCCCGCCGGTCACCGATCAGCGTGGCCTGGCTGGAATCGAGGCTGGCCTGCGCCTGCTGGACGGCCGTGATGGTGGTCAGGCCGACCTGGAACTGCGCGCGGGCTTCGTCGCGCTCCGCGCGGAAGGCGTCGCGTGCGGCCTCGTCTGCCCGCAGCGTGTCGCGCGCCGAGAGCACGTCGAAGTAGGCCTGCGCCACCCGCAGGATCAGCGACTGCTGTGCATTCTGGAAGGTGTTCTGCGCGGCCGCGACGCTGACGTCGGCTTGGCCGAGCTTGCGGAAGGCCGCGATGCTGAAGAGCGTGTCGTCGAGCACCACCGACCACGACTTGTTCGTTGCGTAGGCGCTGGTGCCGGCCTGCAGGAAGGAGCTGGTCGTGCCGAGATAGTCGGTCTTCTGCCGCGTGAGCCCGCCGGATGCGCTCAGCTGCGGGAGGATGCCGGCCAGCGCCTGTGGCCGGGCTTCGACGGCCGCGTCGCGGGCGTGCCGTGCCGCCGCCAGCGTCTGGTCGGCGGTCCGCGCCTGCTCGTAGATCTGCATGAGGTCGTTGGCTTGCGCGGTCGGCAGCAGGGCGAGCACCGCGACCGCGGAAACGGCAAGACGTACGAGCATGGTGCGAAGGTGAGAGCCTGGCGGGCAGCCGCCGGCGTCGCTTGCCGCGCTGCCGCGGCGCAGTGTAGCAGCGCGCCTGCGGGCACAACGTCAAGTTGGGTAACGCTCTGGGTGCGTGCCGATGGGGTGCGGGCTGCCGCAGTCGCCCGCGTCATGCCAGAGGGCGGCTGTGCTGTGGTGTGCGTTGGCATGCCGTGTGCTTGTATGAACCCGAGTTTTGGTGGAGGGAGTGTCGCGGGGCGGGCGCCGCGCGGACGTCAGGGGTGGACGTCACGGGGCACTGGGCGACATCGTTGTGGGGTGTCGGAAGGCTTGCGGTCGGGCGCGACTCGGGGGGGTCTGCCGCCGCCGCAGGCAACGCCGCTTGCGGCGACTTCCGGCACCCGTTTTTTTGCCTGTATGATGATCCTTCTTGTCCGCAGGCAACGGGCGATACCGCCCGCGCACGGAGCGCACATGCCCCCCATTTCCGCATCTGGCCAGTTTTCCCGTCGGCTGCCCGTGTATCTCGCGGCGGTCGCTTTTGGCGCTGCGCTTCTGCTGGCCGGCTGTGCCTCGCCGGGTGCCGGCGAAGCGCCGCCGGCCCCGCCCGCCGCGGGCGGCGCGCCGCAGGCGGGCGCCGGTGGCCAGGGGGCGCCGATTCCGGCCGAGAACGCGCCGGTGCCGAACAAGACCTACACGGCGAACGACACCATCATTGCGGCCAACAACTTCTTCGGGGGTACGACGCAGGGCTTGGCACTCGCGGTCCAGAAGGTGTTTTCCAAGCTGGGGGAGCCGAATGCCTACATCACCGGCAACGAGGGCGGCGGGGCGTTCATCGGCGGCTTGCGCTACGGCATCGGCACGCTGCATTACAAGGGCGGCCAGCCGATGCGCATCTACTGGCAGGGGCCTTCGGTGGGCTTCGACTTCGGCGGCAACGCCTCGAAGGTCTTCATGTTGATCTACAACCTGCACTGGACCGACCAGCTGTTCCAGCGCTATCCGGGCGTCGCCGGCAGCCTGTACGTCATCGCCGGGCTGGGGGTCAACTACCTGCGCACGGATGATGTGACCATCGCGCCGATCCGTACCGGGGTCGGCCTGCGGGCGGGCGCGAACGTCGGCTACCTGAAGTTCGACCGCACGCGCACGATCAATCCGTTCTGATTCATCACGGGACGGGACCTGATCGCCGCGTGAGCACGACTTCCACGTCGCGCCGCGGCTGGCGGTATTCGAGCAGTGTGGCATTACGCGGGTCCACGGCCAGCGCGATCGGCACGGTATCGGATCCGACCGTCAGGCGGAGCCGCAGGTCCAGGATCTCACGCGGCTTGTCGCGCTCGCCGTCGGTGGTTTCCAGCTTCGCCTGATCCACGGCGAGCCATCCGAAGCGTCGTGCCTGCGGCACGAAGACCTCGATGCGGGTGCCGGCGACCAGCCGCGCGCGGTTGCGGCGCAGCAGCGCCTGCAGCGTGTCGAAGCTGTTGTTGTCCAGCCAGTCGACCGGCGTGGATGAGGCGAAGCGCGTCGTGCTCTCTCTACCATCTACGCGCACGGTCTCGGCGATTGCCGCGGGCTCGCGCCGCACGTCGATGTGCGTGCGATGACCCTGCACCGTGGCGTCGAGCACATAGCGGCGCGGCAGGCCGGAGGCATCGAGGTACAGGCGCTGGCGCTGGTCCAGCATGCCGCCGATGTGCACCAGTGCGTCGCTGACCCAGCCATCAGCGTCCGGCTGCCAGGTGATGCGCGTGGCGCCGACCGCCAGCGCGCCGAGCTGGATGCGGTAGACCTGCGCCTGCTCCGCAGGCGCGTCCGGCGCGGAAGCTGCGCGCACCGGCCACGAGGCGGGCAGCGTCAGCAGCACGGCGACGACGACGCCCGCAAGCAGACCCTTGCATGGGTGACGCTCAGCGTCAAAATGCGACGTGACCGGGTTGCTCATGTCAAAGTTTGCGGCACCTCGGGCGCGCCGTCGGCACGTGGAACGGGATGATCCGGATTGCTCACGCGCGTCTGCCGAAAACAGGCGCGTGGACCAACGCGGCGCGTGGCGCGGATCATATCGGTTCGGGGGTTCCGCGAGTGCGCAGCGGATGTGGACGGCGTTGCCTGCGGCGCGGCGCGAGCGCTCAGCTGAGGACACAAAGCATGTGGCGGCAGCGATCCCTTCAGGTCACGACGCCGGGGCGAGGTTTCACGGAGGTCACCGCGGAGGTGGCGGGCTTCGTGGCGGAGGCCGCAGTGCACACGGGGCTGTGCCACGTGTTCCTGCGCCACACCAGCGCGAGCCTGTGCATCACGGAGAACGCGGACCCGGAGGTGCGCCGCGATCTGGAGCGTTTCGCGCAGCGACTTGTGGCCGACGGGGATCCGCTGTTTCGTCACGTGACGGAAGGGCCGGATGATATGCCCGCGCACGTGCGCACGCTCGTGGCGGGCTGCGAGCTGTCCGTACCGGTGCGCCGGGGCGGGCTCGCGCTCGGTAGCTGGCAGGGCATCTACCTGTGGGAGCACCGCCACGCCACGCACCTGCGTGAGATCATCGTGACGCTCTACGGCGAATGACGCGCCGCCCCTGCGACGAGCGCGTTGCATAATGGATCGCACTGAAATTCACGACGCGGGCGCGAGCTCGCGCCGCTCGTAACCTGAACTGGAGTTCGCGATGAAACTGTACTTTGCGCCCGGCACCTGCTCGATGGCGAGCTGGATCAGCCTCGAATGGATCGGCAAGCCCTACGAGACGCACAAGGTCGAGATCCACGGGACGAAGTCCCCCGAGCTGCTGGAGCACAACCCCATGGGCGCGGTGCCGACGCTGGAGGACGACGCGGGCAACTGGTGGACGCAGAACGTCGCCGTGCTCAACTATCTCGCCGACTCCTTCCCGCAGGCGAGGATCGGCAGCGACGGCACGCCGAAGGGGCGCGCGGACCTCAACCGTTGGCTGGGATTCCTCACTTCCGACATGCACCAGAGCTTCAAGCCGCTGTTCGGCGCGATCGACGGCACGGGTGACGCAAAGACCATCGATGCCATCAAGGCAAAGTACCGGGAGGCGCTGAAGAGCCGCTTCGGCCTGCTGGACAAGCATCTGGCCGGGGGCAAGTGGGCGCTCGGTGACCACCACTCGGTGGCGGACGCCTATCTGTTCGTCATGACGACTTGGGCGCCGAAGGTCGGCGTCGACATCGGCGGCTTCCACAACCTGCAGGATTTCATCAAGCGGATGCGCGCGGACCCCGCGGTCAAGCACGTGCTCGCCGAGGAAGCCAAAGAGGCCGCCTGACGACGGGTCGCCCGCGGCCGGGGCGGAGACGCGCGCATGGACGCTGCCGAAGCGCTTGGCGTCCGCCTGCCGGTGATCCAGGCGCCGATGGCCGGCGTCCAGCGCCACGCGCTGGCAGCGGCGGTCAGCGGCGCGGGTGGGCTCGGGTCGCTGCCGGCCGGCATGCTGGATGCGGCCGGCCTGCGCGACGAGATCCGCGCGCTGCGCGCGCATGGCATCGCGCGCTTCAACGTCAACTTCATGTGCCATCGCGTCCCGCCGCGCGACGCGGCCGCGGAGCGGCGCTGGCAGGCGCGTCTCGCGCCGTATTGCCGAGAGTTCGGCCTCGATCCGGCGGGGGCGTCGACCGCGCGACCGCGCGCCGCCTTTGACGCGGAGACGGCGGCGGTCGTCGCGGAGCTCCGGCCGCACGTCGTAAGTTTCTGCTACGGGTTGCCGGCGGTGGAGCTGTTGGAGTCGGTCAAGGCCAG
>DASVGQ010000075.1:0-2127 GCA_036379455.1 Nevskiaceae bacterium
GTCGTGGTACTCGAAGTCGTCGGCGGCGCTCACGGTCAGGCCGTCGAAGCGCTTGCCGCGAAGGCTCGCGATGCGCTCGCCGAGCCCCTCCACGATCCGGTCGCCCGCAGCCGCCGGCAGCGCTTCGTAGTCGTGGCGCGCGAAATAATGGCGACCGTACTTGTGCCAGTGCTCGAGCGCGAGCTGCGGCAGCGGGATATTGCGCACGGCCAGCACGTTGAGCCACGCCAGCACGGCCCACAGTCCGTCCTTTTCGCGCACGTGATCAGAGCCGGTGCCGAAGCTCTCCTCGCCGCACAGCGTCACGCGTCCGGCGTCGAGCAGGTCGCAGAAGAACTTCCATCCCGTCGGTGTCTCGAAGCATTCGAGCTCGAGTGCCTGCGCGACACGGTCCACGGCGCGGGAGGTCGGCATGGAGCGCGCGACGCCTTTCATGCGTCCGCGGTAGCTCGGTAGCAGGGTGAGGTTGGCGGTCAGCATCGCGAGGGAGTCGCCGGGGGACAGGAACAGCCCCGGGCCGAGAATCAGGTTGCGGTCGCCGTCGCCGTCGCTCGCGGCGCTGAGATCGGGCGCGTCCGCGGCCATGGCTCCCTGCACGAGCTCCTTCGCGTACACGAGGTTCGGATCGGGATGCCCGCCGCCGAAATCCTCGAGCGGCACCGCGTTGATGACCGCGCTCTCGGGGGCGCCGAGGTCTGTTACCAGCAGCTGTCTCGCGTAGGGCCCGGTGACGGCGTGCATCGCGTCAAAACAGATGCGGTGGTGCTTCAGCCACCGGCGGATGCGCTCGAAATCGAACAGCTCGTGCATCAAGGCGGCGTAGTCCTCCACGCCGCTGATGACGTCCACCTCGGTCGCGCCGACCCGGCTCACGCCGCGCCGGTCGAGGTCGATCTCCATGCCTTCGAGGATGCGGTAACGATCGATCTTCAGGCTGCGCTGGTAGATCGCGTCGGTCAGCGCACTGTCTGCCTGCCCGCCGCCCTTGAGGCTGTACTTGATGCCGAAGTCCCCCTCGACGCCCGCCGGGTTGTGGCTCGCCGTGAACACGAAGCCGCCAGCGGCGCCGCGTAGGCGGATGACGTGCGACGTCGCGGGCGTCGACAGCATGCCCGCCTGGCCGACGATGACGCGCGCCACGCCGTTGGCCGCTGCCATCGCGATCGCGGTGCGGATCGCGTCACGGTTGTGGAAGCGCCCGTCGCCGCCGATGACGATCGTCGCGTCCCGCAGGGCCGGCTGCACGTCGAAGATCGCCTGCAGGAAATTTTCCAGGTAGTGCGGCTGCTGGAAGATCGCGGTCTTGCGACGGAGCCCGGCGGTGCCCGGCTGCTGGTCGTGATAGGGGCGGGTGGGGACTTCACGAACCTGCATGGTGTTCGTTGGCACGAAGGGGTCGGTATTTTATAGTCCGTGCCATGAATTCGTTGGACTCCCCGCAACTTCTGCATTTTCGCGGCGCGCAGCGCCACGGTCTCGCACGGCTCATCGACCTCTACGAGCGCAACTACCGCCTGCTGGAGCAGCTGGTTCCGGAGCTCGATCTGCCTTTCGACCACGCCCGCTCGCTGGCGGGAAGCGAGCCGGAGCTGCGGCTGGCGGTCGTTGCGCGCGCGCGGTACACCTGCGAGCTGCGGCTGTACTACCGCTTCTGTGCGGGGGCACAGCGGCCCGACCTGCGCGTCCGCGTGTGCCGTGACGCGCTCACCGCCGAAGCGCTGGGCGACCCACCGGTGCACTGCTGGCCGCTGGTGGATGGCGAGATCCAGACGGCGGCGCAGTTCCTCGGCGCGCAGTGGCACCGCAATCTGTTCCTGCTGCGCTGGTTGGAGTATCTGCTCGCGCGCGGCCACGGCTTCAGCCTCGCGGGACGTCCGCGCGGCTTCCAGCCGGACGTCGTGTTCGCGATTCCGCGGGCCGGCGCGCGGGACTGAGCGGGCCAGCGCGGCACGGCCGTCGGGCTCCTTGGGTTCTCGGGAAGGGCGTCGATCCGATAGTGCGGCACCTCATCGATGACGATTTCGCTCCGCCGCGCTTGTTCGTCGCGCGGCCATCGCCGACAATGCCGCGTGGTCCGCGCCGGTGCCTTCGCGACGGCGATCCGTGAACCCCGCCAGGCCCGGAAGG
>DASVGQ010000076.1:0-6523 GCA_036379455.1 Nevskiaceae bacterium
GGATCGGCAGCGCCTCTACGCGCGCATCGCGGAGCGCTTCGACGGCATGCTGGAGCGCGGCTTTCTCGAGGAAGTGCGACGCCTGCGCGCGCGCGGCGATCTGGCGCCGGAGATGCCCTCGATGCGCGCCGTCGGATATCGACAGCTGTGGAAACAATTGGCGGGCGAGTGGGGTCCAACGGAGGCTCGCGCCGGAGCGTTGGCGGCAACGCGCCATTACGCGAAGCGGCAATACACGTGGCTGCGCTCGGATCCGGCCTTCGAGCGCCTGCCAGGGCCACGCGCAGTCGACGAGATGGTCCGCAGAATCACTGCTGGCTGAGCGGTGCGATGCTAGAATTCACGGACAGTTAACGGTCGCTGCTGCAACGCAGAACGATCGGGCCATAACCCTAATACAAACACAAAAAGGACCCCCAATGGCGAAAGGACAGACGCTGCAGGAACCCTTCCTCAACATCCTGCGCAAGGAACACATTCCGGTATCCATCTACCTCGTGAACGGCATCAAGCTCCAGGGACAGGTCGAATCCTTTGACCAGTTCGTGGTGGTGCTGAAGAACAACATCAGCCAGATGATCTACAAGCACGCGATTTCCACCGTGGTGCCGTCCAAGCCGGTACGCATTCCGGACGCGGACGACGCGCAGCCGGCGCCGCAGCCGGGGAACGATTGAGCTCAGGCGGCGTCGCCAGACTTCTGGAACGGCCTGCCGGTGGGCAGGCCGCGGTGCTCGTCCATCTGCATTTTCTCGGCGCCGACTACGCCAGCGACCACGAGGAGTTCGTCGAACTGGCGCGCTCCTCCGGCGCGCAGGTGTGCGCGGTGCTCGGCGGCAAGCGCGAGCGTCCTGACGCGCGCTGGTACGCGGGCAGCGGCAAGGTCGACGAGATCGCGGCGGCGGTGGAGGCGGTTGAGGCGACGCTGGTGATCTTCAACCACGAGCTGTCGCCCAGCCAGGAACGCAACCTCGAGCAACGGCTCCGTGTGCGTGTGATGGGGCGCACCGGCCTGATTCTCGACATCTTCGCGCAGCGCGCGCGGTCGCATGAAGGCAAGCTGCAGGTCGAGCTCGCGCAGCTGCGGCACCTGTCCACCCGCCTCAAGCGCGGATGGACGCACCTCGAGCGGCAGAAAGGCGGTATCGGCCTGCGCGGCGGTCCGGGCGAGACGCAGCTGGAGATCGACCGGCGACTGGTACACGACAAGATCACCACGCTGGAGCACCAGCTCGAACGGGTGCGCGCTCGCCGCGAGAGGTCCCGGCGCGCCCGCGATCGCCACCGCGTGCCCTCGGTCTCGCTCGTCGGCTACACGAACGCCGGCAAGTCGACGCTGTTCAACGCCTTGACCGGCGCCGACGGCTACGCCTCGGCCAAGCTGTTCGCGACCCTCGATACCACGGTGCGGCAGTTCGAACTCGTGCCGGGCGACGCCGGCACCCTGTCCGACACCGTCGGCTTCATTCGCAATCTGCCGACCACCCTCGTCGCCGCCTTCCGCGCGACGCTCGAGGAAGTGTGCGATGCGGACCTCCTGCTGCACGTGGTGGACGCCGCCGATCCGGAGCACGACTCACGTATCCGACAGGTGCGCGAGGTGCTGGAACAGATCGGAGCAGGGGACGTGCCGGCGTTGGTGGTGTTCAACAAGCTCGACCTGCTGCCGGGCGAGGCACCGCGCGTGGTGAAGGGTCGCGGCGGCCGGCCGCTGCAGGTGTTCGTTTCCGCGGCGACCGGCGCCGGTCTGGAGCTGCTGCGAACCGCGGTCGCCGAAGTGCTGCGACCGGACATGATCGAACGCGAGATCTGCCTGCCGCCGCAAGCCGCGCGCCTGCGGGCCCGGTTGTTCGAGCTCCGCGCGGTGCATGCGGAACGGGTGGACGCCGATGGTTCCATGCATCTCGTGGTGCGCTTGCCCTACGGACAGCTCGTGGAGCTGTGTACGGCGGCCGGAGTGGTGCCGCCGCCACGCGAAGCGGTTGCCGCTGTCTGACGCCGGCCACTAAAATCCGCGCTTTGCTGGTGGCGCCTGCCGACTGCCGCGCAGCCGCGCGCCGCTGATCTACCGCCGGAGCAGACGATGGCTTGGAACGAACCCGGCCCGGGTCGTGACCCGTGGAACCGGGGTCCGCAGGGCGGTGGCAAGGGGCCGCAGTTGCCCGACCTTTCAAAGCTGCTCAAGAAGCTCCGTTCGCTGCTCGGCCTGTCCGGTTCCAAGGGCCGCCCGCCGTCGGCCAGCCTCGCCGGGCTGGTGGTGGCGGCGATCGTGGTGGTCTGGCTGTTTTCCGGTTTCTATACGGTCGATGCGCAGGAGCGCGGCGTCGTGCTGCGCTTCGGCTCGGTGGCTCGCGTGGCCCAGCCCGGGCTTGGCTGGCACCTGCCGTGGCCGGTCGGCCGCGTGACGATGGTGAACGTCACGAAGGTGCGTCAGGCGTCGACTCAGGACACGCTGATGACGAAGGACCACAACCTCGTCGACGTGGGCATGACCATCCAGTTCCGCGTGTCTTCCGCGCGTGCCTATCTCTACAACGTCTCTGATCCGGATGGGACGCTGACGCAGGCCGCCAAGAGCGCGCTGCGTACCGTCGTCTCCGGCTACGACGTGGACTCCGTACTCGGCAACGCGCAGCAGGAGATCGGCATCAAGACCCGCCAGCTGTTGCAGCACACGCTGGATGAATACCAGACGGGTCTGCAGGTGACGGACGTGTCGCTCAACAACGTGCAGCCGCCGCAGCAGGTGCAGGCAGCCTTCGCCGACGCGATCAAGGCCGGCGACGATGCGACGAAGCTGCAGAGCGCCGCCGAAAGCTACGCGCACACGCGCCTGCCGCGTGCGAACGCGCAGGCAGCCGACGAGATCGCCGCGGCGCACGCCTACGCCGACCGCGTGGTCGCCGCGGCCAAGGGTGAGAAGGCGCGCTTCGACGCGGTGCTCGCCGAGTATCAGGCGGCGCCGCAGGCCACGCGCGACCGGCTGTACGCCGACGCACTGCGCGACATCATCCGTGACAACCGCGTCGTGCTGGTCGGCAGCGGTGGCACGGCGGTGACGGTCAACGTACGAGCGGGCGCACGGGCGCCGGCAGCTGCGGCGACGGTCGCGCCACCGCCGTCGACGCCGACCGTCAAGGCGCCGGACAGCTCCGGCGACAACGGCTCGGCGTCGCGTTCGCGCGAACGGGACGGAGGCTCGCGGTGAACGCGAAGATCCTCGGCGTCGTGGTCGCGGTGGTGGTCGTGATCGTGCTGATCGCGAACGCGACTTTCCAGGTGATGCCCGGCAACCGTGCGCTGTTGCTGCAGTTCGGGCGCATCGTGGGCGACGACTACGGCCCCGGCCTGCATTTCAAGATCCCGTTCGTGCAGGACGTCGAGATCTACGACGGCCGCATCCTCACGCTCGACAACCAGACCCAGACCATGACGACGTCCGACAAGCAGAACCTGGACGTCGCCTACTACACGAAGTGGAAGATCGCGGACCCCGACCTCTACTACAAGGCGGCCGGCGGTCAGGAGCTGGTAGCCATGGATCGGCTCTCGGCCATCCTCAGTCGCGGCCTGCGCAGCGAGTTCGCCAAGGACACCGAGGACCAGCTGATCGCGGCCGCCGGGCACAGCGTGCTCAAGGGCCTGAGCCCCGATACGTTGACGCAGGTGAAGGCGCTGGGCGTATCGCTCGTCGATCTGCGGATCAGCAGCGTGCACCTGCCGTCGCAGATGCTCGACGGCGTCTACGCACAGATGCGCGCGACGCGCGAGGCGCTGGCGGCCGACGAGCGCGCCAAGGCGGAGGCCGCGGCGGCGACGACGCGCGCGGATGCCGACGCCAAGGCCGGGCGCGTGCTGGCCGCCGCACATCTCAAGGCGGAAGAAATCCGTGGTGCCGGTGACGCGAGCGCTGCGCGCGTCTACGCGCAGGCCTACCGGCAGAATCCAGACTTCTTCAGCTTCTATCGATCCCTGCGCTCGTACCGCGAGGCGGTCTCCAAGGGCGGCAACGTGGTGGTGCTGGGGACGGACGGCCCCTTCTTCAAGTATCTGCACGGCCCTGGCGCCGGCAAGTAGCGCGGCGTGGAAAGCCTCCCCGATGTGGGTTGACGTTCTCCGTGCGCTCGCCCTGGTGCTGGTGATCGAGGGATTGATGCCCTTCCTCGCGCCGCACCGCTTCCGCGATGCGCTGCTGCGCCTGCAGATGCTCGATGAGCGCACGCTGCGGACGGTGGGCTTCGTGTGCGTGATCGGCGGCCTCGTGGCGCTCGAGCTGATCCGCTGGTTCCTGTAGCGAAGCGCTGAGGCACACCGTCGAGATCATGGCCAAGAAACGCTTGTGGATGCTGCCGGACGGCGTCGAGGAAGGCTCGCCGGACGCCGCGTGGGCGCTTGAGGAGTTGCGCCAGCGCCTGCTGGCCCGCTACCGCGCGCTCGGTTTCGCGCTGGTGATCCCGCCGCCCATCGAACATCTCGACGCGCTGCTGACGGGAGCGGGCGGCGAGCTGTCCGCGCAGACCTTCAAGTTCACGGACCCCCTCAGCGGCCGGTTGCTCGGCCTGCGCGCGGACATGACGCCGCAGGCGGCGCGAATGGCGGCGCGCCAGTTCCGCACGCAACCGATCGTGCGCCTCTGTTACCTCGGTTTCGTGGTCCGCACGCGCGCCGACGTCCCGGGAGGTCCGCGGGCGCTGCTGCAACTCGGCTGCGAGATCTTCGGCGACACGCGCCTGGCGGCGGACCTCGAAGTCCTCGACCTGCTGCTGGAGACGCTGGAGATGGCGGGAGTACGCGGGATCCACCTCAGCCTCGGCCACGCCGGTATCTATCAGGCGCTGGCCGATCGGCTGGCCTTCGATGACGATGCGCGCGCCGAGCTGTTCGGCATCCTGCAGCGCAAGTCGGTGCCGGACTTCGAGCGTTTCATGGCCGAACGCGCGGTGGATCCGGTGTGGGCCGAGCGCCTCGAGGCGCTGCTTGCGCTGCACGGCGGGCCGGCGGTGCTCGACGAGGCACGCGCGCGGCTCGACGATCGCGACGGAGCGATCGGCAAGGCGCTTGCGGAGCTGCACGAGGCCATCGCCGCGCTCGGCCAGCGGCATCCGCAGGTCGGCCTGCACGTGGATCTCGCCGAGCTGCGCGGCTATCGCTACCACACCGGCATGGTGTTCTCGGCCTTCGCCAGCGGCCACGGCAGCGAGCTGGCCCGCGGCGGTCGCTATGACGGGGCTGGCCAGGAGTTCGGCTATGCGCGGCCGGCGACCGGCTTCTCGGCGGACCTCAACGAACTGCTGCGGCTGGGTCGCGAGGGCGGGGCGGCCTGAGGCCGCGCTAGGATGGCGCGCCGCCGGGTGCGGCGGATGGCGGCAAGTGCAAAGGCGGAGGGCAGGCGTGGGTAAATCGGTGGTGGTCATCGGCGCCCAGTGGGGCGATGAAGGCAAGGGCAAGGTCGTCGACCTGCTGACGGATCGCGCGCAGGCGGTCGTCCGCTTCCAGGGCGGGCACAACGCGGGCCACACGCTGGTGGTCAACGGCGTGCGGACCGCGCTGAACCTCGTGCCTTCGGGGGTCATGCGCCCCGGCGTGCAGTGCCTGATCGGCAACGGCGTGGTGCTGTCGCTGACCCATCTGCTGGGCGAGATCGAGAAGATCGAGGCGACCGGCGCGACGGTGCGCGACCGGCTGCGCATCTCGCCGGCCGCGCCGCTGCTGTTGCCGGTACACGCACGGCTGGACCAGGCGCGCGAGAAGGCGCGGGGCAACGCGCGCATCGGCACCACCGGCAAGGGTATCGGCCCGGCCTATGAGGACAAGGTGGCGCGCCGCGCGGTGCGTGTCGGCGATCTTTATCACCGCGAGAAGCTGGCCGCGCGCCTCGGCGAGCTGCTGGCCTTCCACAACTTCGTGTTGACGCACTATTACCGCGAGGAGCCGGTCGATTTCCAGACCACGCTCGACGAGCTGCTGCGCTGCGCGACGTTGATCGAGCCGATGGTGGCGGATGTCACCGAGCTGCTGCGGCGCCATATGGAAAGCGGCGACAACATCCTCTTCGAGGGCGCGCAGGGCGCGATGCTGGACGTCGATCACGGCACCTACCCCTATGTGACCTCTTCCAACACCACGGCGGGCTCGGCGGCCACCGGAACCGGCGTGGGTCCAGCGCGCCTCGACTACGTGCTGGGCATCGTCAAGGCCTACGCGACGCGCGTCGGCAGCGGGCCGTTTCCGACCGAGCAGGAGAACGAGGTCGGTGAAGCGATCCGCATCAAGGGCGACGAGTTCGGCACCGTAACGCGCCGGCCGCGGCGCTGTGGTTGGTTCGACGCCGTCGCGGCGCGCCGCTCGATCTTCAACAACAGCGTTTCCGGCCTGTGCGTCACGAAGCTCGACGTGCTCGACGGCATGGAGGCGCTGCGCATCTGCACCGGCTATCGGGTCGACGGCAAGCTCTGCGAGACGCTGCCCGTAGACGCCGAAGGCCTGGCGGACGCCGAGCCGGTCTACGAGGATCTGCCGGGGT
>DASVGQ010000077.1:0-58743 GCA_036379455.1 Nevskiaceae bacterium
GCCGCCACGTCGCGCAGTTGGAGGCGACGCTACAGGTGCGCCTGTTCGACCGCACGACGCGGAAGGTTGCGCTCACGGCGGCGGGCCAGGAGCTGCGCGAGTCGCTGGGGCGCGCCCTGGGCGAGGTCGATGCGGCGCTGATGCGCACGCTCGCACGCCACGACGGGCTGCGTGGCACCGTGAGCGTGGCGGCCGGCCCAACCCCTTCGGCCGAGCTCATGCCGGCCTGCATCGCCCGCTGCGCGCGCGAATACCCGGAGCTGCAGGTCGAGTGCCACGATCACGTGCAGGCGGAGGTGATCGCAGCGGTGCGCGCCGGGGTCGTCGACTTCGGCCTCGGCATCGACCCACCGGTCAGTCGCGCGCTGCTGTGCGAGGCGATCCTCAGCGATCCCTTCGTGCTGGTGTGCCAGCGCACGGACGCGCTCGCGCGGCTGCGCCGCGTACCGTGGGCGCGGCTGGCGAACGAGCGACTGGTGCTGCTCGACCACAGCTCCGGCAGCCGGCGGCTGATCGACGAGGTGCTGGCCGAACGCGGCATCGCGGTGCGGGTGGTGCAGGAAACCGGCCACACGCACACGGCGTTTCGCATGGTGGAGGCCGGGCTGGGCAGCAGCATTACGGTGGGCCTGTCGGCGCCGACGTCGATGCCGCATCTGGTGGCGCGCCCGCTGGTGCCGACCGTGCGGCGCGCGGTCACGCTGGTGCGGCGCCGCGACCGCAGCCTGTCACCGCCCGCGGCCCGCGTGTGGACGGTGCTGCGCGAGCTGGCGGCTGCGCGCCGGCTGGGGACGCGGGCGGGCTGAAGGGGCGCGCGACGGGGCCCATCCGCGCCCCGGGGGCGTCCCATCAGTCGCGCGTCACGCAAAGCGCGAGGCGCCGGTAACGGCCTTCCTTGCCTCCCGCGTGGCACGCGCCACCTGCTGCACGCGCTCTGGGGCTCATCCTCCCGCGGTGTAGCGGTTGTCCGGCGGCAGCGCATAGCTCCACGTCTCTGTCAGCGTGTCGGCGCCCTGCTTGAGAAACGCGCGCAGCGCGAGCGGCTTGCCATTTGCAGGCGTGGCGTCGATGGACAGGCGCCAGTGTTTGCTCGGGGCAACCCAGCGCACGGACTGCGACTGGACCGTCGTGCCGTCGAGGCCCGTCACGACGCCCTGCACGTCGGCATCGGGTTTGAGCTTGGCCAGCTCGCCGTCGCCGAAGTCGACGGCGATGCGGTAGGCGGACTTCGCCTTCGTCCTGCCGGTGGCAGGTCCGGTGCCGACATAGGTTGCGCGGACCTGTCCGAGCGTCTCGCCGGTAACATCGGGCGCGCCGAAGTCCAGCGTGTAACGCAGGTCGTAGCCGGATGCCGGATGGGCCTTCGAGTCGGGACTCCAGAAGGCGACGATGTTGTCGTTGGTTTCCGAATCGGTGGGAATCTCCACGAGCACGACGTGCCCGGAACCCCAGTCTCCGCGTGGCGTGATCCACGCACTGGGGCGGTCTTGATAGTCGAGTTCATCGTCTTCGTAATCGGAGAAGCGCGTCGCGCGCTGCAGCAGACCGAAGCCGCGTGGGGAGTCCGCGACGAAGTAGTTCATCTGCAGGCGGATCGGGTTGATGAGCGGGCGCCACAGCCACTCGCCGGTGCCCGAGTGGATCAGCAGGCCGCCGGAGTCGTGCGCCGCCGGGCGCCATTCAGAGACCGGACGCGGCGTGTTGGCGCCGTAGTAGAACATGCTCGTCAGCGGCGCGAGGCCGAGCAGCTGCACCGGATGGCGCATGAACAGGCGCGCATGGACTTCAAGCCGCGTCTTCGCACCAGGGAACACGGTGAAGTGATAAGCGCCGGTCAGACTCGCTCCATTGAGCAACGCGTAGAACTGCATGACGTGCGCATCCGGGCTCGGGCGCACGAGCCAGAAATGCGTGAAGTTCGGAAACTGCTCGCCGCTCGGCAGGCCAGTATCCACGGCGATGCCGCGACCGGACAGGCCGAACACCTGATTGCGTGCCACGCCGCGGAAATAGCTGGCGCCCGCGAAGACCAGGAACTGGTCGTGCTTGCCGGGGCCGTTGAGCGGAAAGGTAAGCTTGAAGCCGGTGTAGCCGAGGTTGCCCGAAAGCTTGTCCGCAAGGTCGTTCGGCCACTGGAACCAGTGCTTGTGGAACGGGACGGCGTGCGTGCCGTTCGCGTCGACCACGTCGATCTTTACAAGGTGGCGGTAGTACTCGCCGGGCGGAGTGAGCGTGACCTGGAAATCCGTGTGCGACTGCTCCCAGAGGCTGTTCTGCGGCAGCGCATGGATCTGCAGGTACTGGCGGTAGTCGAGCTTCGCCAAGGCCTCCGGAATGCCGGGAGGCGGTGCATAGGGCTTCTGCGCCAGCTGCTTGGCGATCTTCGTGACGTCGTTGAAGTCGAAGGCCTGCGCCGCGGACGGCATCGCCGTGCCGGCGGCGGCAAACAGCAGCATCGCGGCGGCAATGGAGGCCTGCACAAACGACGGCCGCACGCGGCGGCGCGTCGATCCATTGCCGAACACCGTGCAAACCCTCGGCAACCGCCGGCGGTGCGTCCATGTCCGCGTCGCACCGGAAACCTCGCGCGCTGCGTCCGACGGGAGGCGTTCATCAAGCGATCTGTGTGTCAATTCCTGCTGTCCTGTGTTCTCGCGTGAAACCGTGCGCGCGCGTCCCGCCGTGGCTGCCGGGCTCCTTCACAGCGCTCGCGCGGTCCTGCGGGCGTCATCGCGCGGCGGCGCCGAGTGGCCCGTCGGTTCATGCACCCATGGCGTGCACGTCTGACCATTCATGCTTGCTGACGTTCGCCGCCGAGTCACGGGGCTTGTGTCGGGTCCGAAGCGGGATGATGAGGGCGCCCGCCGCGACGCAGCGCTTCGCAGGGATGCACGCGGGCGGCGGTTGCGGGCAGGGTGCCCGCACGAAAGAATAGCCGGACGTGCGACCGCGTCGGCCGGTACGTGTGGATCAGACATGCGAGGAGCGACGGCATGAGCCAGTACCGACCCCCACTGCGGGACATCCGCTTTGTGCTGCACGAACTGCTTCACGCCGAGGATCGCTACGCCAAGATCCCGCGCTACGCGGAGTGCGACGCGGAGACGATGGACTCGGTATTGGAAGAGGCGGGCCGCTTCGCGGCGGAGGTGGTCTTTCCGCTCAATGCGAGCGGTGATGCGGAAGGCTGCCATTTCCACGACGGGGCGGTGACGACGCCGAAGGGCTTCAAGGAGGCCTACCGCCAATATGTTGAGGCCGGATGGCCGGCTCTCGCCAGCGCGCCGGAATTCGGCGGGCAGGGCTTGCCCGAGCTCGTCAACAGCGTGCTGATGGAAATGCTCAATGCCACCAATCAGGCGTGGGCGATGTATCCGAGCCTCGCGCACGGCGCCTATACGGCGCTGCTCGCCTATGGCTCGGACGCGCAGAAGAGAGCTTATGTGCCGCGCATCGTGTCGGGCGAATGGACCTGCACCATGTGCCTGACCGAACCGCAGTGCGGCACCGATCTCGGGCTGCTGCGCACGCACGCCGAGCCGCGCGCCGACGGCTCCTGGTCGCTGAGCGGCACGAAGATGTTCATCTCCGGCGGCGAGCACGACCTGACCGACAACATCGTCCATCTCGTGCTCGCGCGGCTGCCGGACGCGCCGGCGGGCAGCCGGGGCATCTCGCTGTTCGTCGTGCCGAAGTTCCTCTTCGCCGCGGACGGGCAGCTCGGCGCGCACAACAAGGTGCAGTGCGCTTCCATCGAGGAAAAGATGGGGATCCACGGCAATGCGACCTGCGTGCTGAATTTCGAAGGGGCGCAGGGATGGCTGGTCGGCGAGCCGCATCATGGCCTGCAGGCCATGTTCGTGATGATGAACGGCGCGCGCCTCGGCGTCGGCATCCAGGGCCTTGGATTGACGGAAGTCGCCTACCAGAACTCGCTCGCCTATGCGCGCGAGCGGCTGCAGATGCGGTCGCCGACCAGGCGGGCGATGCCGGACAAGCCGGCGGACCCGATCATCGTGCATCCCGACGTACGCCGCATGCTGCTGACGCAGAAGGCGTGGTTGGAAGGCGCAAGAGCGCTGGCGTACTGGGCCAGCCTGCTGATCGACGAAGCGCACGCGCACCCTGACGAAGCGACGCGCGAGCAGGCCGCGGGGCTCGTCGCGCTGCTGACGCCGATCGCCAAGGCCTTCCTTACCGAGAACGGCTTCGCGTCGACCTCGCTGGCGATGCAGGTGTACGGCGGCCACGGATACATCCGCGACAACGGCATGGAGCAGTACCTGCGCGATGCGCGCATCACCATGATCTACGAGGGAACGAACACCATCCAGGCGCTTGACCTCCTGGGCCGCAAGGTGCTCGGCGATTCGGGTGCGAAGCTGAAGGCGCTGGGCGCGCACATCGCCGGCTTCGTGCAGCAGCAGGCGGGCGTTCCGGCGCTGCAGCCGTTCTGCGCGGCGCTCCTGAGGCTGCTCGAAGAGACGACGAAGGTGACGCTCGAACTCGGCCAGAAGGCGTTGAAGAACCCCGATGAAGCGGGCGCCGCCGCGACACCGTACCTGCGCGTGCTCGGCCATGTGGTGTTCGGCTACCTGTGGCTGCGGATGGCCCGCGTCGCGCGGGACCGGCTCGACGCGGGCGCGCGCGGTGAAGAGGCCTTCTACCAGGCCAAGCTCGCGACCGCGAACTATTACTTCGCGAAGCTTTTCCCCGAGGCTTTCTACCAGCTTGGCGTCGTACGCGCCGGCAGCGCCCCGTTGATGGATTTCGCCGACGAAGGCTTCTGAAACCGGAGCGGCGCGTGCCGCAGCACGCGCCGCCGTCTGCCGCTGATCGCACCTTGATCTGTTACGATAAGCGGCTAACAAAACGTAAAAGATTGACCGGTTTCCGGCCACTCAGAAAGCGCGCATGACCGATATCGCCAAGGAACTCAAGGTCGTCGATCTCGAGCACGAGATGCGGCGTTCCTATCTCGACTACGCGATGAGCGTCATCGTCGGCAGGGCGTTGCCCGATGCGCGCGACGGGCTCAAACCGGTGCATCGGCGTTCGCTGTATGCGATGAACGAGCAAGGGAACGTCTACAGCAAGCCGTTCCGCAAGTCGGCCCGCATCGTCGGCGACGTGATGGGCAAATACCACCCGCACGGCGACAGCGCGATCTACGACACGATCGTGCGCATGGCGCAGCCCTTCTCGCTGCGCTACCTGCTGGTCGACGGACAGGGCAACTTCGGCTCGGTGGACGGGGATTCGCCCGCCGCCATGCGCTACACGGAAGTGCGCATGACGCGGTTGGCCGGGGAGTTGCTCGCCGACATCGACAAGGAAACGGTCGACTTCATCCCCAACTACGACGGCTCCGAGCGCGAGCCGGAAGTGCTGCCCGCGAAGTTCCCGAACCTGCTGGTCAACGGCAGCTCGGGGATCGCCGTCGGCATGGCGACCAACATCCCGCCGCACAACCTCTCCGAGACCATCGACGGCTGCGTGGCGCTGATCGACGATCCCGCGACCACGCTGGATGCGCTGATGGAACGCGTCCCGGCACCCGATTTCCCGACCGGCGGGCTGATCCTCGATGCGCACGGGCTGCGGGAGGCCTACGCAACGGGGCGTGGTCGCATCGTGTTGCGGGCGCGCAGCCACGTCGAGAGCTTCGAGCGCGGCGGCGAGCGCGAAGCGCTGGTCTTCACCGAGCTCCCCTACCAGGTCAACAAGGCGCGCCTGCAGGAGCGCATTGCGGCGCTGGTCAAGGAGAAGAAGCTGGACGGCATCACCGCCATCCGCGATGAGTCGGACAAGGACGGGATGCGGCTGGTCATCGAGCTGCGGCGGGGCGAGAACGCCGAAGTCGTGCTCAACAACCTCTACCAGCAAACCCAGCTGCAGATCGTCTTCGGCATCAACATGGTGGCGCTGGACGAAGGCCAGCCGCGCACGCTGGGGCTCAAGGAGCTGCTGGAGATCTTCCTGCGCCATCGGCGCGAGGTGGTAGTCCGGCGCACGCGCTTCCTGCTGCGCAAGGCGCGCGAGCGCGCACATCTGCTGGAAGGCCTCGCAGTGGCGCTGGCGAACATCGACGCGGTCGTCGCGTTGATCCGCGGCGCGGCCGGGCCGGCGGAAGCCAAGGCGGGGCTGCTGGGGCGCCTGTGGCAGCCCGGCGAAGTGGTGCCGATGCTCGAACGCGCCGGGGCAACCGCCTCCCGCCCGGTCGACCTGCCGGCGGGGTTCGGGCTGGTAAGTAGCGAGGCCGCGGGTCTCGGCTCGGTGGCGCAGCCGGGCTATCGTCTTTCCGAGGCGCAGGCGCAAGCCATCCTCGACCTTCGCCTGCAGCGCCTGACGGGGCTCGAGCGGGAGAAGATCCACGACGAATACCATCAGCTGCTTGACGCGATCGCCGGCTATCTCGAGATCCTGGGTTCCGAGAAGCGGCTGCTGGAAGTCATTCGCGCGGAGTTGCTGGAACTCAAGGCGCAGTACGGCGACGCGCGGCGCACGGAGATCACGCGCTTTGCGCTCGACATGAAGCGCGAGGACCTGATTCCTCCGCAGGACATGATCATCACGCTGTCGAAACAGGGCTACGTCAAGGCGCAGCCGCTGTCCGAGTACCGCGTGCAACGCCACGGCGGGCTCGGTCGCAGGGCGGCGACGACGAAGGAGGATGACTACATCACCACGCTCTGGGCCGCGCACAGTCACGACACGCTGCTGTGCTTCTCGAGCCGTGGCCGGATCTACTGGAAGCGGGTGTTCGATCTGCCGACCGGCAACGCGGGATCGCGCGGCAAGCCTTTCGTCAACGAGCTGGCGCTTGGGGACGGTGAACGAATCACCGCCGCACTGCCGCTGAAGAGTCTCGATACCGACCAATTCATCTTCATGGCTACCCGACGCGGCACGGTGAAGAAGACGCCGCTGGCGGCGTACTCGCACCAGCGCGAGGCCGGCATCATCGCGCTGAACCTGCGGGACGACGACGAGCTCGTCGGCGTCGCGCTCACGAGTGGCCACGATGACGTGCTGATGTTTTCCGACGCAGGACGCGTGATCCGCTTCAACGAAGCCGACGTGCGGGCCATGGGCCGCACGGCGACCGGCGTGCGCGGCATGCGGCTGGTGGCGGGCAAGCTGGTCGACGAGCCCGAGGAAGCCGCGGAGCCGGCAGATGGCGAGGCGGACGGTGGCGAAGCGTTGCCGGCCAAGGTGATTGCACTGATCGTCGCGCGCGGCGCGGACATCCTCACCGTATCCGAGCACGGTTACGGCAAGCGCACGGCGATCGGGGACTATCCGCGGCGCGGCCGCGGCGGGCAGGGGGTGATCGCGCAGGCCCTGTCGGAGAAGACCGGGCATGTGATCGGAGCGCTCGAGGTATCGGACGACGACCAGGTCATGCTGATCTCCGATGCGGGCCACCTGATCCGTATCGCCACGCGCGACATCCGGACACTCGGCCGCAACACGCAGGGCGTGCGGCTCGCACGCCCGGGTGAAGGCGATCGGCTCGTCGCAATGGATCTGGTGGCGGAAGACGAAGAAGAGCCGTCGCCGTCGAGTGATTCCGGCCCCAAGTCGGGGGTTGACCCGGACAACGAGGCGCCACAGGCCTGAGAGTCCGGTCCATCCGCATCGCCGTCGGGCGTTGCCAGCACCTATCCTTTCGCGGTGGCCCATTGTCCGGTGACGCGGCAATGACGCACATATCGCTTTTCGGGCTGGAAAGAGAATGAGCAGAGTATTCAACTTCAACGCGGGTCCGGCGGCGCTGCCGCTTCCAGTTCTCGAACAGGTCCGGGAAGACCTTCCGGAGTGGCACGGCTGCGGCATGTCGGTGCTGGAGATGAGCCACCGCGCCGAGCCGTTCCTCAGCATCGCCCGGCAGGCCGGCATCGACCTGCGGAAGCTGCTCGGCGTGCCGGATGGCTACCACGTGCTGTTCATGCAGGGCGGCGCAACCGCACAGTTCGCGGCGGTGCCGATGAACCTGCTCGGCGAGCACCGCAGCGCCGACTACGTGGTGACGGGGACCTGGAGCCAGAAGGCCGCTGAGGAGTGCGGCAAGTACGGTCAGGCAAGGATTGCGGCGCGGCCCGCCGACGGGCGTTTCACGAGGGTGCCACCGCACGCGGAATGGAAGCTCGATCCGGACGCGGCCTATCTGCACTACACGCCGAACGAGACCATCGCGGGCGTCGAATTCCATTGGGTCCCGGAAGGTATCAACGTGCCGCTGGTGGCGGATTTCTCCTCGAGCTTTCTTTCGCACCCGGTGGATGTGAAGCGCTTCGGCCTGATCTATGCAGGCGCACAGAAGAACGCCGGCGCGGCAGGCATCACGATCGTGGTGGTGCGCAAGGAGCTGCTGGACCGCAAGCCCCTGACGCAGTTGCCGAAGGTGCTGGACTATCGCGAGATGGCGGCACGCGACTCCATGATGAACACCCCGCCCACCTTCGCTTGGTACGTCTCGGGACTGGTGTTCCGCTGGCTGCTCGACCAGGGCGGCCTGGAAGGCATCGCGGCGGTGAACGCGCGGAAGAGCGGGCAGCTCTACGACTACATCGACAGCGAGGCCTTCTACGTCAATCCGGTGGACAAGACAGCCCGTTCGCGGATGAACGTCGTGTTCACGCTCGCGGATGCGGCGCGGGACGCGGATTTCCTTGCCGGTGCGAAGCGCGCCGGGCTCGTAGGCCTGAAAGGCCATCGCAGCGTCGGCGGCATGCGCGCCAGTCTCTACAACGCGGTGCCTGAAGAGGCGGTGAAAACGCTGGTGGAATACATGCGCGAATTCGCGCGTACGCACGGCTGACCAACGCATGCGGAGTTTGGATAATGGCGCGCTACGTGGCCCGGGCGGAGCGTTGCGATGAGCGGTAATCGGCGAATGACGTGCGGTGCGCTGTGCCGGCCGGCGGCGTGACAGAGCCTGCGGCGGACGTGCAGCAACAACTGGCCGCGGCGCGGGCGCGCATCGACGCGCTGGACGTGGAGCTGCAGCGACTGATCTCGGAACGCGCGACGGTCGCCAACGAGGTCCGCCACATCAAGGAACGCGGCGGCGCCATCGGCGACCACTACCGGCCATCGCGGGAAGTCCAGGTTCTGGAACGCGCGATGCAGCGCAACCGGGAGCTCGGCGGACCGCTGCCGGACGTCGTGATGGCGCGCATCGTCCGCGAGATCATGTCCGCCTGCCTGGCACTCGAGTCGCCGATTTCCGTTGCTTACCTCGGTCCGGAAGGGACCTACACGCAGGCGGCGGTGCTCAAGCACTTCGGACAGGGCGTGGAGGCTCGCCCCCAGGCCACCATCGACGACATCTTCCGCGAGGTCGAGGCGGACGCCACCGCCTATGGCGTGGTTCCCGTGGAGAACTCGACGGAGGGCGTGATCAGCCACACGCTGGACCGGCTCGCGTTCACGACGCTGAGCATCTGCGGCGAAGTCTGGCTGCCCGTGCATCACTGCCTGCTGTCGCGCTGCGAGTCCTTCGAGCAGATCCACACCGTCTACAGCCACGCCCAGTCGCTTGGCCAGTGCCGCAGCTGGCTGGACAGCCACTTGCCTGGGGTCGCGCGGCAGGTCGTCGAGAGCAACGGCGTTGCGGCCCGCGTGGTCAGCGAGGCAGCCGGCGAGCCGTGTGCGGCCATCGCCAGCGAAGTGGCCGGGCGGCGCTACGGGCTGCCGGTGCTGGCGACGAACATCGAGGACGATCCGAACAACACGACGCGATTCCTGGTGATCGGCCGCAAGGACCCGGCACCGACGGGTCACGACAAGACTTCGGTCGTGCTCGAGCTGCAGCAGAACCGTCCGGGCGCGCTGTTTGAGCTGCTGCGCCCGTTTGCGGAGGAGAACGTCGACATGATGCGCATCGAATCGCGCCCGTCGCGGCGCGGCCTGTGGAACTACTATTTCTTCATCGACATGGAAGGGCACCAGCAGGACCCCGCGGTGCGGCGCGTGCTTGAACGCAGCCGCACGCAGGCCGCGTTCTTCAAGATTCTCGGCTCGTATCCGCAGGCGGTGATCTGATGACAGCAACCGAGGAGTCGCCGATGTATGCGCGCGCCGCTGACGGCGTGCGCGCCCTGCGCCCCTACGAACCGGGGATGCCGATCGAGGAACTCGAGAGGCAGCTGAACGTCAAGGACGTCATCAAGATGGCGTCCAACGAAAACCCGCTCGGCGCCAGTCCGAAGGTCGTGGAGGCGGTGCGCCGCGAGCTCACGCGCGGCGACCTTGCGCGCTACCCGGATGGCGGTGGTTTCCGGCTCAAGCACAAGTTGGCGGCGTTCTGGAACATCGAGCCCGAGCGCATCACGCTCGGCAACGGTTCGAGCGACATCCTGGAATTCGTGGCGCGCATCTTCCTGCGGCCGGACCACGCGGCGATGTTCTCGCAATACGCGTTCGCCGTGTATCCGCTTGCGACGACCGCGCAGAGCGCGCCCGCCAGCGTGGTGCCGGCCCTGCCGCCGGGTCACGCGCAGATGCCTTACGGGCACGATCTCGATGGCTTTGCGGCGCGCCTCGACGCGAACGTCGGCGCGATCTTTCTCGCCAATCCGAACAACCCCACGGGCACATGGCTGCCAGCGTCGGCGGTGGAGCAATTCCTGCAGAAGGTCCCGCCGCATGTTCCGGTGGTACTCGATCAGGCCTATGCGGAATACCAGGACGCCGCGTTGCAGGTAGACGCGCGGCCGCTGCTGGACCGCTTTCCCAACCTGGTCGTCGCACGCACCTTCTCCAAGGCCTATGGGCTCGCCGGGCTGCGTGTCGGGTACGGCCTTTCCAGTCCCGCGATGGCGGATCTCATGAACCGCATCCGGCCACCGTTCAACGTGAACGCGCTGGCGCTGCTGGCTGCCGAAGTGGCGCTGGATGATGAGGAGCACGTGGCGCGCTCCGTTCAGCTCAACCGCAGCGAGCGGGACGCGCTGCGGAAGGATCTTGAAGGCATGGGGCTGCGCGTTCTGCCTTCACAGGCGAATTTCCTGACGATCGATTTCGGGCGCGATTCGGCGCCTGTCCACCGCCGGCTGCTGGAAGCGGGGATCATCCTGCGTCCGATGGCTTCCTACGGGATGCCTCATTTCCTGCGCGCAACCGTCGGAACCGCAGGGCAGAACGCACGGCTGGTCGCCGCGTTCAAGTCGGTCCTCGACGGGTGACGGAACCGGTGGTTGTCGAGCGCCTGACGGTCATCGGACTGGGCTTGATCGGCGGGTCGCTGGCGCGCGCGGCGCGTACGACCGGCGCCGTGGGGAGGGTCACAGGCTTCGACGTCGACGCCCGGCAGCGCGAGGACGCCATGGCGCTCGGGGTCGTCGACGAGGTGGCCGACAGCGCGGAGCGCAGCGTGGCGGGCGCGGACATGGTCGTGCTCGCGGTTCCGGTCCTGGAGACCAGCCCGGCGCTGGAATCGATGCGGGCCCACTTGCCGCCTCACTGCATCATTACGGACGTCGGCAGCACGAAGCTTTCGGTCATCCGTTCGGTCACGGAGGTGTTTGGCGAGACGCCCGATCGCTTCGTCCCCGCGCACCCCGTGGCCGGCACGGAGCGGGCGGGGGTGGCGGCCTCGGCTGCGTCGCTGTTCCGTGGACGGTGCGTCGTCATCACGCCGCATGCCGGCATGTCGGCCGACGCGGCCGGGCGCGTGCGAAGGCTCTGGGAAGCGGTCGGTGCCCACGTGGAAACCATGGATCCCGGCCGGCACGACGCGATATTCGCCGCCACCAGCCATCTGCCGCACGTACTGGCCTATACCCTGGTGGACATGCTTGCCCGCATGGAGGGCAACGACGAATTGATGCACTACGCTTCGAGCGGCTTCCGTGATTCGACGCGAATCGCCGCGAGCTCACCGAAGATGTGGCACGACATCGTGCGCGCCAACCGGAGCGCGCTGGTGCCATTGATGGATCACTACCTGGACGCCTTCCGGCGGCTGCGCGACGCGATTGCCGCGGACGATTCGATCCGGGTTCTGGACGTGTTCACGAACGCGCGCAACGCACGCGAACGCTTCGATGCGGAAGACGGATCAGCCCACCCCAGCGGCCGGAGCCCGGTGCTGCGGTGACGCACGAGCAAGACAAGCTGGTGGTGGAACCCGGCGGTCGGCTGAACGGCACCCTGCGGATTCCTGGCGACAAATCCATCTCCCATCGCGCGGTCATGCTCGGCGCCATCGCCGAGGGAACGACCGAGATCGACGGCTTCCTCGACAGCGCGGACTGCACCGCGACGATCGGCGCCTTCCGACGGCTTGGCGTCGAGATCGACGGTCCGCAGGCGAGACATGTCACCGTGCACGGCAAGGGCCTGCACGGACTGCGCGCGTCGTCCGCTCCCCTGGAGCTCGGCAATTCAGGGACCTCGATGCGGCTGCTCGCAGGGCTGCTCGCCGGCCAGGCCTTCGGGAGCGTGCTGCGTGGCGACGCATCCTTGTCGTATCGGCCGATGCGGCGCATCGTCGACCCACTGACCGCGATGGGCGCCGATATCCGTCCGACGTCCACGGGCACCGCACCACTGGTGATTGCGCCTTCCAGGGGATTGCACGGCATCCATTACGATATGCCGGTCTCCAGCGCGCAGGTGAAATCGTCCCTTCTGCTTGCCGGGCTCTACGCCAGCGGCGAGACACGCGTGACGGACCCCGGGCGGTCGCGCGACCACACCGAACGCATGCTGCGAGCCTTCGGCGTGCGCGTGCAGGCGCATGACGCCACGGTGGCGATCGTGGGGCCTTCCCGGCTGCGGGCAACGCGCGTGGGGGTGCCGGCGGACATTTCGTCCGCCGCTTTCTTCATAGTGGGCGCGGCGATCACGCCGGGCAGCGACCTGCTGTTGCCGGGCGTCGGGATCAACCCGACGCGCACCGGCATCCTTACCATCCTGCGGAACATGGGTGCGCGCATCGAGACAGAAAATGCGCGTGAGGAGGCAGGCGAGCCGGTCGCCGATCTGCGCGTGCGGGGGCTCGATGGTCTGCACGGAACCGATATCGAGCCGGAGCTCGTGACCCTGGCCATCGACGAGATGCCGATTGTCTTCGTCGCGGCCGCGTGTGCCGACGGCGAGACCACCATCCGCGGCGCAGCAGAGCTGCGGGTGAAGGAGAGCGACCGAATTTCGGCGATGTGCAGCGGCCTTGTGACGTTGGGTATCGACGCCATCGAGAGCGCAGATGGCGCCACGATCCGCGGCGGATCGCTCCGCGGCGGATCGGTGGAAGCGGCTGGCGACCACCGCGTCGCCATGGCTTTCGCGATCGCCGGACTGCGCAGCGCGGGAACCGTTCGTATCCGCGGCTGCGAGAACATCCGCACATCCTTTCCGGATTTCGCCGCGACCGCCCGCAGAGCGGGCCTGGCGGTGCGTGCAGAAGGGGCCGCCGTTGCCTGAAGCGCCCACAGCGATATCTGCTGAATCACAGGCGTGGCTGTGGTGCATGCGGACCGCTGCCGGTGAGCGCGACGCGCAACGATGACCATCATGGATGCCCAGCCGTCGCCGGTGATCACCATCGATGGCCCGAGCGGCGTCGGCAAGGGTACGTTGGCGCGCGAACTGGCGTCCCGCCTCGGCTGGAACCGCCTTGACAGCGGCGTCCTGTATCGCCTCGCGGCGCTGGAAGCCGAACGCCTGCGGATCGACCCCGACGACGACGTCGCGTTGGCGAGCGCCTGTGAAGGAATGGACGTCCGCTTCGACGTGGACGCTTCGGGTGCGGAGCAGATATCTCTGGCAGGGCAACGGGTCGACGATCGGTTGCGTCTGGAGTCCACCGGGAGCCTCGCGTCGCGTATTTCGACACGTCCCGCGGTGCGCCAAGCGTTGCTGGATCGTCAGCGTGCGTTCCGTCGTGCGCCCGGTCTGGTGGCCGACGGGCGCGATATGGGCACGGTCGTGTTCCGCGACGCGTTCTTCAAGCTGTTTCTCGACGCGCAGGTGCAAGTCCGCGCCCAGCGACGCTGGAAACAGTTGAGCCGCACAGGCGCCGACGTTAGAATCATCGATCTTTGCGCAGAAGTTGCTGCGCGTGACGCACGCGATCGCAATCGCCGCGTGGCGCCTTTGCGTGCAGCACAGGATGCAGTGACCATCGATACCACCTGCCTGTCAGTCGCGGATGTCTTGGCGCAGGTGGAGCAGTTGCTGAAGGCACGCGGCGTGTACTGGTCCGAATCGACTCCGGCCCCGCAGGCCCGCGATTGCGACCGCGCGAAGTAGAAAGGCAAGGCAAGGGCCGCCGTTCGATCTGCACAGTCGAACGCCGGATCATTCATTGAAAATCAGAGTGTGCTAGATGAGCGAAAGTTTCGCTGAGATGTTCGAGCAGAGCCTGGCCAGCGGCCAGTCGATGCAACCCGGTTCCATCGTTCGCGCGACCGTGCTGGAGATCAAGCCAGACGTCGTCATCGTCGACGCTGGCCTGAAGTCGGAAGGCGTCATCCCGATCGCGGAGTTCCAGCCCGACGAAGGCGGAGATCCCAAGCTTGCGGTGGGGGACGAGGTGGAGGTTGCGCTCGAGACCGTCGAGGACGGGTCCGGCGAAACGCGCTTCAGCAAGGAGAAGGCGGAACGCATCCGCACGTGGGAGCACCTGACAAAGGCCTTCGAGAACAAGGAGACCGTGATCGGCTCGATGACCGGCAAGGTCAAGGGCGGATACACGGTCGACATCGGCAACGTCCGCGCCTTCCTGCCCGGATCACTGGTCGATATCCGGCCAGTGCGCGACACCGCGTATCTCGAAGGCAAGCCGCTCGAGTTCAAGGTCATCAAGCTCGATCGCCTGCGGAACAACGTGGTGGTCAGCCGCCGCGAAGTGCTGGAAGCCGAATACAGCGCCGAGCGCGACCTGCTGCTGGAGCGGCTGCAGGAAGGCGCCATCCTCAAGGGCGTGGTGAAGAACCTCGTCGAATACGGTGCGTTCGTGGATCTGGGCGGCGTCGACGGCCTGCTGCACATCACCGACATGAGCTGGAAGCGCATCAAGGATCCTTCTGAGGTCGTGAACGTCGGCGACGAAATCGAGGTCAAGGTGCTCAAGTACGACCGCGAACGCCGCCGCGTGTCGCTGGGCCTCAAGCAGCTCGGCGCGGATCCGTGGGTCGACATCGGTCGCCGGTACCCGGAGAAGACGCGCATGTTCGGCAAGGTGACGAACATCACCGATTACGGTGCCTTCGTCGAGATTGAACCGGGCGTGGAAGGGCTGGTACACGTCTCGGAGATGGACTGGACGAACAAGAACGTCAATCCGGGCAAGATCGCGCACCTCGGCGACGAGGTGGAAGTGATGATCCTCGACATCGACGAGGAACGCCGCCGCATCTCGCTGGGCATGAAGCAGTGCCAGCCCAATCCGTGGGAAGAATTCGCACAGAACTACCAGAAGGGCGACCGCGTCAAGGGAACCATCAAGTCGATCACCGACTTCGGCGTGTTCCTTGGTCTGGAAGGCGGCATCGATGGCCTTATCCATCTCTCGGACCTCGATTGGAACGAGCCCGGCGAGCGCGCCGTGCATCATTATTCGAAGGGACAGGAAATCGAGGCGGTCGTCCTGACCATCGACGCCGGACGCGAGCGTATTTCGCTTGGCATCAAGCAGCTGATGCAGGACCCGTTGACCCAGTTCCTCGCCGCTCACCCGAAGGGAGAAATGGTGAAAGGGACCATCAAGCTGGTCGATGCGCGCGGAGCCAGCGTTGAATTGGCCGGCGGCGTGGAGGGTTACATCAGCGTCCACGACCTGTCGCGCGAACACGTGGAAGACGCGACGGAAGTCGTCAAGCCGGGAGATCCGCTGGAGGCGCGGTTCGTCGGAGTCGATCGCAAGAACCGCATCATCACGCTGTCGATACGCGCCAGGGAAATCCAGGAGGAGCAGGAGACCATTGCCGAATACTCGCGGTCCGCGTTCTCGGGGAAGACCAGCCTGGGCGATCTGCTGAAGGAACAGATGAACGGTCACGAAGAGCATTCGAACTGATCGTTTTCCCTGTATTATCAAGCTACAAGAAAGACCGTGCTCTTGCACGGTCTTTTTGATTCCACTATCGTCTCACCGCTGCTTGAAAGGGGAGTCAGGGGGGTGACAAAGTCAGAGCTGATCGAAGCGTTGGCGCTGCGCCAGACGCATCTGTTGCACAAGGACGTGGAATTGACGGTCAAGCTGATACTGGACCACATCACCGGATCCCTGGAGAGGGGGGAACGCGTAGAGATCCGTGGTTTCGGAAGTTTTTCCCTGCACTACCGTGCGGCGCGCGCCGGACGCAATCCGAAAACCGGAACGGCAGTCGAAGTCCCTGCAAAGCGGGTGCCGCATTTCAAACCCGGAAAAGTCATGCGAGATCGGGTGCAGGCACAGCATCGACATCGAAAGCCGAGGAAATGAAGATGTTCCGGACGCTCGGAATCCTTCTGCTGGTCGCAATCTTCTGCATCGTCGTGGCGCTGGCCTATTTCAACCGCACGCCCGTGGACATTGACTATCTCTTCGGCAGTGCAAAGCTCGCGCTTGCGCTGCTGCTGCTGGTCGTGTTCGCATTCGCAGTTGCCTTGACTGCCTTGCTGTGCAGCGCGCGCATGCTGGGACAGCATCGTGAGATACGCCACCTGCGCAAGCAGCTGAAGACCGTGGAATCCGAACTTCGCAGCCTGCGCGCCCTGCCGGCCGGAGACCGCTGATTGCGAGCGCGCGCGTTCCCGCGCTGACTCGGTATCCTGAACCGGATTGCGTCATTGTTCGGTTTTGATTCATTTGTGTGGCTTCTGCTCCCGCTGGGCATCGCGCTCGGCTGGGCCTTTGGCCGTCGTGCGCCGGAGGCGCCGTCACCGACGCCGCGCGATCATGTCGCAAACGACGCTGCGGACGATGGCCCGACCGTGGACGCCGCCGGCCCCGCCATCGATTTCGGCAGCGCGGCGCGCGCCGCCGGAGTGTCCGCTTTCGATATCCGCAAGCTGCTGGGTGCAGCGTTCAGGGAACGTGGCGACGTCGAGCAGGCGATCGCGATTCACACGCAGATGATCGCGAGCGCCGCGGCCGGACCGATGGGCGTCTCGGCGTCCGTCGTCGACGGCGCGAAGCTGGAGCTGGCAAGGGATTATGTCGCGGCGGGTCTGCTCGATCGCGCGCAGCGGACGTTGGCACAGCTGATGCATCACGGAACGGTGCTCGAAGCGGCGCTGGAACTGGCGCGTGACGTCCACGAGCAATCGAAGGATTGGTCCGCGGCGTTGGCGGTGGTGGAGCGCCTGCAGGCGATCCAGGCAAGAAACCTGCATCCGTTGATGGGGCACTACCGATGTGAGCTGGCAACCGCGGCGGAAACCGCCGGCGACACGACGGAAGCAGTACGTCAGGCACAGCGGGCGCTTGAAGTCGACCCGCGCAGCGTGCGGGCCAGCCTCCTTGTCGGTGACCTCGCGGAGCGGCGTGCCGACTGGAACACCGCGATCCACGCCTGGAGCCGGGTTCCGCGACAGGATCCACGCTTCGTGTCCGAAGTGCTGCCGCGACTCGAACGCGTATGCCGTCGCGCCGGCAAGTGGAAGGAATTCATCGAGTTCATGGCCGAAACCGATCGCGATCACCCGGACTCGGTCAGCGTCGCGCTGGTGCAGGCACGCTTGCTCGACACTCGTGGACAGGACGCGTCGGCCTATCTCGCGCGCAGCGTCGCGAGATCCGGTCGGCTGGCGGGCTTTCTGGCGTGGCTGGAAATCCGGAGCACGCGACACCCGGAAGACACGCAGCTGGCGGAGTTGCGTGGAGCGCTGCGCAGGCGGGTGGAAAACGAGCCCCGGTACCGCTGCGCTGCGTGCGGCCTAGCCTCGAAATTGTTGATCTGGCAATGCCCGGGCTGCAAGCACTGGGGCAGCGTGGTCCCGGATGGCGAACATGCCTGAGCCACGAGATGCCGACGAACGCGATGCGGCCGGGGGACTGCGCTGCGTCGGCCGCCGTCCCGCTGAATCGCCGAGGCGTGCGCACGCTGCCGCGAGTCTGATGCACGCGGCTTCTCGTCACAGCGACTCCGGTAGGGCCGCCCGGCGACGGCATACGCTCGCCGCATGAAGGATGCGGGCCAGAAAGCGGCTCGCGCGAGACGCAGGCACGTCCGGATCCTGCGCCTCTGCGCGGCGCTGGCGGCCGCACTGCCGGTTGTGGCCATTGGCGTCGTCGCCGCAGGCTACGTGAAGCTTCATCAACCGCTCGCGGTGCGACAACCGATTACGATCGACATCGCCAGTGGCCAAGGTCTGGACCGCATCGTGCACGCCCTCGAAACGGAACGGATTCTTGCCGGACGCGGCCAGGCGATCTACCTGCGCGCGTGGGCGCGCGTGTCGGGCCGGGCGCGTGCGATCCGGGCCGGCGAGTACGCGGTACGGCCCGGAATGACTCCGGTTGACCTGTTGGCGTTGCTGTCCAGCAACGAAGTGGTCCTGCACCAGCTGACGATCGTCGACGGCTGGCGATTCGCGCAGCTGTGGCAGGCGGTAAGTGAGGCGCCGGCGCTGCAGCACACGATGGCGCCGGCGACGCCACCGGCCGACGTCATGGCCGCCATCGGCGATGCCGGCGAGACTGCGGAAGGACGGTTCTTCCCGGACACCTACAGTTTTCCGCGCGGTGAAACCGACGTAGCGGTACTGCGCCGGGCACACGCGGCGATGGCAAGCCATTTGCAGCAGGCGTGGACGGATCGCGCGGCGGATCTGCCGCTGGCCAGCGCTACCCAGGCTCTGATCCTGGCGTCCATCGTGCAAAAGGAGACCGCGCAGCCGGACGAGCTCGCCAGGGTCTCCGGAGTATTCGTACGCCGGCTTCAGATCGGGATGAGGCTGCAGACTGATCCCACGGTCATCTACGGACTCGGTGCACATTTCGACGGCAACCTCACGAAGCAGCAGCTCCAGGCGGACACTCCCTACAACACCTACACGCGCACCGGGCTTCCGCCCACGCCGATCTGCTTGCCGGGCGCGGCGGCGTTGCGTGCTGCCGTTCACCCGGACGAAGGTGCCGCGCTGTATTTCGTCGCGAAGGGTGACGGCACGCACGTTTTTGCGGACACGCTCTCCCAGCAGAATGCCAACGTGCGGCGCTACCAGTTGCGGCAGAAATGACCCGGGAGCGCGGCCGATTCTTCGTCGTCGAAGGCGGAGAGGGAACGGGCAAGTCGACCCACTGTGCGGCCCTCGCCGACTGGCTGCGCAGCGCCGGCCGCACCGTGACGATGACGCGCGAACCGGGCGGATCGCCGCTGGCCGAGGCGCTGCGTGACGTCTTTCTCCGCGACTGGCCCGAAGGGGTGGGGCCGAAGACGGAAACACTGGTCGTGTTCGCGGCGCGCGACGCGCACCTGCGCACCACCATCGTGCCGGCTCTGAGGGCGGGTCACGACGTCGTCTGCGATCGCTTCATAGACTCGAGCTACGCCTATCAGGGGGCAGGGCGGGGCATGCCGGCGAACGTAATGCAAACCCTCGAGCACTGGGTGCTCGACGGACTCCAGCCGGATCTGACCTTCGTGCTGGATCTTCCGCCAGGGGAAGGGCTGCGGCGCACCCGGCACCGCGGCAACGAGAACCGCTTCGAGCACGAACAGCTCGAGTTCCTGCAGCGCGTCCGTCGTGCCTATCTGCGTCGCGCAGAGCGGTTTCCCGCCCGCTACGTGGTGATCGACGCCGCTCGATCCATTCAGGACGTGCAGGACGCCATGCGCGGGGCGATAACGAGGCGCTGGGCGCAGTGCGAATGACCACGTCGGACACGACACTCCCGTGGCATGCCGCGGCTTGGCGCGAGGTCTGCGCCAGCATGAATCGCGGGCGTCTCGCGCACGCGCTGCTGCTGATAGGGCACGCGGGGCTTGGCAAGCGCGCTTTTGCGGAGCGCCTCGCGCGCCTGCTGCTCTGTGAGCGGCCGGTGGCCACGGCAGAAGGTGTCGAGCCCTGCGGCCACTGTGGAGCCTGCGCGGCGATGCGTCAGCGAGCGCACCCGGGATTCCGCTTGCTGCAGCGCGCGGCGGACGGTACACGCGACATACCGGTCGACGCCGTGCGCGATGCCTGCGCGTACCTGGCGCTGACGGGCGCGGCGGCGCGAGCGAAGGTGCTCGTCGTGGATCGCGCGGACGACCTGAACGCCAACGGCTTCAACGCGTTGCTGAAGAGCGTTGAAGAGCCTTCCGGGGATGCCTACATCGTCCTCACGAGCGAAACGTCCGATCTGCTCCCGGCCACGCTGCGCAGTCGGTGCCAGACCCTGCGATTCCATGCCCCGAGCGGATCGGAAGCGCTCGCGTATCTCGCGCAGGCGATGCCGGAAAGCAACGAGCGTGTGCGCCTCCAGGCGCTGGAAGAAACCCTGGACGCACCGTTGCTCGCGCAACGCCTGTTGAGTGACTTGCCGCACCTGGAACGTTACGCGCAGTGGTCGGAGCAGCTGCAAAACCTGCTGGCGGGCGGTCGCGCCGCCGTGGAAGTGCCTTCACCTGGCGTCGATCGCGAGCTGGTCGCTGATTACGCCCGCCATGCGTCCGTCTGGGCCTGGCGGGCGTCCCGCCACGCGCTGGCGACACAGCGATCCGCGGCGGCAACTATCCGGATCGCGCATGAAGCCGATCGCCTGGCACGCCACCTGCATGCGAACGCACAGCCGAGGCTTGCCCTGGATTCCTTCATGATCGCCTGCGGCGCTCTGAAAGCTCGTTGAGCTAGACTCGCTGCGCACAGGGAGGACACACACCATGGCATTGGCGTTCCCGACGGGCGGGCCGCGGCTGCTGAAATACACCGTTACGACGAAAGCCGAGCTCTACGAAGCCTACATGGAGTTCGTCAAGAACGGCGGTCTGTTCATTCGTTCGACGGACGAACACCACTTGGGCGACGCGATGATCCTGATGCTCGAATTCGCAGAGAGCGGCCAACGCTTCTCGCTGCCGGCGAAGGTGGTATGGATCACTCCTCGCGGGGCGCCAGGGCGACGTCCGCAAGGCGTCGGGGTGCAGTTCCAGACGCATCCGCAGTCCCGCGAAGTGCAGACGAAGATCCAGACGCTGCTTGCCGGGCACAGTACGGAAGAACCGACGCTGAGCCTGTGACGGCGAGTGCAAGCGGATTCGTTGGTGCGCCGGCTGTGCCCACACCATACTTAACATAATATGCATTATGCGTAATATATACACCGCAGCGAACCATACTCTTGGTGCCGGCGCGGATCGCGGCGTCAGCGAACGCTGCGCGCGTCAAGGAAGATCGCATCCCGGCCTGACTGACACCGAGTCGTGGTTCATGGTGTACGGCTAGCATCACACGTGCCGTCGTCTCCTGAAGCCTCTCGCACCCGGCGCGAGCACCGCTACTGGGTGATTGGTTGCAGGCACCGTCCGCCGACCGAGCCGCGGTGCAGGCCTTCCGCACCGAGGATCGGCGGCACGACGCGGGCTTCGCGTCTCACTGGCTTCCCCATAGGCGAAGTCGTCCCAGATACGTTGGAACTCACCCCGACGCGTCGTTGTCTGCCAATGGAGCGCGCCCAGAACACGCACGTATGCGCGCAGGTTCGCAGAGGAGTCAGACGTGAAGCACGTAAAGCCTGTCGCGACGGTCATGGCGGTCGTCGCAGCGGTGTTCTTCGGCACGACCAGCATGGCGGCGACGGCCGCCGAGGCGCCCACCGCGATCACCATCGGTACGCTGTATGCGAGCACCGGAGTCTTCGCGACGTCGTCGCAGCCGGAGTTCGATGGCCTGAAGTTCTGGATCAAGCAGATGAACGATCAGGGCGGCGCGTTCGTCAAGGCCTACAACAAGAAGATTCCGCTCAAGCTGATCGCCTACGATGATCAAAGCTCCACAACAACTGCAACGACGTTGTACAATCAACTGATAACACAGAATAAAGTAAACATATTGGTATCGGACTTCGGCTCCGTTCTCACTTCCGTCGCCGTGCCTCTCGCGCAGGAGCACAAGCAGCTGCTGTTCGACCCGACCGGGACCGGCGCGAAATTCTTCAGCAAGGACAACCCCTACAACGTCCTGCTCAGCCTGCCGACGTCGGGCGTGTGGCCGAAATCGCTCGGGGCCTTCCTCAACGAGTCCAAGAACATCAAGCGGGTCGCGATTCTTTACGACTCGAACGATTTCGACCAGTCACAGGCGACCACGCTGAATGAGCTGCTGACGAAGGCAGGCAAGAAACCCGTCTACTACCGCGCGGTTCCGACCAGTACGTCCAACTACACGGTGCTGCTGCATACGGTGGCAGCGAGCAGCCCCGATGCGGTCATCGAATTCGGCTATCCGGACAACGACATCGCGTTCCTGCAGGCGGCCTCGTCCAGCGGACTGAACTTCCCGATGGTGTTCACGGTGTTTCCCGGTCAGCTTCTTGAGTTGATGGCGCACAACGTCGGAGCCGACGCGCTGGCTTATACCTACACCTACCCCACTGCCCCGCTGCTGCGTTACAACGACGTCAACTATGGACCAGGGATCGACGCCTTCGAGTCGGCCTATACCAAGGCGACCGACAAGCCGGTAAATTTCCTGACGGTGGCGGGCTACAACGCCGGCCTCGTCATCCAGAAGACGCTGGCGACCGCGCCTGAGCTGACGCAGCTGGCGATGCGGCACGCGGTGGCGAGTTTCTCCGGGAAATTGTTCACGCTGAACGGACACTTCCGGATCGCCGAGGACGGTGCCCAGATCGGAGAGGATCTGCCGGTCGGCCAGCTGCAGCCGGTCAAGGGGAAGAAGGTGAACCACATGGTGGTGGTCTATCCGCACGACATCGCTACCGGCAAGGCCATCTACCCAGCGCCGGCCAGCTGATCTGCCGTTTCGCGCGAGCGCTGAGGCCCGCCAGGATCACGCGAGGGCCGTTTGTGGCGGCACCGGCGCTCGCCGGCGCCAGGCAAACGTCCGGAATGAGGCATGGGAGTCGATCAACGTTTCCGCCGGACACGTCCGGAGTGAGCGATGGAACTGCTTGAATACGCGCTGATCGGCGGCGTGCTGTTCGGGCTGTACTTCGCGTTGGTCGGCCTCGGGCTGAACCTGATCTTCGGCGTTATGCAGATCGTCAATCTTGCGCACGGCGATCTCATCATGCTGGGTGCCTTTGGCGCCTACTGGGTGTTCCACCTGTGGGGCCTGAGCCCCATGGTGGGAATTCCACTCGAATTCCTCGGCTTCATGCTGCTGGGCATCCCGCTCTACTACCTTTTGGTACCCAGGCTGCTCGGCACGCGCGATCCCGAGATGCTCTCGTTCATCCTGTTCTTCGGCGTGTCGCAGATGATCGAGGCGGCGGCCACGCTCGGCTTCGGCAGCTCGCAGCGTTCGCTGCCGCTGGCGACGCTGGGCGTCGGCAACGTGCGAATTCTGGGCCAGGCCTTTCCCAAGGCGTGGGCGGTGTCGGCGGGCGTTGGCGTTGC
Organism: Nevskiaceae bacterium; assembly: GCA_036379455.1. GTDB lineage: Bacteria > Pseudomonadota > Gammaproteobacteria > Nevskiales > Nevskiaceae > SCRT01. The sequence continues at coordinate 23,502 of DASVGQ010000077.1, forward strand.
CGCCATCCTCGCGCTCTATGTCTACTTCTATCGCACGCGTTATGGTTGCGCGACGCGCGCCGTCATGGCAGATCGCGACGAAGCGCGCACGACCGGGATCAACGTGCACTGGATCTCCGCGGTAGCGCTGGCGCTGGGCTTTGCGCTCGCGGGACTCGCCGGCGTGTTCGCGCCCTATATGATCGGCTCGGTGAATCCTAGCGTCGGCGTCAACCTGACGACGATCTCCTTTGCCATCGTCGTGATCGGCTCGCTCGGCAATCCGCTGGGGACGATCATCGGCGGGCTGGTCTACGGCATCGCGCTCATGCTGATGGAGACCTATTTCCCGTCGTGGTCGACGCTGGTTCCCTACCTGCTGCTGATCCTCATCATGCTGGTGAAGCCGGCCGGACTGCTCGGCCATCAGGTGCGACGTGCCTGAGCGTCGCAGGCTGGTGCAGGCGGCGCTGCTGCTGATGGCGCTGGCCATCGTCTTCGGCGTGGCACCAAGCGTCTACGGCAACCTCACGCTGCTGTTCATGATGATGGCCTACGTGGCGCTGGCGCAGGGCCTGAACGTCGTCTACGGTTTTACCGGCTACCTGCCCTTCGGCTACGTCGGCTTCTTCGGCGTCGGCGCCTACGGCATGGCGCTGGCCGTCACCTTCCTGCACTGGCCGGTAATCCTCGCGGTCGTGGCGGGCGGCGTGCTGGCGGTGTTGATCGGGCTCGTGCTCGCACCCCTGCTGCGCCTTTCGGGTGCGTATTTCTCGATCGCCAACCTCGCGGCGGCGGAGGTCCTCTATTACGTCGTCGCGAATCCGAATCTGACGGATATCACCCAGGGTCCGTACGGCATGAAGCTGACGGCGATCTTCGATCCCACGCTGAGCTACGCGGTGATGCTGGTCATCATGCTCGTGGCCACGGCCATCGTGGTCTATCTGCGGCTCTCGAAGTTCGGGCTGGCGCTGCTGGCCATCAGCCAGGATCCCGTGAGCGCCGGCACGGCGGGGGTCAACGTCGTGCGCGGCAGGCTCATTGCCTGGCTGCTGAGCGCGTTCATTGCCGGGCTGGTCGGCGCGGCCTTCGGCTGGCATATCTCGGTGTTCTATCCCGACTCGGTATTCGCGCTGCAGGTGACGGTGTTCGCAATCGTCTTCGCGTTGTTCGGCGGCGCCGGAACGGTCGCCGGCCCGATCTTCGGCGCGATCGTGCTCTACGGTCTCTACAACTTCATCGGCATCTCGACGCCAGAGTATTTCCAGCTTATCTACGGCGCGCTGATCGTGGCACTGGTGCTGTTCCTGCCACGCGGGCTGGCGTCGGTATTCGAACGCGGAGGCCGCCATGTCCTCTGAAGTGCTGCTCACGGTCCGTGATGTCGTGAAGATCTTCAACCGCCGCCGCGTGCTCAACGACGTACGCCTTGAGCTGCACGCCGGCGAGATCCTCGGGCTCGTCGGCCCGAACGGCTCGGGCAAGACGACGCTCATCAACGTCATTTCGGGCGTCTACCGCCCGGACAGCGGCGAGGTGGTATTCGACGGACGCAGGATCCAGGGCATGGCGCCGCACCGCGTGACACACCTCGGCATCAACCGCACGTTCCAGGTCCCCCGGCCTTTCAAGCTGCTGTCGGTGCGGGACAACCTGCGGGTAGCGGCGGTCTTCGGCGGCAAGGGCGGAGCCGACGTCGACGCCATCCTCGAGCGCACCGGCCTGGCCGCCCTCGCCGATCGGGAGGCGCGGACACTCAACACCAGCCAGCAAAAGCACCTGGACCTCGCGCGCGCCCTCGCTACCCGCCCCCGCCTGCTGCTGGTCGACGAAATGGGCGCCGGACAGAATCCGCAGGAGCTCAAGGCGACGGCCGAGCAGCTGCTGGCGCTGCGCGACGCGGGTATCGCCCTGCTGGTCGTCGAACACCTGCTCGACTTCCTCAACCGCATCGCGGACCGCGCGATCGTACTCAGCGCCGGCGCCAACCTGTTTGAAGGCTCGCTGCGCGACGCCGCGAAGGATCCACGCGTCGTGGAAGCCTTCATCGGTGCCTGACGTGCCGGTCCTTCGAGCCAATGCGATCGAATCGGGCTACGGCGTGCTGCAGGTCCTGTGGGGCGTGGACCTGCGCGTCGAAAGCGGAGAAAGCGTGCTGCTGCTCGGCGCCAACGGCGCCGGCAAGACGACCCTGCTGCGCACCATCGTCGGATTGCTCCCTGCGTGGCGCGGCCATATCGAGCTGAATGGACAAGACGTGACGCACCTGCGTCCGGATCAGCGCGTGCGCCGTGGTGTCGCGTTCATGTCCGAACTGGGCGTATTCCCGACCCTCTCCATCCGCGACAACCTGCGCATGGGTGGCTACTTCCTGGGCGGCCGCAGAGTGCGGCAGCGCATACGCGAAGCGCTCGCGCTGTTTCCCGATCTGGCCGCGCATCCGCGTGCGCTGGCCGCCAGCCTGAGCGGCGGGCAGCGCAAGATGCTCGGCATGGCGAAGGCCCTGGTCTCGCATCCAGCCCTGCTGATCCTCGACGAGCCGTCGGCGGGTCTTGCACCGGTGTTCGTCAAGCAGGTCGTGGCGGGTCTCACGCGCGTCCGCGAGCAGGGCACGGCGCTGCTCATCGCCGAGCAGAACGTCGCGTTCCTGCCGTTGGCGGAACGCGGCTACGTGCTCGAGGGCGGACGCGTGACCCTGTCGGGTGACGAGACGGCGCTGCGCGATTCCGCCGCCGTGCGCGCCGCGTACTTCGGCATCTGAGGCCGTGCGTCCTGGAATGCTGCTGAGCCACGGCCGGAGAACTTGCGGTACGCCACCTTGGTGGCCGTTTGCGGCGGCGATCAGGCCTCCGGGGACGGCTGCCTTGCTTCCCCGCGACGCTCCGCCAGCGTGCGGGCGACGTGGTTGCGCAGATACACGGGTTTCAGGGCCATGGCCGATGCGAACGCGAGCTGGCCGCGCTGCACGAGATGGAAGGCGTCGATGATCTTCGGCACGGCGTCAGGCAGCAGCTTCGACGGCGCCGTGCCGTACGCCTGTTGCAGCGCCAACGGATAGCGTTTCCAGCCACTGCCGATGCCGATCCAGGGCTCGCGCAGGGGTTCTTCCATGCGCGTGCTTTCGGGCCGGCACACCTGCTCCGACCCGACCCGCACCACGCTTCCCTCCGCCTGCCGCCAGCTCGCGACGTAGACCTCCTGCATGCGCGCATCGAGCGCCGTGACCACGTCGGCGCCTGGCTGCTCGCCAACCGCCTGCTGTGCGAGCAATGCGAGGCTTGAAACCGGGGCGACCGGAATGTCCAGCCCGAAGGCAAGGCCCTTGGCGTAGGCGACGCCCACGCGCACGCCTGCAAAGCCTCCCGGCCCGACGCAGCAGATGAGTCGATCCAGACCCTGCAGGGCCACGCCGGCTTCCGCCAGCAGTTCCTGCACCATGTACGGCAAACGCTGCGAGTGTTGGCGTGTCTCCGTCTCGATGCGTTGCCGCCGCCGTCCGTCGATCTCCAGAGCGACGGAACAGACCTCGGTGCTGCTGTCGATCGCGAGGCACCTCACCGCGCGTCCTCCGCCATCAATGCGCCGATCCATTCACAGGCCGCGTCCGCGGTTTCCAGCACCGGCATGGGCGGCAGGCTCGCCAGCGTGCGCGCGCCGTAGCCCTTGCCGCGCAGCCGCGGGTCGCACAGCACCACCAGCCCGCGGTCCCGTTCATCGCGGATCAGCCGGCCGACGCCCTGTCGCAGGCCGACGATCATCTGCGGCAGCTGGTAGTCGATGAACGGATTCCGGCCGGCCGCTCGCAGGGCCTCCATGCGCGCTTCGAACAGCGGGTCGCCGCGTGGCTGGAAAGGCAGCTTGTCGATGATGAGCAGACGCAGGGCCGATCCCTTGATGTCCACGCCTTCCCAGAAGCTGGTGGTCGCCACCAGCACCGCGTGGCCGCTCTCGGCGAAGCGCTCCACCAGCGCCGTGCGACCCGCTTCTCCCTGCACCAGCACATGCCAGGCGCACGCGTCGTCGCGTTCAGCGGCGCTCTTCAGGGCGGCGGCGATGATGCCGACCGCGCGCCGGCTGGTGCACAGGATCATGGCACCGCCGGAGGACGCCTGCACTAGCCGCAGGGCGCATCGCGCCACCGCCAGCGGGTAATCCGGCGTGTTCGGCTCGGGCATGCCCGTGGGCAGGAACAGGCGCGTCTGCCGGCCGTAATCGAAGGGGCTGTCGAAGCGCAGCGCCTCGGCATCTTCCAGCCCGAGGGCGGTGCGAAAGTCGCTGAAGCGGTCGTCGCCGCTCAGGGTTGCGGAAGTGAAGATCCATGCGCCCGGATAGGCAGCCCGCAGCTCATGGAACGCCTTCGCCGTTTCCACCGGAGCGCCGTGCCAGCTTCCCCCGCCCGCCCTGCCCGGCGCCCGTTCCACCCAACGTACCCACCCCAGCTCGGCGTCTTCGCTCGTCAGCCGCGCGTGCAACCCGGCCAGTCGCCTGCTGCGCCTTGCCAGCTGCTCCAGCTCGACCCCCCGTTCAGCTACGGCTTCCAGCGCGTCCGCGAGCGTCCTGAGTGCCGCGCCGAGAGGCGTGGCCACGTCGGTAGACCGGCGGGCCGTGAATTCTTCCCAGCCGACGCGTCCGTCCACGCCCGCGAAGCCCCGCGCCACCTCTACCGCCGCGGTTGCGACCTCAGCCGCGAGGTCGGCGAGCTCCGGCATGTCACCGCGCTGACCGCATTCGCTTTCCACGTCGTGAACCAGTCCCATCAGCTGCGTCGTCGACAGGCGCTCGCCGAAGAACTGCGCGGCCAGCTCCGGCAGCTGGTGCGCCTCGTCGACGATGACTGCGTCCACGCCCGGCAGCACGTTGAAGCCCTCTTCACGCAGACGGTAGTCGGACAGCAGGAGATGATGGTTGACGACGATGATGTCGGCCGACTGTGCGGCGCGGCGCGCCTTGACGACAAAGCACTGGTCGTAGAACGGGCACTTGGCGCCCAGACAGTTGTCGGCGGTGGACGTGACTGCTGCTGCCAGCGGCGGCGGCATCGCCGCCAGATTCTCGATCTCGCCGTTCGTCGTCACACGCGACCACCGCTCCAGCGTCGCGAGCTGGCGATGAAAACGCGCCATGCGGGGGTCGCGCAGCGCGTGGTTGAACCGCCGCAGGCAGAGATAGTTGCTGCGCCCCTTGAGCAACGCCACGCGCGCCGACGAGGCAAGGATCTTCCGTACGCGGGGCAGGTCGCGATGGAACAGCTGGTCCTGCAGGTTGCGGGTGCCGGTCGAGATCGCGATACGCAGCCCACTGCGCAGCGCCGGCACGAGATAGGCGTAGGTCTTGCCGGTGCCAGTACCGGCCTCAACCATCAGCAGCGAACGTTGCGCCAGCGCGGTCTCCACGGCGTCCGCCATGGCCTGCTGCGCCGGCCGCGGAGAAAAACCCGGCACCGCGTGCGCGAAGTCGCCGTCCGCTCCGAGCAACGCTCCGGCGCCTGGCGCCTCGGCGCTCACTGCGCGGGCGTCGCCAACGACGCGTACTTCTCCGCGTGTTGCTGTGCCTCTGCCGCGCCGGCGGCGTCACCGAGCGATTTTCTTGCCGACGCGATGGCCAGCCAGTTCGCGTGCAGCAGAACAGGGTTGGCTCCGGCAAGCGCATTCGACTTGCTCGCCTCCCCTTCAACCTGGTCGAACTTCCCCGCCTGCAGGTGTACCCCGGCCAACGCGCTCCACACGAAGGCGTTGGCGGGTGCCAGCCGCAGGGCACGCTCGAGGTCGCTGGCGGCGCGCTGCACGTCGCCGTCCTGGCGCGCCTGCGCAGCCTGCCGGTACAGCGCGATCACCGCGGCGTTCGCGTCGGTATCCTCGATGCGCGTCGGATAGGACCGCGGGGTTGACGCACTCCCCGTGGATGACGTCCCCGGAGTCGTCAGCGGCGCCACCGCGCCAGGTTCTGGCCTGGTCGGCGCGTGCGCCGGCGCCGGCGGCACATACACGCGTCGTTGGCCGGTTTCCGGCGTACTCACGCAGGCGCTCAGGCACAGGCTGCCCGCCATGATGAACAAGACGAGTCCCTGCCAGCGACTGGGCGAGAGGCGAGCGGGTACCGTCAGGAGTCGTGTCATTGGAACATCGTCCGCAGCCATTCCGGCAGGATGGATTTCGAGGCGTTCGCGCACGGCGCATATTGCTGCGGCGCAAATCCCTTCATGAATGGCAGGGTCACGGCGTCGCTGCAGCCGGCGTCCGCCTTCAACCCGGTCGAAGGATCGATCGATTCCTCCACGACATCCGTCGGCATCGACGGGTCCAGCGACTTGACGTGCAGGTCGCGCATCAGCGGCGCCCAGATCTTCAGCGCCCCGGTGGCGCCGACCAGATCCGTGCGCCCGTCGTCGTCCTTGCCTACCCAGATCACGCTCAGCAGGTTCGACCCGAAGCCCGAGAACCAGCTGTCGCGCAGACCGTTGGTCGTGCCGGTCTTGCCTGCCAGCACGGTACCCTTGGGGAACACGCTTTGCGCCCACTGGGCGGTGCCGAAGCGCAGGACATTCTCCATCAGCCAGGTCGTGATGAAGGTCGGTCCAGCCGGCAGCGTGCGACGCACCTTGATCGGATAATGGTTCAGCAGCTTGCCGTCAGGTGTCATCACCGCCGTCACCGACTGCAGCGGCGTATAGAAGCCGCCGCCGGCGATCGTCGAATAGACCTGCGCTACCTGGAACGGCGACATGTCGATCGAGCCGAGGAAGATAGACGGCAGGTCGGGCACATCGCTGAAGCCGGCGTCGTGGAAGGTCTTCACGACCGCCTTCACGCCGACCTGCAGGCCGAGCGACACCGTCGGTACGTTCATGCTCTTGGCTAGCGCGACGTACATGGGAACCGGCGCCCCGTAGTTGTAGCGCTCGAAATTGTGCGGCTTCCATACGGTGCCGTTCGGCAGCTGCACGTCGATCGGCTGGTTCGGCAGCAAAGTCGCCACGTTGAAGCGCGACGGGTCTTCCAAGGCCGTGAGGTAAAGGAACGGCTTCGCGGTGGATCCGATCTGGCGCCGGATGTCCAGCGCACGGTTGAAGCCGTCGAAATGTACCCGGCGGCCGCCGACCATGCCCAGTACTTCGCCGCTGTTCACCGAGGTCACGACGCCTGCGCCCTCGAGCGTGCCCGGCTTCAAGTGCTTGGCCTTCTCGATGTCGTTGAGTCCGTCCACCAGATGGCGATCAAGCTGGTGCTGCACCTCCGTATTGAGCGTCGTGAAGACGCGCAGACCCTCCAGGGAAAGATCCTTTTCGCTGTACTGCCCTTCGATCTGGTTGCGGACCAGCCCGAGGAACGCCGGATAGCGATTCGGGCCGCTGCCGCCGCCGTCGTCCACTCCGAGGGGTTCGGCCAGCTGCGCGCGCAGCTGGCGCTCGGTGAGGTAGCCGGCGTCGTGCATCATCCCGAGGATCAGGTCACGCCGCGCCATCGCGTTCTTCGGGTTGGTGCGCGGGTTGTAGTAGGACGGGCCTTTGACCATGCCAACGAGCAGGGCGATCTGGTACGGCTGCAGCTCCGTCAGCGGCTTGTTGAAGTAGAACTGGCTCGCCAGCCCGAAGCCGCGGATCGAGCGCTGTCCGTCCTGCCCGAGGTACACCTCGTTCATGTAGGCCTCGAGGATCTGGTCCTTGCTGACGTGCCGTTCCAGCAGGATGGCCATGAGCGCCTCGCGGATCTTGCGCGAGAAGGTCCGCTTGTCGGTCAGGAACAGGTTCTTCACCAGCTGCTGCGTCAAGGTGCTCGCACCCTGCACCAGACGCCGTGCCATGACGTCGGCGACCGCCGCGCGGACGATGCCGCGGATGCTGATGCCGAAGTTCGAGTAGAAGTCGCGGTCCTCGACCAGCACCAGCGTCTTCGGCAGCAGCGGCGGCACCTGATCGAGTCGCACCAGCACGCGGTCCTGTCCGCCGTTACCCGGGTAGATGCTGCCGATGAGCTGCGGGTCGAAGCGCAGGATCGAGACCGGCTTGCCGGAGTCCAGGTCGGTGATCGACGCGATCTTGTCGTGGCTGAAGCGCAGCAGCACCTTCTGCGCGTCCTGGTGCCCATCCCAGAACGTGAAGGGACGGGTCTCGACCGCCATCACGTCGCTGCCGCCCGAGAAGGTGCCCGGCCCCGACAGGGCGCTCACGTTGCTGTAGCCCAGGCGGCCGAGCTGACTGACCAGCTCGTTGCCGGAATCGTCCTTGCCCGGATACAGCTCCATCGGCGCGGCATAGACCTGCGCCGGCAGCACCCATTTGACCGCCGCGAAGCGCTGTTGCACCGTCTGGTCGAGGTGCATCAGGTACACGGCAGCGACCGCCAGCGCCGCGCTGAAGCACAGCACGAGGACGATCAGGAACAGCCGGCGGATGGGTCTTCTGCGACGCGGCATCAAGCCGCCTATTCTAACGGCTCGGGATCGGGCACCGGCGGTCCGCGTTCAGCGGCCGTTGCGCACCTGGCGCTGCATCTCGTCCACGCTGACGTGCCGCACGTCCTTGCCCTTCACGAAGTAGATGACGTACTCCGCGATGTTGCGCGCGTGGTCGCCGATCCGCTCCAGCGCGCGGATCGACCAGATGACGTCCATGACCCGGCGGATCGTGCGCGGGTCCTCCATCATGAAGGTGATGCACTGCCGCAGCAGTGCCTCGTACTGGCGATCCACCGCGAGGTCCTCGCGCGCGACTTCGAATGCGGCATCGGCGTCCATGCGCGCGAAAGCGTCGAGCGCACCGCGCACCATGTGCGAGACCTGCTGCGACATGTGGCCGATCTCGACGAGGGGCTCCCCGCTGCGATCCTGCGTCGCGAGGCCCGCCGCCATGCGCGCGATCTTCTCCGCCTCGTCGCCGATGCGCTCGAGGTCCGTGATGGTCTTGATGATCGCGTAAACCATCCGCAGATCGCCTGCGGTCGGCTGGCGGCGCGCGAGGATGCCGCTGCATTCCTCGTCGATCAACACTTCCATGCGGTTGACGCGCACGTCGTTGTCGGCGACTTGCGCTCCCAGCGCGCTGTCAGCCTCCATCAGCGCGCGCGTCGCGTCGATGATCTGCTGCTCGACGAGCCCGCCCATCGCCAGAACGCGCTGGCGGATCTCCTGCATCTCCACGTTGTACTGGCTGGACAGATGCTGTCCGAGGGCGGGTGTGTTCATGGCTGGCAGGCAGATGCGGGACATGGGTCACGAAGTCGTACGCACTCTAGCGCAGGCGAAATGCCGCAGCGTCCGCTTCAGGCCCGTCTTGCCTTCCACCGCTAGCGCATGCGGGGTCAGCCCGCACCCGAGGCGACGTGGTGCGGAAGCGTGCGCTCACCGCGCAGCACCCGCGAACTCGGGAACGTGCACGTGAAGGTGCTGCCCTTGCCGACGACGCTCTCGACCTTGAGCTGGCCGTCGTGCCGTTCCACCGCGTGGCGCACGATCGACAGGCCCAGCCCGGTGCCCGCCGCCACGTCCATGTGGTGTTTGTCGGCGCGGTAGAAGCGCTCCGTGACGCGGGCCAGCTCGGATTCCGCGATGCCGATCCCGGTATCGCGCACGGAGAACTCGGCGCCCTGCGCGGTGCCGTGCCAACGCACGACGATGTCGCCGCCGCTCGGCGTATACCGCACGGCGTTGCCGACGAGGTTGGTGAATGCGCTGTAGAGCTCGCTGGGTCGCCCGAGCAGATCGAGCCCCGCTTCCACGACGAACTGGATACGGTGGGTCCCATGTGACAGGCTTTCCGCGGCGGAGTGGACCGCCTCCAGCAGCTCGCCGACGTCGACGCGCGTCTGATGGGCAAAGGAGACCTCCGCCTCGAGCTCGGCCAGCCGCAGCATGTCCTCGACGAGCGCTTCCATCCGCGCGGTCTGGGCGCGCATCCGGACGATGGCCTCGCGCCACCGCGCGCTCGGCGCGTCCGCCAGGTCCAGGGTACCGAGCTGGCCGCGGAGAATCTCCAGCGGCGCGCGCAGCTCGTGCGAGGCATTGGCGACGAAATCACGCCGCGTCTCGTGCAGGCGCCGCGCCTCGGAGACGTCGCGCACGATCAGCAGCCGCTGGCCACGTCCGTAGGGCACCACGCGCAGCGACAGCGTGACGTTGGCGTTGACCGGCGAAGGAACTTCGACGCTGCGGTCGTAGACCTCCGCCGCGAAGTACTCCGTGAAGCGTGGATGACGCACAAGGTTGGGAATGCGCTGCCCGACGTCCTTGCGGAAGTCCAGTCCGAGCATCAGCTGCGCAGCGTCGTTGAACCACGCGATCTGTCCCCGTCCGCTCAACACCACCGTGCCGTAGGGCAAGGCCGCGGTCGACGCGCGAAACTCGCCGAGGATGGCCGCCAGCCGACGCTTGCGCTTGCGGTTGCGCCGCTGCAGCGTGTACAGGTCATTCGCGACGTCGCCCCACAGGCCCGCGACTTCGGGGAGCTCGACGTGCTTGGGCCGCTTCAGCCAGCGCCGCAGCCGCCACAGCGAGTGCAGCTGCGTAGCCAGGTACAGCGCCGCAAACACCAGGGCTCCGATGCTCCAGCTCTGTGTCCAGAAGCCGACGAAGACACCCGCCGCCGCGCGCCAAGCCACCCGATGCAGCTCCTGCCAAAGGACCGGCGAAGGCCCACGCCAGCGGCGCGCGTCAGCCATCGGTCGCTCCCCGCCACGCCCGCTGCGGCCGCCGCATGCGGTTCCGTGCACGGAATCGTCGCGCGCCTCGTGGTTGTCTTCGTCGGAGAGCAGGCACGAGTCAAGTCCAGCCGGCCGCGCCGGCCATGTCGTGCAGGCTGTTCATTACAACCGGTTCGTTGCGGAACGTCAGATGTCCGCCGGTGTACCAGTGCACCGGCACGCCCCAGTGCCGGGAAAGCCGCTCCGGCTGGTCGGGCGGCACGATGCAGTCGGCCGCCCCCGCGAAGATCGTGAGCCGTGCACGCGGCACCAGTGGCGCGCGTGACAGAGGAGAAATGCCCTCCAGCAGGCGGGCGTAGCGCTCCGCATCCACGCCCTGTGCCTCGAAGCCGCGCCGGTACGACGGCGGCACGGCCGGCCAGACGATCGCCGCCGGATCCGCGAGCGGAATGCCGGCCACGACGAAATCGAGCGCCGGCTCCCAAGCCGCCAACAGCGCCGCGTTCAGTCCGCCCAGGCTGTAACCGAGCACGCCGATGCGGGCATCGGCATCGACGTCGCGGATCCACGCCAACAGATGGCGCAGGTCCGAGAGCGCCTGACTCTGCGCGTAGAGAAGGTTCAGCGGATCGCCATCCATGTAGTAATCGCCGGTCCGCCATCCCACCTTGCGCGCGCCGTGCAGCGGCAGCACCGGCAGCATGAGGTTGCAGCCCAGCTGCTGCATCAGCAGGCGCGGCGGAAACAGCGCGGTGTTGAGCCAATCGGGTCCCATGCGGTAGCCGTGGATGCCGACCAGCCAGTGGTGTTCCGGCTGGCGCTGACGGAACACCAGCGCCTGGCAGCGTGCATTTGCGGCGTGTGCCAGCCATCGCGGGGCGTCCGCGCCTTCGGACGGCGCGCGGTAGCGACTGGGGAAGCTCAACCGCTCACCGCTGAGGTGCCGCGTGTGCATGGCGAGCAGCTCCGCATCGTGCGGCGCGTCGACGCGTTCCGGCCCCTCCACCGCACCGTCCGTTGCCCTGTCGCCGGTCAGGGCTGCCTCCAGCCGCGCGGCCCTTTCCGCAAAGGAACTCATCTCGGACCGGGTCGGGATCCTTGCCGTCAGCACGAAGTAGCCCATGAGGGCCGCGTCCAGCGCCGCCTTGGCGTTGGCCAACCATCCTTGCGGCACGGTCGGTACGCCCGCTGGACGCGTGCCCGAGATCAGCGCGAGACGCCCCGCGCACACGAAGGAAACCGCTGACAGGATCAGGACCATCAGCGCGTAGCGCCATCCGTCGACCCCGAACGCCGGCAGCGCGAAGAGCACCCCGACGACGCCGGACAGCGCCATCAGACGGGCATGCCGCGGCTCGCCCGGCCAGAACATGACACCCCCGCTGCTGGCGATCAGGCCGACGCCCGGCAGAATGGCCAGCACGGCACCGCCCCATCCCTCGCTCACCGCCAGCCACAGGATGCCCGCGATCAGCGCAGGCAGCGCCCTGGGATCCAACCGCCCGGAGAACGCATGCCTGGCGTCGTCACTCATCGATCTCGTTCCACGTGGCCCCTCCCGTGCGCCAGTATGCCCGGCATCGCCGCCGCTTTATCCGGCCTCCGCTCAGTGGCCCGCGATGGCCGATCGATACCGGCGCACCGGGGCTCGTCGCGGAACGCCCGCGCGTCAGGCCGGGTTACGAAGCGGGCTGATAGGCGTCGAGGAACTCGCGCGGCTGGCGCTGCGGGCGCCCGTTGGCCAGCCGCACGCAGACCCAGCGCGTCACCCCGCGTAGCACCGTCCGTGCGTCCGCGACGCGGATGATCTGGTAGGCCCGCCAGACGCAGAGCCGTCCGTCGTTGCTCAGGACCCACGTCCCCAGCTGCAGGCGTTCGCCCGCGAAGCTGGCGGCCAGATAGTCCAGTTCGTGCCGGCGCGCTACGCACGCCACGCCAAGCTTCCTGCATGCTTCCAGACCCAGCCCGAGGCTACGGCTGTGCGCCCAGGCCACGCGCTCCAGCCACTTCAGGTACGCCACATTGTTCGTATGGCCGAATGCGTCGCAGTCGTCGTCCGCTACCGTTACCGGAACGCTGAAGACATGCGCGACATCCCAAGGCAGTTTCTTCACGATATTCGCCTGTAACTTCAGTCGGCAGCACCGCTCTCCAATCGGGATTATGCGCTTGCGCATGCCCGAAGCCGCCCTTACACTTTCAATGTGTACCAAGTTGGTCTTGATTGATGCTGAAGCTCGGCCGCCTCACGGATTACGCAACGCTGGTGATGACGCAGCTGGCGCTCGCGCCGGAGCAGATGCTCAACGCGCGCGATCTGGCCGACCGTTCGCACGTCGCCTCGCCGACCGTCGCCAAGCTGCTTCGACAGCTGTCGCAGGCGGCGCTGGTGCAGGCCGAACGCGGCGCGCACGGCGGTTATCGGCTGGCGCGGCCGGCGGCGCAGATCAGTATCGCCGCGATCGTGACCGCCATCGAGGGCCCGGTCGCACTGACGGAATGCGCCGGCAGCCACAGCCACTGTGCGATTGAGGGCAGCTGCGGCGTACGCAGCAGCTGGCGGCTCATCAATGCGGCGGTGCAACGGGCGCTCGAAGCGGTCTCGCTGCAGCAGATGGCGGACAGCGCGCGGCCAGTCGCGCAACGCGCTGCCGCGGTACAGCCGCTGGCGGCGCTGGCACCGGTCGACTCCGTACACAGACTTTTCCCCACTCACGTTTCAGGAAGCTGAGCATGGAAGCACGTGTCGAAACCCGGACCCAGGACAACGAGGAGCTGTTCCGGTCCCGGGAGTACAAGGAAGGTTTCGTAACCGACATCGAGCAGGAAACCGTACCACCGGGCCTCTCGGAAGATACGATCCGCTTCATCTCGCACATCAAGGGCGAGCCTGAGTGGGCGCTGGAGTTCCGGCTGCGCGCCTACCACCGCTGGCTGAAGATGAAGCGCCCGTGGTGGCCGCACGTCCACTATCCGCAGATCGATTATCAGGACATTTCCTACTACTCCAGCCCCTTCGCGGCGAAGAAGAAGCCGAAGTCGCTCGACGAGGTCGACCCGAAGCTGCTCGAGACCTACAAGAAGCTCGGCGTGCCGTTGCAGGAGCAGGCGCAGCTGGCGGGCGTCGTGGACCCGAGCCGGAACGTCGCGGTGGACGCGATCTTTGACTCCACGTCCATCGTCACGACTTTCCGCGAGAAGCTCGGGAAGGCGGGTGTGTTGTTCTGCTCCATCTCCGACGCGATCCGCGACTATCCCGAGATCGTGCAGAAATACCTCGGCAGCGTCGTCCCCTTCGGCGACAACTTCTACGCCGCGCTCAACTCCGCGGTATTCACGGACGGCAGCTTCGTGTTCATCCCGAAGGGCGTGCGCTGCCCGATGGAGCTGTCCACCTACTTCCGCATCAACAAGGGCAAGACCGGGCAGTTCGAACGCACCCTGATCATCGCCGAAGACCACAGCCACGTGTCGTACCTGGAAGGCTGCACCGCGCCGCAACGCGACGAGAACCAGTTGCACGCGGCGGTCGTCGAGCTGGTGGCGCTCGAAGGTGCCGAAATCAAGTACTCGACGGTACAGAACTGGTACCCGGGCGACGAGAATGGCAAGGGCGGTGTGTTCAACTTCGTCACCAAGCGCGGCGACTGCCGCGGCGCGCGCTCGAAGATCTCGTGGACGCAGGTGGAAACCGGGTCCGCGATCACCTGGAAGTATCCGAGCGTCATCTTGCGCGGCGACGAATCCGTCGGCGAGTTCTATTCCGTGTCGGTGACGCACCACTTCCAGCAGGCCGATACCGGGACAAAGATGACGCACATCGGCAAGAACACGCGCTCGACGATCGTCTCCAAGGGGATTGCGGCGGGAAAATCCGACCAGTCCTACCGGGGGCTGGTGCGCGTCTACGCCGGGGCCGAGGGGGCCCGCAACCACACGCGCTGCGACTCCCTGCTCATCGGCGACAAGTGCGGCGCGCATACCTTCCCGTACAACGAGATCCGCAACCGCAGCGCGCAGGTCGAACACGAGGCCACGACGTCGAAGATCAGCGAGGACCAGATGTTCTACGTGCGTTCGCGCGGCATCTCCGAGGAAGACGCGGTTTCCATGATCGTCAACGGCTTCTGCAAGGACGTCTTCAAGGAGCTGCCGATGGAATTCGCGGTCGAGGCGCAGAAGCTTCTCACCGTCACGCTCGAAGGGGCGGTCGGCTGACCCGTTGCGGTCAACGTCCGTCCATCTCCACGCACAGCTACCCCGAAAAAGGCTCGACTCAATGCTTGAAATAAAAGACCTGCACGCGCGCATCGGCGACAAGGAAATCCTCAAGGGTGCGACGCTCATCGTGAATCCGGGCGAAGTGCACGCCATCATGGGACCGAACGGCGCGGGGAAGTCCACGCTTGCGAACGTGCTCTCGGGCCACGCCGGCTACACCGTGACGGCCGGTACCGCGACGCTCGACGGCGTCGACATCCTGAGCCTGACGCCGGAAGAGCGGGCGTGCCGCGGCCTGTTTCTTGGCTTCCAGTATCCCGTTGAAGTGTCCGGTGTCTCGAATCTCGTGCTGCTCAAGGCAGCAGTCAACGCGCGCCACAAGTTCCGTGGCGAGCCCGAGGCGAACGCGGTACAGCTGCTCGCCAAGGTGCGCGAACGCGCAAAGCAGGTCGAGATCGACGCGAAGATGCTGTCGCGCGGCGTCAACGAAGGCTTCTCGGGTGGCGAGAAGAAGCGCAACGAGATCCTCCAGATGCTGGTGCTGGAACCAAGGCTGGCGATTCTCGACGAGACGGACTCCGGTCTCGACATCGACGCGCTCAAGGTCGTCGCCAATGGCATCAACGCGCTGCGCTCTCCGGAGCGCTCCACGGTGCTGGTGACGCACTACCAGCGCCTGCTGGATTACGTCAAGCCCGACTACGTCCACGTTCTGGCAGCCGGCAAGATCGTCAAGAGCGGAGGACCCGAACTCGCGCTGGAACTTGAACAGCGAGGCTACGGCTGGCTGGAGGAAGCGGCGTGAGCACGAAAGCCACGGCGACCGGCGCGCCGCTGGAGAGCTGGCGCAGGCTGTTTGACGAAACCGTTGCATCGCTTCCCGGTGACGCGGCGCAGCGTCGCCGTCAGCTCGAGCGGTTCATGGCGACCGGCTTTCCCCCGAAGAAGGGCGTGGAGCACTGGCGTTATACGGACGTCACCGCCCTCGCCCGCACAGCCTATGCCGTCGCTCAACGGGACAAGGCGCCATCGTTCCGCCGCCTGCCGGATACCGACTATCTGGTCTTCGTGAACGGCCACGGCGTCGAGGGCGACGCCGCACGTCATGGCCTGCGGGAAGTGGCGGACAGCGAGCACGGCAACATCGTCGCGCTCAACGCGGCCTTCGCGTCGGACGGCCTTCGGCTGGAGCTGGCGCCTGGGAAGCGGCTCGAGCGCCCACTGTACGTCGTCGACTACCGCAGCGGCGAAGCCCCGTCCACGTCGCACCTGCGCCACCGCATTACGCTCGGCGACAACGCCGAGGCCACGGTCATCCTCGACTCGCGCGGTGACGGCCATTACTTCGGCACCGCGGTGCTGGAGGCGAAGCTCGGCGCCGGCGCGCACTTGCATCTGTACCGGATCCAGGAAGCCGCTGCGGGCGCGACGGATCTCGCGACCAGCTTCGTATCCGTGGGCCGCGACGCGGCCTTCGAGGCCTACAGCTTCGACCTCGGCAGCGGGCTGGCACGGCATGACTTCAACGTCACGCTCGCGGCGCACGGCGCGGACGTCAAAGTGCATGCACTCACCGTCGCCGACCAGCGCACGCACGTCGACAACCAGGTGAAGGTGGAGCACGCCGCCCCGCACGGGCGCAGCCGGATTGATTTCCGCGGCATCGCGGGCGGGCGAGCCAAGGTCATCTTCGACGGGCTGATCCTCGTCGACCGCGGCGCGACCAAGACCGACTCCGACCAGCGCATCGCGAACCTGCTGCTATCATCGCGCGCCGAAGTCAACGCCAAGCCGGAACTCGAGATCTACAACGATGACGTCCGCTGCGACCACGGAGCCGCGACGGGGCAGCTCGACCCGGTGCAGCTGTTCTATCTGCGCAGCCGCGGAATCGACGAAATGACGGCACGTGAGCTGCTCACCTTGGCCTTCGTGTCCACGGTTCTGGAGACCGTGCCAAACGAGCCGCTGCGCGAGATGCTGCGCGAGCGCGTCGGCCAGAGACTGCAGGCCGCCCTGGCGGCCGAAGCACCTGCGGAGGCCAGCGCATGAGCTTGCCGGAACGCATCCCGCCCGTGCTCACGGGTAATTTCGTGGAGCCGTCGGGCCTGGATATCGACGCCATTCGCGCGCAGTTTCCGATCCTCTCGGAGATCACACGCGGCAAGCGCCTTGCCTACCTCGACAACAGCGCGACAACGCAGAAGCCCGAGGCCGTCATCGACGCCCTGGACTATTACTACCGGCACAGCAACGCGAACGTCCACCGCGGACTGCATGAGCTCGCCGAGCGGGCAACCACCGGCTACGAGCACGGGCGCGACGCCATCGCCCGGCTGCTGCACGCGCCGCGCGAGCAGATCGTCTTCACGCGCGGTGCCACCGAGGCGATCAATCTCGTCGCCCGCTGTTTCATCCAACCGACGCTGAAGCCTGGTGACGAAGTCCTCGTGACCGGCATGGAACACCACTCCAATATCGTTCCCTGGCAGCTGGCAGGCGCAAAGACCGTCGCCGCGCCGGTGCTGGACGACGGGAGCCTCGACCTCGCTGCCTGGGAAGCGATGCTCGGCCCGCGCACGCGTCTGGCGGCCATCACGCAGGTCTCCAACACGCTCGGGACCGTCAATCCGGTCGCTGAGATGGTGCGCATCGCGCACCGGCACCATGTCCCGGTGCTGGTCGACGGCGCGCAGGCCGTGGCCCACATGAAGGTCGATGTGACCGCGATGGACGTCGACTTCTACGCCTTCTCGGCGCACAAGGTATACGGGCCGACCGGCTTCGGCGCGCTGTACGGAAAAGCGGAGCTGCTGGACGCAATGCCTCCGTGGCACGGCGGCGGCGACATGATCCGCACCGTGGCCTTCGACGGCAGCACCTACAGCGACGTGCCCTACAAGTTCGAGGCAGGTACGCCGGACATCGCGGGCGCCGTCGGTACGGCGGCAGCCATTGCGTGGGTGGAAGGCGTCGGGCTGGAAGCCATTCATGCCCACGAGGACGCCCTGCTCCACGAAGCCACCGAGCGACTTCAGAAGGTACCGGGGCTGCGAATCATCGGCACGGCTCCCGGCAAATCGGCGATCATCTCCTTCGTCATGCAGGGTGCGCATCCACAGGACGTCGGCAGCGTGCTCGACATGGAGGGCGTTGCCGTGCGCACCGGCCACCACTGCAACATGCCGCTGATGAAGCGCTTCGGGGTTCCCGCCACCGTGCGCGCTTCCTTCGCCGTGTACAACAACCACGAAGACATCGGGCAGCTCGAGCAGGCGTTGCACACCGTCGAACGGCTGTTCGGTCACGCCTCCTCGTAGAGGCGACCGTCGGGCGCATCTAGGCGCGCCGTCCGCCCATTAAAGTTCCGCGTTACCCGGACGATACCCTCTATAATCGGCCCGCAACGCGGTACTGGGGCGGATGGATGCACGTCGTAGAACGGCAACGTCTTCGGGGACTCTCCCGCGGGTTCACGATCATTGAGTTGCTGACCACCCTGGCGGTCAGCGCCGTGATCTTTGCGCTCGCCGTTCCGGGGTTCACGCACATGATGGCTTCGCACCGGCTCACCGACACCGCCAACGCCTTCGTCGAATCGCTGAATCAGGCGCGCCTGCAGGCGGTGCGTGGCAACCAGCGAACGATCTTCTGCAGCAACAGCGGCATCAGCAACCAGAACGTCGACCCCACCCCCGGGAAACTGCTCGCGACGGCCTGCAACGAACAGGCCGGCGCGGTCTACGCCATGCAAGGCACGGCGGTCGGATCCGACCCGGTGCAGGCCGCCCCGGCCCTGCCCAACAACATCGCGCTCGGCAGCAGCAACGGCGGCGTTACCGTCCAGGCACTGCGCTTCGCGGGAGACGGCCTTGCTCGCGACAACACCAGCGGGAGCCCGGCGAATGGCCTGGTCGCCGATATCTACGCACACGACATGTCGACCAACAACCGGCGTTGCATCTACATCTTCACGGGGAGCGTCGTCCGTACCTGCACCTATACCGGCTCCAGCTGCCCCGCGGGCGCGCCTGCGTCGTGTAACTGAGGAAACCGTACCTGCCCTGCCATGCCAAGCACCGGAACCCCAGCAAGCGTCTTGCCGGCTGATCGACGGACACACTGCGGCCTGAACGTCAGGCGAATCGGCCGCTTCGGCGCAGCCGGTCGGAAACCGGCGACGGCGCCGATCGGGCATCAGATGCCGCTCATCGGAGCGCGCGCACAGCTGCAGGCGGGCATCGGGCTGATCGAGATCCTCGTGGCGGTGCTGGTTCTTTCCATCGGCATCCTCGGCATCGCGGCGCTCCAGACGCGGGCGCTGGTCAGCAGCGGAAACTCCATGGGCCGCTCGATGGCGACGGTCGCAACCTACTCCATCGTCGACGCGATGCTCGCGGACCGCAACAACGCGGTGAACAGCGCCTACAACGGGACGGTGCAGGCAAACGAATGCCCGGAAGCGGGCTCTCTCGCCCAGACCCAGCTGGAACACTGGTGTCAGTCGCTTGGCGAGACGCTGGGCGCCGCGGCCACGACCAAAGGCACCATCAACTGCGACGGGAACGGGAACTGCACCATCACCATCACCTGGGACGACAGCCGGCTGCAGGGGAACCCGACGCCGGGTGGCGTCCAGACCCTGCAAACCAGGGCACAGATATGAACAGGGATCACCGCTTGACGACAGCCACGCACCGACAGGCAGGCATGACGCTCATCGAGATGATGATTGCCCTCGTCCTCGGGCTCGTCGTCGTCGGCGCCGCATCGGCCGTGTTCCTCTCGAACAAGCAGGCTTACACGACGAACAGCGCGCTCAGCGAGATACAGAGCAACGCGCGCATTGCCTACGAGCTGCTGGCTCGCGACCTGCGCCAGGCCGGTCTGGCCGGCTGCGGCGACGCCAACAGGGTCGCCAACGTGCTCACCAACGGCCCGAACGCCAGTGCCACTCCCGCGTGGTGGGCGGATTTTGCACAGAACGCCATCCGCGGCTACGACGGCAGTCAGACCGATCCGGCGGTGACTACCGGCGGCGCGTCTGGTCAACGGGTCACCGGCACCTCCTCGATTGAACTCATCGGGGCCGATGAGCCTACGGTGGCCACCGGCGCGCCCAACGCCACGAACACCTCCTACACCGTCGACGCGAGCGCTGCCGGACAGTTCGCGGAAGGCAATATCGCGATCATCTGCAATCCCGATCACGCGACGATCGCGCAGGTCACCGGGACCAGCGCGACGACGATCGATTTCACGCACGCCGGGAACAACTGCTCCGACGGACTCGGCTTCCCCACGGACTGCACCGATCCGACACCGTGCAGCACCTCGGGTGCCGCAAGCATCGGAGCGTCCTGCTACCAGTTCCCGAGCAACTCACAGATCTCGCTGCTGTCGGCGAATACCTGGTACATCGGCAACAACGCGCAGGGCGGCACATCGCTCTATCGCCAGACCCTGACGACCTCGACAAACGCACCGGCGCTCGCAACCCAGGAGATGGTGCGCGACGTGACCAACATGCAGCTGCGCTATCTCGTCGGCACCGACACGGACTACAGCACGGCGGCCGACGTCACGACCGGCAACAACTGGGCACGCGTCTCCGCTGTCCGCATCGACCTGACCATGCGCAGCGGCGCAGAGCGCGCCGGATCCGAGCAGCAGCCGCTTTCCCGTACGCTGTCGAGCATCATTGCCCTGCGCAACCCGGCCTAAGGGAATCCCATGCACCACGCCACGCTCTGCGCTTCGCAACATCGGGAACGAGGCATCGCCTTGGTCGCTGCGCTCATCCTGCTCGTCGTCGTCACGCTTCTCGGCATCGGCGCCATCCACTCGACGGCCGTGCAGCAGAAGATGAGCGGCAACTTCTACGACCGCCAGCTCGCCTTCCAGAGCGCGGAAGCCGCGCTGCAGGCGGCAGCTACCAGCCTGTCGTCCGCGTCTGCCGGCCAGCAGTGCACCGACAGCAATGATCCCTGCCCCACGAATCCCTTCGACGACTCCAACCTGCCGGCGGGCGCGATCAAGACGGTGCCAAGCGGCACCGGGCCGGGACAGTACACCGCCGCCGCGAATACCACCGGTCAGCCGCAGTACGTCGTCCAGTACATGGGCCAGTACACGGACCCGGGCCAGCAGACCGGCTTCAACCAGACGGCGAACTCTGCCGGCTACGGCGCGCAAGGGCTGCAGATGACCAGCGACTACTTCCGCGTGACGGCCCGCAGTGGCGATCCGACGCAGGTTGGCGCGCGTGCGGTGGTCACTTTGCAGGCATACTACAAACAACAATAAGCAGGCCGGCCGTTCGCGGACGCAGGGGGTGCGCGATGACCGCAAGGCATCGTTCGGGGGCTGTAGCAGGAATCCATTTTCTCGGTCGCGCGCTCGCTTGCAGCGCACTTTCAGCGCTGGTCCTGTCGACCGCGCATGCGGCGATGCCGGACCAGATCAGCATCGACCAGACGCCGCTGACGGCCGCCCATAGCGTGGCCCCCAACATCCTGTTGATGATGGACGACTCGGGCTCGATGGCCTGGGATTACATGCCCGACTGGGGCTATCTGGCGGACACAACGACCCCGAGCAAGGCCACGTCAAGCATTTACGGAGCACAACCAGCACCGGGCCCGCGGGATTCCGCCGTCAACGGCGTGTACTACAACCCGAATACGCTCTACACGCCGCCGCCGAAGGTGGACGGGACTTCCTATCCGAATTCGCAGGGCCTGACGAAGGCCTACACGAATCCCTTCACGAGCCAGAACACCGCGGACGTCACGCGCTACTACGGGGGCGGGAACGGTATCACGCTCTACTACTACAGCAATTTCAACACGCAGCTGCAGACCTACGACCCGCCGACGACGCGCCAAGCCTGCGACAACAATTACTACAACCTGAACGGCGACGGTACGCAGTGCGTGTTGAAGGGACCGATCCCCACCGTCACGCAGTACACCTGCCCGGCCGGCTACAGCGGTCTGTACACCTACCAGGGCCAGGGCAACATGTGCCGCCGTGGGACGTGGTCCGAAGGCACGCTGGTCTATGACTACCAGCCCGCGACCAACGTCCAGCCCGGGTGCCCCTGGCCGACCCAGCTGGGCACAGACGGAATGTGCCATTACCAGGGTTCGCAGGAGGTGGCGCCGTATACGCAAACCTATTGCCCGAACGGCGGCAACCTGTCGAACAACAATACGCAGTGCACGGCGTGGCAAGCCCAGCAGTACTTCACGTACGCGACCGGCCAACCGGGCGGTCCGTACAGCGAACGCTACGTCGGTGCCGACGGCACCTGTGCACAGATCTACGATTCGCAGGCCCGTTCGCAATGCGTGGACGAATCCACCCCGGGCGACGGTTCCAACGGCGCTCCTGCGGGCGTGACGGTTGGCCAGAACGTCGCGAACTGGTTCTCCTATTACCGCACCCGCATGCTCACGGCGAAGACCGGTCTCATGAAGGCATTGGCCGGCATGCAGCCAGATACGCGCTTCGGCTTCGGCTCCATCAACGGCAGCGGCGTCGCGAATCTTCCGTCTCCCACGTACGACTACAAGTCTGCGCAGACCGGCCAGACGAACAGCATCGCGGAAGTCAAGGCGTTCGGGACCGGCGGCAACGGCACCCAGCGCGCCAGCTTCTGGAACTGGCTGGCGAAGCTGGCGGCCAGCGGCCAGACGCCGCTGCGCGAGGCGCTCAATCAGGCCGGCAAGTACTACCAGACCGACCAGCCGTGGCAGAGCGACGACGGCGTCGGCAACACGACGCAGGAACTCGCCTGCCGGCAGTCCTACACCATCCTGACGACCGACGGTTTCTGGAACGGACCCGACCAGAGTGGAACCGTCGGCGGCAACGTGGATGGAAGCAAAGGCCCGACGGTCAAGCGGCCCGACAATACGAACTATGTCACCTACACCCCGGCCCTACCCTTCAGCGATACCTACTCGGGCACGCTGGCGGACGTCGCCCAGTACTACTGGGAAAACGACCTGCAGCCTGACATGCCGAATGAAGTCCCCCCGGGCCTCGAGGACCCGGCCTTCTGGCAACACATGGGCTTGTTCACGCTGGGTATGGGCTTCCAGCCCTCGGGTCTGTCGGGCACGGTCAACGGCCACGCCGTCACGGTGCCGGATATTTTCAACTGGAGCAGAAATGGCAGCCCCGTCGATGGCTTCCAGTGGCCCCAACCCTCGTCGAACAGCCTGAACAACATCGCCGACCTGGTGCACGCCGCGGTGAACGGACACGGCGGCTATTACTCGGCGCTCGATCCCGTCAGCTTCACTGCGGGCATCCAGTCCGCACTGCAGCGCATCCAGCAACGCGCCGGGACGGGCGCGAGCTTCGGCGCCAACGGCCCGAGCCTGCAGGCCAACTCCGTGAGCTATCAGACCTTGTACTCCACCGGCAAATGGAACGGCGATCTGCAGGCCTTCAGCATCAGCTCAACGACCGGCGCCACCGCCAAGACGCCGAACTGGGCGGCGGCGGGCAATATGCCTGACTGGAAAGCGCGCAGGGTGTGGACCTACAACCCGGACGCTGGCAACGGCAACCAATTCTTCCAGATCACGGCGAGCAGCGCGAGCGAGCTCGCGACGACGCTCGGCAAGCTTTCCTATAACGAGAAGAAGGCCCTGGCCAGCCGGCTTGCCGGGCAGTCACCGAGCGCCGCGATGCAGGCCACCGAGCAAGGCAACATGCTCCAATATCTGCTCGGCGACCACACGCTGGAGACGACCAACGCTGGCGGGGTCTACCGTACGCGGGACGGGAGCCTCGGCGACATCGTCAATTCCTCGCCGGTCTATGTGGGCGCGCCCGATGCGAACGCGCATCCCCAAATCCAGACGTATCTGGATTTCGTCAGCGAATACAAGGGGCGTTCCCCGGTAGTGTGGGTCGCCGCCAACGACGGCATGCTGCACGAGTTCGACGCCACCACCGGAAAGGAGTTATTCGCCTATCTGCCGGGAGCGGTCATCACCGAGAACCTCGCGGACGCCGCGTGGCAGGGCATTGCCAACTATGCGGACCCGAACTACGGCGGCTCCAACCCCCACGAATACTTCAACGACGGCCAGCTCACCGTCGCTGACGCCAATCTGAATGGGCAGTGGAAGACGGTCCTCGTCGGCACCACGGGCCGCGGCGCCGCGCGGGCCATTTATGCGGTAGATATCACGGACCCGGCGAATCCCAAGCCGATGTGGGAGCACTCGGCGGATGACGGCAAGACCGGCAGCAGCTACATCGGCCAGAACATCAGCACGCCGGTGATCGCCCAGACGGCCGATGGGTGGCAGGTATTCATGGGCAACGGCTACAACTCCGCGAGCGGCAAGTCGGCGTTGCTGCAGTACAGCCTCGCAAGCGGCGATCTGACCGTGTACCCGACGGACGACGAGATCGACAACGGCATGGCGCCGCCGTCCATCTGGATCGGCAGCTTGGCGGACGGTTACGGCACCTTCGCCTACGCCGGCGACCTCCTCGGGCGCGTCTGGCAATTCAACCTGGGAGACGCCGGCAGCGCCGGCACCCAGCTGTTCCAGGCGACCGACGACCACGACAATCCCCAACCCATCACCGGCGGGATGCTCGCCGGCAAGGACCCCACGACGCAGGCACGATGGGTGTTCTTCGGTACCGGCAAGTACCTCACGCACGATGACCTCGTGGTCACTGCAGATACGCCGATACAGACGTGGTACGGACTCATCGTCGACCCGGGCTCGGGGACAAACGCCGCCGTTGGCCAGACCAGCAACCGCGGCAGCCTCGTCGAGCGCTTCATCAACTCCGTGGCCGGCAATCCGGCGGCCACGCCGCCGCGCCCCGCCACGCGTGTCATCACCGGCGCGGCGCTCGGACCCGACAAGGCGGGATGGTTCATCGACTTGCAGCCGACCGGCGACAGCGTGCCGCACGGCGAGCGCATCGTCGTCGCCAACCAGTTCCAGAGCGGCTGGCTGCTCGCCACCACGAACGTGCCTGGCTCCTCCAACCTGTGCAACCCCACCGGCACCGGATGGGTCATGGCGCTGAGCCCCTTTACCGGGACGAATCCTGGTTCGATCTTCTTCGACCTCAACGGCGACGACGTCTTCACCGACGCGGACAAGGTGACGCTCGGGCAGACGCAGTACGCTGCTGCCGGCATACAGTTCCAGGCCGTGCCGAACGCGCCGGTGTTCGTCGGCAGCCGCATGCTCAACACGCTGGACAACGCCACGCGCAGCAATATCAATACGGCCGGACCGACGACCGTCGGCCAGGTCTCGTGGCGCGAGGTGGTCACGCACCACTGACGGCAGCGCGGCAGGCACCGCGCGCTCGGTGCCTGCTTGCCATGCCAGTCTTGGGGGCACACCCGCGTCGACCGCAACTGCACGGCCTCCATGGCTTGCCGTGGCGCGCGGCCGGTCGGGCGTGGCGACGGCGCACCAATGCGGAGAGCGCATGCAAGGCAGCGCGCGCCGCCAGCGTGCGCAAAGAGCCCTGAGTCCGCGTAGCGCGTTGGACTACCTCTCATCGTCGAGTTCAAGGATCCCGCGCCACGGCCGATAAACCGGATGGCGGCAAGTGGACCAGGACCTCGGGCAGACGTGGACGATCGCGGAGCGTGCGAGCGCAATGTCTGCCAACCCCTATGGCCCGCAACTTGCAGCCTCTGGCTCATACCAGGCACGCAGGCAGGGGCTTCGGCGATGCACAAGATCTGGGACGTGACATCCAACGCGGGCCCGCGCCGATTGATCTCCGGATTCATCGGGCTGGCGTGCGCGGCCCTGGTGCTGGGCGCCGCGCACGCCGCGATGCCGATGGACACGACCATCGACCAGGTCCCCCTGACGGCCAGCCGCAGCGTCGCGCCGAACATCCTGCTGATGATGGACGATTCGGGCTCGATGGCATGGGACTACATGCCGGACTACAGCAACGTCACAAGCCACGGCGGAGGCCTGTACGACGCGCGCTACAACGGCGTGTACTACAACCCGAACGAGGCCTATACGCCTCCGCCGACCGTCAACGGCGGTACCTATCCGAATTCTCCTGGCCTGACACAGGCCTACTGGGACGGCTTCCGCGACCAGTCGCTCCAGAACGTCATCCGTGAAGGCAACCAGGTGGGCCAGTGGTTCTGGTATGGGACGTGGCTGAAGATCGCTGATCGTCCTTCGCAGCCCGTCAACTGGTCGTGCCGCGCCGGGTATCAGCAGGTTCCCGGCGATCCGACCAAGTGCGTGCCGGTTGCGTCACCGCAGACGCAGATCCCGTGGATATGGGTGTGCCCGGGCGGTTGGAGCGGGCCGGACAGTACCTCGCCCACACCGCAGTGCAGGTACACCGACTCGAGCTCCGGCGAGAAGCCGGTCAGCTATGTGCAGAACGCCACTCACGGCTGCACCAGCAACTACAGCTACGACGCGACCAACGATGTCTGCAACGCCCAGCTGCAGGTCGGTGCGAACGCATCGTGCCCTAAGGGGGGATCTGCATCTTCGACGGCGGGCACGCCCGAGACCATCTGGTACAACCGGCAGAACGGCTGGAACGGCGTCGACACCTGCTGGTACGGCGACTACGTCGCGGTATTCCAGTACTACGGTCCATCCGGCTGGCGGTTCGTCGCCAAGAAGGGCGAGTGCGCGAACGTCATGGATTCCGGGCAGAAGGCCGCATGCAGGGACGAGTCGACGGTCGGAGACGGCACGAACGGTGCGCCGCAGGGCGTCAACCTCGGACAAAACGTCGCCAACTGGTTCTCCTATTACCGCACCCGCATGCTCACGGCCAAGACCGGCCTGATGAAGGCGCTGGCCGGGATGCAGCCCGATACGCGCTTCGGCTTCGGCTCCATCAACGGTCGCGGCGCGGGGAACATCCCTTCACCCGTCTACACTTACGACGATACGGCGATCGCGCAACCGGGCAACAAGATCGCGGCCGTCCAAACCTTCGGGGATGGTACCAGCGGCACGCAGCGCGCGAATTTCTGGAAATGGCTCACGAACCTCACGCCGGGCGGTGAAACGCCGCTGCGCGAAGCGCTCAATCAGGCCGGCAAGTACTACCAGACCGCGCAGCCGTGGCAAAGCAATGACGGCACCTCCAACTCCACGGACGAGCTGGCCTGCCGGCAGTCCTACACGATCCTCACGACGGACGGCTTCTGGAACGGTCCTGACCAGAGCGGAGACGTCGGAGGCAACGTCGACAACACCAAGGGTCCGACCATCAAGGGGCCGAACCAGCCGGACTACACCTACAACCCGGCCCCGCCCTTCAGCGACGGCTACGCCGGCACGCTGGCCGATGTCGCCCAGTACTACTGGGAGAACGATCTGCAGCCGAGCCTGCCGAACGAAGTCCCGCCGGGTCTCGAGGACCCGGCATTCTGGCAGCACATGGGCCTGTTCACGCTGGGCATGGGCTTCCAGCCTTCGGGCCTGCAGGGGACGGTCACCGACGCTTCGGGGAACACGCGGGCCGTGACCGTGCCGGATATCTTCAAGTGGGTCTCCGACGGAAGCCCGGTCACCGGTTTCCAGTGGCCGCAGCCGAGCACGGATCCCAACGGTCAGGGAAACATCAACAACATCGCGGATCTGGTGCACGCGGCCGTCAACGGCCACGGCGGCTACTACTCGGCCCTTGATCCGAACGGCTTCACGGCGGGCATCCTGGGCGCGCTGCAGCGCATCCAGCAGCGCGCCGGCACCGGCGCAAGCTTCGCGTCGAACGGCGCCGTGTTGCAGCTCGGGTCCACCACCTACCAGACGATGTACTCGACCGGCAAATGGAACGGCGATCTGCGCGCGTACCCGGTCAATCCCACGACAGGCCAGATGCCCAACGCGCCCTCGGTACAGCCCACGACGCCGTGGTCCGCGGCGGCGCAGATGCCCGACTGGGATTCGAGCCAACGCAAGGTGTTCACCTACAACCCGAGCGCGGATTCCGACAGCCAGTTCTTCCAGATCGCGGCGTCAAACGCGAGCGACCTGACGACGACGCTCGGCAAGCTGTCCGCCGACGAGAAGGCGGCGCTGGCCAGCCGGATCACGGCTCCGTCGGCGACTCCAGATCAGACGGCCATCGATAGCGAAGCGGGAAACATGCTCCAGTACCTGCTCGGCGATCACGCGCTGGAGACAGCCAATACCGGCGGCGTCTACCGCACGCGCGAAGGTGTCCTCGGCGACATCGTCAATTCCACGCCGGTGTACGTGGGCGCGCCCGACGCCGGCGCCCACCCGAACGACACGGACTACATGGCCTTCGTCAATGCGACGAAGGGCCGCACGGCCGTGGTGTGGGTAGCGGCGAACGACGGCATGCTGCATGCGTTCGACGCGAGCAGCGGCGTAGAAAAGTTCGCCTACCTGCCGGGCTCAGTCATCACCGCCAACGTCGAGGGCGCGGCGTGGCGGGGTCTCGCGAACTACGCCGATCCAAACTACGGTGGCTCCAATCCGCACGAGTATTTCAACGACGGGCGCATCACGGTGGCCGACGCCGAGGTGGCCGCACCGAACGAGACGACCGGACAGGATCCGGCGTGGCGCACGGTGCTGGTGGCCACCACCGGCCGCGGCCCGGCGCGCGCCGTCTACGCGCTCGACATCACCGACCCGGGCAACGCCAAGCTGATGTGGGAACGCTCCGCGGGCGACAGCAAGCCCGGCAGCGACTACATAGGCCAGAACATCAGCACACCGGTGATCGCCCACACGGCAAGCGGTTGGCAGGTGTTCATGGGCAACGGCTACAACTCGGACACGGATCAGGGGGCCCTGCTGCAGTTCAGCCTGGCCGACGGCGATCTCTCGGTCTACACGACGGACAGCGAGACCGGCAACGGCATGGCGCCACCCGTCATCTGGATCGGCGATGCCTCGGGCGGAGACGGCTCGACGGCCTACGCGGGCGACCTGCTGGGGCGCGTCTGGAGCTTCGACCTGACGAAACCTGGAACCGCTGGCACCAAGCTGTTCACCGCTACCGACGATGGCGGCAAGGCGCAGCCCATCACGGCCGGCATGCTGGCAGGGCGCGGGCCGGGCTCGACCGCATTCAACGGCGCCGTGTGGGTGTTCTTCGGGACCGGCAAATACCTCACCCGCTCCGATCTCAGCAACGTCGACACGCAGACGTGGTACGGGCTCATCGTGCAGCCTGCCCAAGGACAGACCGCGGCGGTCGTCAACAATCTGTCGAGCGGCCGGAACGCGTTGGTACAGCGCTTCATCAACCCGATCGCCGGCGACGCGGCCGCCCAGCCGCCGCGCCCGCAGACGCGGGTGATCACCGACGGCGGCAACTTGCTGGCCGACAAATCGGGCTGGTACATCGACCTGCAGCCCAACGGCGACAGCGTGCCGCACGGTGAGCGCATCGTCGTCGCGAACCAATTCCAGAGCGGCTGGTTGTTGGCGACGACCCAGCTTCCCGAATACACGAACCTGTGCAACCCGTCGGGCACCGGGTGGGTGATGGCCATCAACCCGTTCACCGGCGCCAACCCGGGTTCGATCTTCTTTGATCTGGACGGCGACGACCGCTTCACCTCCAACGACAAGGTCACCCTCAACGGCAAGTCCTACGCCGCGGCCGGGGTCCACTTCGACGCGATTCCGAACGCTCCGGTGTTCGTCGGCAGCCGCATGCTGAACACGCTCGACAACGCCGCGCGCAGCAACATCAACACGGCGGGTCCGACAACCTTCGGCATGGTGTCCTGGCGTGAGCTCGTGACGAACAACTGACCCTGGGCCGCGAGGCTCGACTCACGGAGTGGATGGCTCGCCACCGGAGGACCCGCTCTGCGCTGCACAGCCTCCGCGCAAGCGTAATGCCGCCGTGTTGTGGATCTTGCTGGAACGGCCGCGGTCCCTTGAGAACGACTCTGTTCGGACGATCCTGCGCAGCGATCGGGCGTGGCTTCGGCTTCCGGCAAGGAACGACCGGCGGGCACCGCCACGAGCCCGGCCGCTGCGCGGCACATGGTCCGCGGCTTGCATGGGTTGCCGGTATCCAGACCTTGTACGCAGAGGAGCCGTTTGTGCTCGCGACCCGCAGTGTGACACCCACCGCCCGCCCGCGACGTCTGTCCACCCGGCTTGCCGCCATCGCCGCGTGTGCGGTCATAGTATTCGGCGCTGCTCACGCCGCGGTACTGGACGAGAATCCCATCATCGATCAGACACCGCTGACGTCATCGAAATCGGTCCCGCCGAACATGGTGCTGATGCTCGACGACTCCGGCTCAATGGACTCGGATTACATGCCGGATGCTGCTTACCTGGCGCCGTATCGAAGCGGGATCCCGACGCTCGGAGCCGCGGCAAACGATACGGATCTCTCAAGCCCGGAGGTCAACGGGATTTTCTACAACCCCGATACCTCTTACATACCGCCACCGAAAGCAAACGGAGACCTGTACGAAAATGCTGGACCGGCAAGCAATCCGATGTCTTCTGTCCCGAATGATCCGTTCAATGCGAAGTCAGGAAAAGGCAAGTCAAACGTCGCCAGCATCCGCGGATATTCGACGTTCGTCGTGGCTGAACACGACATCGGTCCCATGACATGGGGGTGCAGCAAGAACGGCAACGACAAGCCAGATCACAAGCCGGTGGAATCCGATACCGACAGTGCGACCTGCACCGGTTCTCGAAACGGCAATTACACGCCGCGCATCGAAGCCACCGGGCCGGTCTGCGACCGATCCGTATCCAATTATCCCGAAGCCAGCCCGACCTCCTCTTATGCGACCTCCTACGATCCTGCCCACGAGTGGTGCACGTATCGCTACGACATTGCACCTTACGCAGCGACCCCAAGCTGCGGCTATGCGGCGAGCTACGACCAGGACCGCGGACTGTGCGTGCGAGATGTGCAGATGCGCGTGTTCACGTATCGGACGCCCAACATCGCGCGCACGCGCAACGGTACGAACGACCGCAAAACGTTCGCAAGAGGCGATGGAAACATCCCGGACTACGTCAATCATTACGTAGGCAACGATCGGACCGTCACCAGCGATGCGCTGCAGGCACCTATTCCCGATCCGATCACACTGACCGCCGCGCAAGTTTGTGACAAGGTCCTGCGCGAAGCGCCTGATCGGGACACGAATCCAGACGCGACGTGTGTTTCTGACCTCTCCACCCAGCAGAACGTCGCGAACTGGTACTCCTACTACCACACGCGAATGCTGTTGGCGAAAAGCGGCGCGATGACGGCCTTGAGCCAAATGCCGGAGGAAATCCGCTTCGGCTTCGGGTCCATAAATGGCGGCGACACGAATGACATTCCCACGCCGCGTTTCGGTTACACGATGGGCAGCGACGGCGGCGAGAACTATGTCGCGAAGGTGCAACCGTTCGGCGACGGCAGCACGGGCACACAGAAGCAGCACTTCTGGACATGGTTGGAACGTCTCAACGCAACCGGTCAAACGCCGCTGCGCGAGGCCCTCAACGAGGTCGGCAAGTACTACCGGGACGACGACCAGCCGTGGCAGACCTCCGGCACGGACACGACGCAGTTCGCGTGCCGCCAGTCGTATGCGATCCTCACCACGGACGGGTTCTGGAACGGACCGGACCAGCAGGGCGTGGTTGCGGGCAACGTCGACGGCAGCGACGGCCAGACGCCCGATCCGATCAAGGGGACGAATGTCACTCCCTACTCCTATGTGGCCAAGCCGCCGTTCAGCGACGGCACTCCGACCCGCGATGGAACCACGGGGAACCCGGCCAACTATTCCGGCACGCTGGCCGACGTCGCCATGCACTACTGGAAGAACGACCTGAGGCCGGATATGCCCAACGAAGTGCCGGTCGGCATCGAGGACCCCGCGTTCTGGCAGCACATGTCCCTGTTCACGCTCGGCATGGGCTTCCAGCCGACCGGCATCGAGGGCACGGCCGATGACGGCACCTCGCCGCCCACCGTGCCGCAGATCTTCAACTGGGTGAACGGCGGCAAGCCGATCGACGAGTTCCGCTGGCCGCAGCCGAGCTCCAACAGCATCAACAACATCGCGGATCTCGTGCACGCCGCGGTGAACGGTCATGGAGGCTACTTCTCGGCCCAGGACCCGACAAGCTTCACCGCCGGCATCAAGGGCGCGCTGGCGCGCATCGAACAGCGCGTCGGCACCGGCGCCAGCCTCGGCGCCAACAGCTACAGCCTGCACCGCGGATCGACGACCTATCAGGCGGTCTACTCCACCGGAAAATGGAAAGGCGACCTCACGGCCTATGCGGTGAATCCCGACAACGGACAGATCGAAGGCGCACCCGCCTGGGCGGCGGCGGCCTCGATGCCGGCGTGGAACAAGCGCACGGTGTGGACCTACAACCCCGAGCATTCGAGCGGCACCGGCTTCGTGCAGATCGATGCGTCCAATGACGACAAACTGGCAGCCACGCTGGCCGCTCTCTCGGACGACCAGCGTGCGGCGCTTGCAAGCAGCAGCACGGCGGCCGATCCCGCTGCGCGCGCGACGGAGGCCAAGGACATGGTTCGCTACCTGCTCGGCGATCATGGCCAGGAAACCAACGCGGGCTCGGCCGGCACCTACCGCTCACGAGACAACGCGCTGGGCGACATCGTCAATTCCCAGCCGGTGTACGTCGGCGCGCCGAACGCCAGCCTCTTCGGCGGCTATGAGGGCGCGGAATACGGCGGCAGCGGCGAACCCTTGGAACAGCCCGTTGCACAGACCTACCGCGGCTTCGCAAGCGCCCAGAAGGCACGCTCACCCACGGTGTGGGTGACCGCCAACGACGGCATGCTGCACGGATTTGACGCGACCGACGGAGAGGAGATCTTCGCCTACCTGCCCGGTGCGGTGATCACCGCCAACATCGACGGTGCCAAGCGCACCGGCATCGCCAACCTCGCGGACCCGAACTACGGCGGCTACAACCCTCACGAGTACTTCAACGACGGGCAGATCACGGTGGCCGACGTCTACCTGCCCGACGACCATCCCGCAAGCCCGTGGCGCACCGTGCTGGTGGGCACTACCGGGCGCGGACCAGCGCGGGCCATCTATGCGATCGACATCACCGAGGCGAAGAACATCGCGCCGATGTGGGAGCGCTCCGCGCGCGTCAGCCAGGTCGGTGACGCCAGCGGCAGCGCCCGCAAGGATATCGGGCAGATGGTCGGTGCCCCCGTCATCGCGCGCACGTCGGGGGGCTGGAAGGTATTCATCGGCAACGGCTACAACTCCGCCAACCAGACGGCGGCCCTGCTCGAGTTCGACGTGCGCGACGGGTCGCTGACAAGCTACGCGACCGACGACCAGCCCGGCAACGGCCTCGCGCCGCCGGTAGTCTGGATCGACAACCCAACCGACGGCCGCGGAACGGTTGCCTACGCGGGCGACCTGCTCGGGCGCGTGTGGAGCTTCAAGCTCGCCGACCCGGCGACGCAAGGCAACAAGCTCTTCACCGCCACCGACGGAACGAGGCCCCAGCCCATCACCGCCGGCATGCTGGCCGGACAGGACCCCGATTCGCACGCGGTATGGGTGTTCTTTGGAACCGGCCAGTACCTCGCCGACGATGACCTGAAGGACACCGGCCTGCAGACCTGGTACGGCCTCATCGTGCGATCCGGTTCCACGGTGGGTTCGCAGCATCCCGTGGTTCCCGCCACCCGCGCAAACCTCGCACGCCGCTCGATTACCGAGGAAGCAGCCGGTGATCCGCGCACGGATCCCCCGCTCCCGGGCGCCCGCGTGGTGACCACCAGCGGCGAAGGTGACGCCGTGACAGGCGGCTGGTACATGGACCTCAAGCCGCCAAAAGGCAATGCGCAGGGCGAGCGCATGGTCGTGACCAACCAGTTCCAGAGCGGGCTGCTGCTCGGCACCACGCGCATTCCCGATCACACGGACATGTGCAATCCCTCGGGGACCGGATGGGTGATGGCGATCAAGCCCTTCACCGGATTCAACCCGTCGACGGTCTTTTTTGATCTCAGCGGCGACGAGAAATTCACGGACGCCGATAAGGTGGCGCACGGCGAGGACCGCCGACCCGCGGCCGGCCTCAGTTTCAACGCCGTGCCGAACGCGCCGGTGTTCGTCGGAAGCCGCATGCTCACGACGCTCGACACGGCCGCGCGCAGCAACATCAACACCGCCGGGCCCGGCACCGTCGGCATGGTTTCCTGGCGCGAGTTCGTCACGAACAACTGAGACAACGGGGATGGTCCCGGTGGCAACGCGGCCTCACGCCGTCGGAGCGCAAGGCGCCGCACTGAACTGCGTCACAACGGCGCCGATGCGGGTTGGCCAGGTTGGTGCCGTCGCGGGCGGGGCGCGCGGCAACTGCGGAGCGATGCCGCCGCTTCATGCTGCCGTTGCGCGCCCCAGACGACGCCGGAAGCCGCCGCCGCACTCCCTAAAGTTCTGACAAAAAACGCCGATAGCTGACATATCGGCCGCTGCCTGCCCGTGACTCGGGTAGCCAGCGCACGGTCGACCACACGGCCCGTGAGACAGGGGGATGCCGATGCGGCCGGGCCGCGTGGCCGCGCCTGTTCATGCATCGGGGGTACGGACATGAGGGACCAGCGGCGGCGTACCGTGGCCACGGCCGGCCACTCCGTTCTTCGTGGCTTCGCGTCGATCGTCGGCGCCGCGCTGCTGATGGTGGGAACCGCCCAGGCTGCCGTCACCATCGACCAGGTGCCCCTGACGGTGCGCAAGCCGCTGGCGCCGAACATCGTGCTGATGCTGGACAACTCGGGCTCGATGGCGTGGAACTTCATGCCCGATTTCTCGTACCTGAACGGCGTGGTGACAAGCAAAACCAAGGCGACGGTCAACAATGACGCGCTGATCGATGCGCAGAACAACGGCGTCTACTACGACCCGACCGTGCTCTACACGCCGCCGCCGAAAGACGACAGCAGCAAGGAATCGCCCGATAGGTACCAGAACTCGCCCGGTCTCACGAAGGCATGGCCGGACGGCTTCGGCAACGTCGCCGTCACGGTGGATCTCACGCAGTACGCGAACGCGCAGGCGAACGGCGCCGGCACCGACTCAAACGGATACCCCCACTACACCGCGGTCTACGACACGGACAGCTACGTCACCGACGGCTACAGCAACGTGGCGATGTCCACTCTGCAACCCGCAGGCAGCTATCCACCTTCCTGCGATACGGGCGACTCACTGAACACCACGGGTAGCCGTGCTGGCCAATGCAGCCACGTCAACCGCGGGCGGACCACCTACTACAGCGCCTGCCGAAGCGGCGACAGCTACCGCAGCGGTAATCCTGGCGTGTGCGTGACGAATTACGCGTTCTTCCAGTACTCGACGGGACCCGCAGAGGGCC
>DASVGQ010000078.1:0-2043 GCA_036379455.1 Nevskiaceae bacterium
TTTCTTGTGTTGCGGGATCCCGCGGTTGTCGGCTCAGGGTAGCCGCTGGGGCGCACCGCGTCGCCGCGCCCGCCTCATGGCCGCGCACCGGCCCGCACCGGCGCGCCAGAGAGCTTCGTGTGTCGCAGGCTGAGCGTGTGGGTGACGACCGCGATCGATGCCAGGCTCATGGCGAGCACGGCGAGCATCGGCGAGAGCAGAAACCCGCAGAACGGATACAACACGCCGGCGGCGATCGGGATGCCGATGAGGTTGTAGACGCCGGCGAAGGCGAGGTGCTGCCGGACGTTGCGCACCGCGGCGAGCGAGAGCTCGCGGGCGCGCAGGACGCCGTCGAGGCTGCCGCTTGTCAGTGTGACCGCCACGCGCGGGGCCGCGACATCGGTTGCGCTGCCCATCGCGATGCCGACGTCGGCCGCCGCCAGCGCAGACGCGTCCTTCACGCCGTCGCCGGCCACTGCCACGCGACGCCCTGCCGTTTGCAGGCTGCGCACCAGCGCCGCCTTGTCCTGCGGCGTCGCATCGGCCACCACGTCCGCGAGCCCGAGCGCGTTCCCGACGAGGACTGCAGCGTCATGCGCGTCGCCGGTCGCCATGATCACCTCGAGTCCCGCGCGTTCGAGCGCCCGCAGCGTGATGGCTGCGTCGGGCCTGACGGGATCGGTCGTGGCAATCAAGGCGGCCAGCTCGCGGTCCACGGCCAGGTAGGTGACGCCCATGCCCTTCGCACGGAGCCGGTCGGCGTCGCGCTGCGCGCTCTCGAGCGGAACATCGTGTTCCTGCAGGAAGGCGGCGTTGCCGAGCAGGACGTCGCATCCGTCGATGCGTCCGCCTACCCCGCGCCCGGCCGTCGCCTCAAGCTTGCTGGCCGCAGGAATATCGAAGCCATAGTGCTGCGCGAAGCCGACGATGGCGCGGGCCAGCGGATGCCGGCTCGCGGTTTCCACCGCTGCGGCAAGACGCAGCGCCTCGCGCTCGTCCGCGCCGGGCTGCGGGACCACGCCAGTCACCTGGAGGTGGCCACTGGTCAGTACGCCGGTCTTGCCGATGATGAGCGTGTCGACCTTGTGCAGCGCCGCGATGGCGGCGGTGTCGCGGAACAGCACGCCGGCGCGGGCGCCGCGCGTGGTTGCGGCCAGCATCGAAAGGGACGCGGGCAGCGCGACGGCGGCAGGGCAGGCGACGACCAGCACGGCAATCGCCGCGGTCAGCGCGTGGGCGAGGGAGGGGCTCGGACCCCACAGGGCCCAGCCGATGAACGTGAGTATCGCGATCGCCATCACCGCAGCCACGAAGACGGCCGTGGTGCGGTCAGCGGTGCAGGGTGCGCCGGAGCGTCGAGCCTGCGTCACGCTTGTGCTGAACTGCGGCCGCGCCGGGTCCGCCGGGACCCGCGT
The DNA here is from genome assembly GCA_036379455.1 of Nevskiaceae bacterium. Taxonomy (GTDB): domain Bacteria; phylum Pseudomonadota; class Gammaproteobacteria; order Nevskiales; family Nevskiaceae; genus SCRT01. The sequence goes on from DASVGQ010000078.1 coordinate 1,398, forward strand.
TACGCGCAGGATCACTGGCCGGTCGCGGTTGACGCAGCCCGCCGCCACCGCATCACCGATGCCTTTCGCCACCGGTTCGGCCTCAACGGTCAGCATCGACGTGTCGAGGTGTGTGCTCCCGTCGACCACGACGCCGTCCACCGGGAGCTGCTCGCCCGGGAGGATTCGCAGCAGGTCATCGACCCGCACCTCAGCGACCGGAACGTCCTCTTCCCCGTGGTCCTGGATACGACGGGTAGTCGTTGGTACCCGTGCCAGCGAGGCTTCGGCGGCTCCGTCGCCGATCCCTCTCGCGCGACGTTCGAGCAGGTCCGCGAGCATCGCAAGCGTGACGATGACGGCGGCCCAGTCGAAATGGGCGGTGACGGCACCATCGGCGCCGCGAAAGCCGGTGGGCAACGCCCATGGGGCCAGGAATGCGACGACGCTGTAGCACCACGCGACGCCTGCGCCCAAACCGGCCAGCGCATAACGGCGCGGGCGGCAAGCTCGTGCCCCGTTCAGGCAGCGTGCGAAGCAGCCGCGGCCGCCCCACAGCACGACGATTGTCGCAAGGGCCGCCTCGATCCAGCCCAGGGACATCTGCGCCGCGGTTGGCCATGCCCACCCGACGCGATGAGACACGGCGATCGCCACCACCAGCAGC
>DASVGQ010000079.1:0-4162 GCA_036379455.1 Nevskiaceae bacterium
AAGCCCACGTCCAGCCGGATCACGTGCGCATAGAGCGCGTCGCGCAGCGAGGCCAGCGCGCGCTCGCTCAGCAGGGTGATGCAGAAGTAGCGCGCCGCCGTGGCGAAGGCGAGCACCAGCGCCACGCCGAACAGGGCCAGGAAGGTCTCGTTGATCACCGCGAGGCTGGAGTGGCCAAAGCCCTGGTCGATGATGTGGCGAAACGCCATCGGCAGCGCCAGCGAGGCGCCGGAGGACATCGCCAGGAACAGCAGCCAGCCGAACATCAGCGACTTGTGCGGCTTGATGAAGGGCCACAGCTCGCGCAGGGCGCCGATGCGGCGGGCAGGGCGGGGCGTGTCGGCGGTGGCGTCGGTCATGGGATCTCGCGCGGCAGGTTCTGGGGTGGTTTCGCGGTGGGTCGTCGCGGCTCGTGGCGGTTGGGCGTGGTGCGTTTGCCTGACGCATTGAGGCCTGCGCGCTTGGCGAACTTACCTGACCACGATGACACGGCATTGAGGTGGGGTGGGTGGGGGTGGATTCAATGCGGGGGTGGGGCGAAGGTTTTTGCGGTGGCTGCGGTGCGGTGGGCTCTGAGAGCCAAGTCGCTGGATTCCGGCTTTCGCCGGAATGACGGATAAGGGACATCGAAGCAGGCCCGCAACTTCCGACTCGCCTGGGCACTCCTACTCGTCATTCCGGCGAAAGCCGGAATCCAGCGTCTTTAGGCGTGGCGCCCCCCCCCATGCGCACGTCCCGGATAGCGCGAGCCAACTCACCCCACCCGCCGCGCCTCACTCCGCCCACGCGTGATGTCGCTGATGCGCGCCTGCACCTCATCCACCTGCGCCTGCGGCAGCTGGATCAGCAGGTCGGCGCCGGTGGCGGAGAATGTCTCGCTGGTGAGGGTGGCGCCCCATTCGGCCAGTCGCGCCTTGAGCAGGGCGAGGTCGGCGAAGTCGCAGGCCAGCGACAGCGTGGCCATCGGCACGATGGGCACATGCTCGGCCAGCCGCAGGCATTCCGCGGCGGTGCCGCCGTAGGCGCGGACCAGGCCGCCCGTGCCCAGCTTGGTGCCGCCGTACCAGCGCGTGACCACCACCACGGCGTGGTCGATGCCCTGGCCTTCGATCGCCTGCAGGATCGGTCGCCCGCCGGTGCCGCCGACTTCGCCATCGTCATGGAATCGGTAGGCCTGGCCGATGCGATACGCCCAGCAGTTGTGGGTGGCCGTGGGGTCGCTGACTTCCTGTACGAAGGCGAGCGCCTGCTCGGGCGTATCCACCGGTGCGGCCTGGGCGAGGAAGCGGCTCTTTTTGATCTCCTGCTCGTGGCGGCAGCGGCTGGCGAGTGCCAGCAGCGGATCACTCACGGCGTGGAGTCCAGCCGCTGGCGCAGGTCGTCGGGCAGCACGACGTGCGGATGCTCGCGACGGAACGCTTCGAGCCGCGTGCGTGCCGCGGTGTCGTCGCCACGCTCATAAAGCGTGCGGATCGCCTGCAGCTCGGCGGTCATGGCGGGTGTCGCCGGCTCGATCGGTTCGACTTCGCGCAAGTGTTGAATGATCGAGACGGGAACGGATAGCGACGTGGGCATGCTCGGCGCCGGTAGCGCCGCGGGCGCTGCGCCTGGTGCGGCAGCGGTCTCCTGCGCCGGCGTGGCCTGAGTCCATGCGGGCGGCGGCGCAGGCGGTGCCGAAGGAGTCCGTTGTGGCGAAGTTGCCGGTGGCGCCGCTGGTGCGGGGGCAGCGAGTTGTGCCGCAGGTGCCGGAGGCGCGGGAGGTTCGGGAGGCGCGGGAGGCACCGAATCTTCCATGGCGGAAACCGCCGCCTCCGCCTGTGCGTCGGCGTTGGCTGAATGGGGCAAGAGTGAGGGCACCAGCGCCGGCGCGGGATTGATCGTGGCTTTATCCACAACCGGAGTCGGCGCGGCGATGGCGCTCTTCGCTGCAGGGGCGGCGCTCGCCCGCAGGCTCGGTGCGGGCCGGTTCGGCGGTGCCATGCCTGCAGCCGTGTTCGTCGCGGGCGCCACGTAGCCTGCCGCTGCGGGCGGCGGGCTGACGGTTCCCGCTCCGATCAGCTTGGCGGCGGGCGCGGAACGGCGCGTCGAGTCTCTCTCCAAGGTCTGCGTATCGGTGGGCTGCGTGCTCGGCGCGACGGCTTCCGCACTCGGGACTGCCTGCCGATCTGCACTGGCCTTGGTTTCGATGGCTGCCGCGGAAGCGGGCACGGGCGAAGTCATCGGCGCCTCGACCGGCAGCTCGCGCATCTGCCAGCCCAGCCCCGCGGCGAGTACCAGCGTGGCGGCGGTGCCCAGCGCGACGGGCCAACGCGCCCGGCGGCGCGGTGTCGTGGTTGCCACGGCCTGCGCGGCCGCGCGCAGCACCGCTGCATCCAGCGCGGGGCCGGGCTCGTGCGGCGGCAGACGGCCGTACAGCGCCTTCAGCTCGGCCTCGCCGGGCAGGTCGTCGTCGTGGGGCTTCGAGGGGGGCAGGGGCGTGGTCATGGGGTCAGTACGTCGCGCAGTTTGCTCATGGCGTAGCGCAGGCGGGATTTCACCGTCTCGCGGCCGGCGCCGGTGATCTGGGCGATCTCCTCCAGGCTCAGCTCGTGCTCCAGCCGCAGCAGCACGGCGGTGCGTTGGTCGTCGGGCAGCTGCTCGATGGCGCGCTGCAGGCCGCGGCGGCGCTCGAAGTCGGACAGCGCGTGCTCGGGTTGTTCGTGCTCGGGCGCGGCGTGCGCGGCCAGCGCGAACTCGGCTTCGTCGCCATCGGCCAGCGGCCGCTTGCGGCGGTGGCCGTCGATGATCAGGTGATGGGCGATCTGCAGCAGCCAGGTGCTGAACTTCGCCTGCGGCTGGTAGCGCGTGCGCGATGCGATGACGCGACTCCAGGTGTCCTGGAACACCTCGTCGGCCAGCGAGCGGTCGCGCAGGCTGCGCAGGATGAAGCGATAGAGCGTGCCGCGATGCCTGGCATACAGCGCCTCGAACGCGGCGAGGTCGCCGCGGGCGTAGGCCAGCATCAGCTGCGCATCGGGGTCGACCGCCACATCCATGGGCGGCGAGGGTACGCGATTTGCCCCGGCTGGATAAGGCGCGCACGGATACGCCGCGTCGCCGGCGCGTGGAGTCCCGGCCGGCGCGCGGCGATGGGGGAAGGATGCGGGGACATCCGTCATCGCCGCGGCCGCGCCGGCCGGAAACGCGTCATGCATGGAGCCGCGCTCAACGCAGGCCGAAGGCGGGTGGGATCGGGGCCGGCTCGCCGCTCGACGGGGCTTCCGCGCGTGCCGTGTGGGTGCTGAGTCCGTCGGCGAGATTTACCAGCTGCACGAAGCCGGCGCGATAGCCGTCCGGGTCGTCGCCACGGGCGTTGCGCGCCAGCGCGGCGATCCGCGCGTAGTCGTAGCCGTCGAGGTAGCGCCCGCCGCGCAGTGCATCGGCAAAGGCGGCCACCGATGCGGCAAAGCGCAGCCGCGCGCTGGCGGGTGCCGGTGTCGCCGCGATCGGCTGCTCGATCAGCGTGCTGGCCTCGTGGCCGGGCAGCTTGTAGCGCAGGCGCAGGAAGGCCAGCTCGCCGCTGCGATCGGCACCCGCGTCGTGCTTGCCGTAGCGCAGCGGATCGACGCGGGTAGCATCGGAACCGGCGGGCGTGATCTCGTAGATCGCCGTGACGTTCGCCCCCGCGCCGATGTCGCCCGCGTCCACCGCGTCGTTGTTGAAATCCTCGCGCCGGAGCAGGCGCTTCTCGTAGCCGATCAGGCGGTATTCCTTCACCTGCGCCGGGTTGAACTCCACCTGCACCTTCACGTCCTTGGCAATGGTGAGCAACGTGGCGGAGAGCTCGTCGACCAGCACGCGCCGACCCTCCTGCAGGCTGTCGATGTAGTGGTGGCTGCCGTTGCCGGCGTCGGCCAGCATCACCGCCATGGCGTCGTTGTAGTTGCCCTCGCCGAAGCCCAGCGTGGTGAGCGCGACGCCACTCTTGCGGTGATCCTCGATCTTGGTCTTGAGCGCCTCCTCGCTGACGGTGCCCACGTTGAAGTCGCCGTCGGTGGCGAGAATCACGCGGTTCACGCCGCCCGGGATGAAACCCTGCTTGGCCTGCGCGTAGGCGAGATCAATGCCCGCGTCGCCGTTGGTGGAGCCGCCGGCGCCAAGGCCGTCGATCGCGGCATCGATG
>DASVGQ010000080.1:0-4886 GCA_036379455.1 Nevskiaceae bacterium
CGGCGATGTTCATGTCGTGCGTGCGGCGGCGGTCGTCGCCGGTGTTCTTGCGCAGCTCGAGGAACTCCTCGATGTCGCGGTGCCACACCTCGAGGTAGGCGCACACCGCGCCCTTGCGCTTGCCGCCCTGGTTGACGGCCACGGCGGTGTCGGAAGCCACCTTCATGAACGGCACGACGCCGTTGGAGATGCCGTTGGTGCCCTTGATGTAGCCGCCGGTGCCGCGCACCTGGGTCCAGTCGTTGCCCAGCCCGCCGGCGAATTTGGACAGCATCGCGTTGTCGTGGATGGCGCTGAAGATGCCGTGCAGATCGTCGGGCACCTGCGTGAGATAGCAGCTGGACAGCTGCGGCCGCAGCGTGCCGGAGTTGAACAGCGTCGGCGTCGAAGACATGAAGCGGAACGACGACAGCAGCCGGTAGAACTCGATGGCCCGCGTTTCGCGGTCCACCTCGTTGATCGCGAGGCCCATCGCCACGCGCATGAAGAAGGCCTGCGGCAGCTCGATGCGCACCTTGCCGGAGTGGATGAAGTAGCGGTCGTAGAGCGTCTGCAGCCCGAGGTAGTCGAAGGCGCGGTCGCGCTCCGGCAGCAGCGCCGCGCCGAGGCGATCGAGGTCGAACAGGCACAGCTTCGGGTCGAGCAGTTCGAGCTCGGCGGCGCGCTGCACGTAGCGGCGGAAGTACTCGGGATACAGCGACTTCATCGCCTCGAAAGTCGGCCGCGTCTCGGCCAGGCCGAGGAAGCGCGTGGCCTCGTGGCGCAGCTCGTCGAGCAGCAGCCGCGCGGCGGCGTGGCCGTAGTTGGGCTCCTTCTCGATGCGCGAGCGCGCGGCGAAGGTCAGCGCCTGGCTGATCTCGTGCTCGGTGATGCCGTCGTAGAAATCCTTGATCGCGGCGGTGACGATTTCCTCGGCGTCGACGCCTTCCAGCCCCTCGCAGGCCTCGGCGGTCACCACGCGCAGGCGTTCCTCGTCGAGCGCGGCCAGCGCTCCGGCCGCGCCGTTGTCGCCGTCGAGCTGCACGTGGAGCTTGGGTTTCGCCGTCTTCTTCGCGTGCGCGGCGCGCTCCCGCGCGCGCTCCGCGCGGTAGAGCACGTAGGCGCGCGCCACCTTGTGCTCGCCGGCGCGCATCAAGGCCAGCTCGACCTGGTCCTGGATGTCCTCTATGTGCAGCGTGCCGCCGCCCGTGAGGTGCCGGGTGAGCGCGCTCGTCACCTGCTCCGTGAGGGTGGCGACGGTCTCGCGAATGCGCGAGCTGGCGGCGCCGGTTGCGCCTTCCACCGCGAGGAAGGCCTTGGTCAGCGCGATGGCGATCTTCGAGGCGTCGAAGCTCGTCAGCTTGCCGTTACGGCGGATGACGCGAATGGCGCCAGGCGCGGTGGCGGCGACCTCCGCGGTGGCGGGCGGAGCGGTGAAGCGGGCGCCGGTGGCGGGTTCATCGGCCAGCGCCGTGTCCTGTGTCTGCATGGGGTGTCCTGCCGGTTGAGAGGCCGCGCGGTCGGGGCGGCGGAAGAGCTTTCAGCCTAGCGGCTGGCGAGGATCCTTTCAAGGGTCCGACCACAACATCTAGTGGTACGTGTGTTGCATATACAGAACATGTTGTTTGTGGCCTGTGCATGAAGCGTTGCATGCCCTGTGCACAGCCGTGGTTTTCCGTGGTTTTGCGCGATCCCGGCAGGCGGTCCGGCTGGACCTCCCGGGACCGCCCGTCGCGGGCCGGTGACCGCCCCGTACGATGGCGCCCCTCTGCCCCGGGTCGGGGGTGTGGGCAGTCTCGCGCGCTGCGCCGCGCCGTGCTGGCGCTGTTCGTCGAGACGCGGGCGGTCCACCTGTTCACCCACTCCGGAATCCTGTCGAGCCAGGGCTTCGCCGCGAACGCCTGGGCGCGCCTGAACCACAAGCGGCTGCCGGAGCGCGTGGACCGCGAGCGGGTCAAGGACGTCCTCAACCTCATCTTCGCCCGCGTCGACGGCTATCGCTGGGTAGTGGCGGCGCCGGACGCGGCGTGGCTCGGCCTGATGCACGTCCTCGGTTTTGCCCGGACGCGCGACGAGCTGCCGGAACAGCTGCCGCTCGCCATCTTCGACACGCTGGAGATCGTCTCCCGCCGCATCACGGCGCTCGGCCTGCAGCCGGAGATCGTGCGCATCCACCCCGACGTGGAGCGCTACGAATCCCCGTTTCTCATGCAGAACGTGGCGATGCGCGCGCGACGTGTGCGCCTCCGCCAGACGCGTTTCCTGCTCCAGCGCCTGCGCGGCCGCCTGCGCACCACGCCGTGGGCCTTCCTCTATCCGTTGCACGAATCGCCGATGGGCGGGGACCCCGATCTGCGGGTGGGTCGTGCGGCGCGCCGCCGCGCTTGTCGTTCAGGAGACCGCCGCGCCGGACGGCGTGGGCTGTGCGAGCGCAGCTGGCGCGGCCGGCGCATGGGCGAGGTGCGGCGGGCCGAGCGCCAGCACCAGCCAGCCGGCCTTGGGCTCCAGCGGGTACTTGTTCGACGCGATGTGCAGGCTGCCGCCGGCGTCCAGCGCGAACATCGGCACGGCGAGGCTGGCGTTGTCGGCCATGTACTGCGGCCAGCCGTAGGCGTCAGTGATCTTCGTGGCCCGGATCTGCCAGCCCTCGGCCAGCCGTTTCTCGAACTCGGTGTGCGTCAGCTCGTTCTCGAACAGCGCCTTGGACTGGATGCTGCCGGCAAAGGCGTCGCGATCGGCGCTCTGCGACGGCGCCAGCACGCGCAGGTGGTACACGCCTTCGTGTCCGAAGACCTGCCGGTACTGCATGCAGGTCAGCGAGTTGAGCTCGCGGCGCGTGGACATCGCCAGCAGCCGGCCGATGCCGGTGAGATCGAGGTGCAGCTCGGCGTGCTGCGAAGCCGGGTTGCCGTAGAAGGTCTGCAGGCCGGCCATGCGTGCGCGCCGGATGCCGTCCCAGTCATCGTCGGCGACCAGCACGTGCACCTTCTGCTGCATGAGCGCGAAGGCGACGGTGCGCGCGACGCGGTCCGAGCCGAAGATCATGACGCCCGTGGGATCGGGGTCCGCGACCTTGAGCCACTTGGCCAACCGCCGGGCGGTGATGCTCTGCAGCACCACGGTGCCGATGATGAGGATGAATACCAGCGGCACGAGGTGGTCGGCCCAGCGCACGCCCATGGCGCCGAGGCGCAGCGCGAACAGCGACGACACCGCCGCCGCCACGATGCCGCGCGGCGAGACCCACGAGACGAGCGCGCGCTCCCGCCACTGCAGCTCGCTGCCGGCCGTCGCCAGCGTTACCGACAGCGGCCGGACGACGAACTGGGCCGCGAGAAACACCAGCACGCCGCCGAGCAGCACGCCGGGCGGCAGCGGCCACTGCAGCCGCGCCGCGAGGATGACGAACAGCATCGAGACCAGCAGCGTGGACAGATGCTCCTTGAAGTCCATGATGTGGTCGATGTGGATGCGCCGCATGTTGCCGAGCACCATGCCCATCGTGGTGACGGCCAGCAGGCCGGATTCGTCGGCCAGCGCGTTGGCGAGGCTGAAGGCGCCGAGCACGACCACCAGCGTCGCGTAGGCCTGCAGGTATTCGGGGATCAGCTGGCGGAACAGCAGCCAACCCATCGCCCACGCCACGACCAGGCCGATGCCGATGCCGGTGCCGAGCGTGTACAGGAACACCGCGATGGTGTGTCCCTGCTGGTGCGACACCAGTGCCTCGAACACCAGCACCGCGAACAGCGCGCCGAGCGGGTCGAGGATGATCCCCTCCCAGCGCAGGGTGCGCGCCACGCGCGCGTTGGGCCGCAGCGTGCGCAGCATCGGCGTGATGACAGTTGGCCCGGTCACGCAGGTCAGGGCGCCGAACAGGAACGCCAGCTGCCAGCTCAGCCCGGCGATGTGATGGGCGGCGAGCGCCAGCAGGCCGACGGTGGCCAGCGCGCCGTAGGTCACCAGCCCGCGCACCGCGTTGCCGACTTCCCGCAGGTCGCTGAAGCGTAGCGTCATGCTGCCTTCGAAGAGAATCACGGCGACCGCCAGCGAGATGCAGGGGAACAGCAGGTCCCCAAGCATCCTGTCGGGGTCGAACACGCCGGTGACCGGCCCGAGCACGATGCCGACCAGCAGCAGCGTGAGGATGGCGGGAACGCGCAGGTGCCACGCCAGCCACTGCGCGAGAAACCCGACCGCGAGCAGGAGGGTGAGCGCTATGCCGAGATCGGGGTGCATGGCGACCCGAAGTGGGAGGAGGGTGTCAGCCGCAGGCGCACCGTTCCCCCGCCCCGCGCCGCAGTAGGATTCGGCCTCGCCTGCGCTGCCGGCCCGCTCCCATGGCGGGCGTCGACGTCGGTCGGGTCGAAGGGATCCTCATGCATTATCTGCATCTCTACCACGCCGGAAATTTCGCGGACGTCTTCAAGCACGTGCTGTTGATCGCGCTGCTTGAGGCGTTATCCATGAAGGATACCCCGTGGTGCTTCATCGATACCCACGCGGGCGCGGGGATCTACGGCCTCGACGAGGCGAGCACGCCGGAGGCCGCGGAGTGGCGTCAGGGCATCGGCCGCCTGTGGCGCGCAGGCCCGCGCTCCGCGCTGCTGGGCCGCTATCTCGCGACGCTGCGGGAGGTCGCGGGCGCGGGCGAGGCGCCGCGCGGCTATCCGGGCTCGCCGTGGTGGGGCGTACGCATGGCGCGGCCGCACGATCGCGTGATCGCCTGCGAACAGCAGGCGGAAATCGCCAAGCTGCTGCGCCGCACGGTTCCACGCGCCGAGGTCCAGAGGCGTGACGGCTACGGGCTGCTCGGCGCGCTGCCCCCGCGCGAACGCCGCGGGCTGGTGCTGGTGGATCCGCCCTTCGAGCGCGCCGACGAGTTCGACGCCGCGCGCGCCTTCATC
>DASVGQ010000081.1:0-3772 GCA_036379455.1 Nevskiaceae bacterium
TGCCAGTCCACGCCCAGGCCGCGCGCCACGACAAAGGTCCCGGAGGAGTCGAGTGGCTGCGGCAGGCCGTGCAGCTGACTGCGCTGGTGGAAATCTCCGCTGACCACCGCGGCGTCGGCGAGCGCCCGGGTAGGTGCGGCCAGCAGCGCCGTCACTTCCTGCGGCGTCGCGGGATGCTCGAACACGGGCGCCGACGGCAGATCCCCACCGCCTGCCGCGTAGAGCGCGCAAGGCACGCCGATCGCCGCCGCGCACAGCAGCGCACGCCATGCGCCGCCGGCGATCCACGCCGGCCGGCGCCGCGCCTTCTCCGACGCCCGACGCGACGCGCCCGGGAAACGGGGCCTGGGACCTTGGAGAGTCATCGCCTGCATTCCTTTTCCGTCGCTTGCGCGCGCCCCGCGCGGCGCCGCACCATCCCGCCGAGCAGGCGGCAGTGCAGCCAGATCATGCGCAGGTTGTCACGCATATAGCGATAGTGGGACACCCCGTCGGCCGGATAGGTCACCCGCGTCGGGACATTGAACACCTGCAGGCCGGCCCAGTAGAGCCGCACAAGGATCTCGGTGTCGAAGTCCATGCGCGCGCCCACGGGCGTACGCGCCCACACGCGCAGCGTGGATGCCAGCGGATAGACGCGGAAGCCGCACATCGTATCGCGCAGGTCACGCGAACCCGTCTGCAGCCACACCAGCCAGTGCGTGAGCCGGCGACCGTAGTAACGGACGGCCGGGATGGTCTGGTCGTAGATCGGCACGCCGGCGATCACCGCGTCCGGCGTGGTCGCCGCCACGGCCAGCAGGCGCGGCACGTCCGCGGCGTCGTGCTGGCCATCCGCGTCGATCTGCAGCGCATGGGTACGGCCGGCAGCCGCCGCGGCGGTGAATCCGGCGTGGACCGCCGCGCCCTTGCCGCGATTCTCGGGCAGCACCAGCAGATGCAGCCAGTCCGGCTGCGTCTCGGCAAGCCCGCGGACCGCCGCCGCCGAGGCACCGCCGCTGCCGTCGTCCACGATCCAGCACGGCACGCCGTGCGGCCGCAGGCGTGCCAGCAATCCACCGATCGCCCCCTCGTGCCGGAAGTAGGGAATGACGATGCACGGGCGAAACCCCGCCGCCTCCCACGTCGTTCGATCGATCCCGCTCGTGTTCAAGGGATTTTCATGCGCGGCACGGGGAACGGTCGTCGACGCTCATCGACCAGCAGCAGCCGCTCGAGCTCTGCCGTCACGCGCCGCGCAGCGTGCGCCAGCGTTTCGCCCGGCGGGAGTTTGAACGGGCCGCGCGCCGCGCCGATGTCGAAGCGGTAATGCGCACGTCGTGCGGGCACCCGGTACCACGGCGTGCCCTTCGTCAGCACCGCCGGGTCACAGACGATGCGTACCGAAATCACCGGCACGCCGGAACCGAGCGCCACGCGCGCGGCGCCGCGCCGGAAGCGGCGCGGCTGGCCGGGGACGCTGCGGGTCCCCTCCGGAAACACGATCAGGTTGTCACCGCGCTGCAGCGCCGCCACGCAGTCCTGCAGCAGCCGCGCCGGGTCGGCGTTGCCGACGTAGCCGGCGGCCGTAACCGCCCACGCAAGAAAGGGGTTGTGCCTCAGGTCCTCCTTGAGGATGCACACCGCGTCGGGCACCCACGCGAGCAGGAAAACCGCATCGATCAGGCTCGGATGATTCGCGACCACGAGCCGCCCGCGCCCCGTGAGGTGTTCCCGGCCGGAAACCTCCCAGTCGAGCAGGCCGAGCGCCCGCATGAAGCGGATGAAGAAGCGACAGCCGCAGGAAAACACGCGCCGCAGGCACCGACCGCGGCGCGCCGGCGCACGCTGCACCACCCACAGCGCCGGAAACGCCGTCAGCATCAGGAACACCGTGCCGACGCCGAACACCGCGTAGCTCAGGCCCGCCGCGGCCACGCGCAGCCCGTGCCAGGCGGACGCGTGCCTCGCGTCCGCGGTCCAGCTTCCTTCCCGTGGCTCCATTCGCACCGGTTCCACTGCCGACGCCTGTCCGCTGTTGCTGCACGCGCCGCCCGGCGCACGTTCCCCGCCCATGGACACCCCAGTGTAGCCACTGCCCGTCCTGCCGCCGCAGGATCGTGAACACTCGTCCCGCCGTCCCGACGCGCCGCCGCTCATGCATCGCAGCGCCGCCTTCGGACGCCTTGCGGTATGCCCACCGGGCGCGTTTCGGCCAGAATACCAATACCCGCCACCATTCATGGGGATGCGATGACAGAGGACGAGCGCGAGCTGGCGACGGTCCTGGTGGAAGCCCTGCAGCTGGAAGACAAGGATCCCGCGACGATCGACCCACAGCAGGCGCTGTTCGGTGAATACGACAAGAGCTGGGGCCTGGACTCGATCGACGCGCTGGAGATCGCGCTCGCGGTGCGCCAGAAGTACGGCGTCGAGATGCGCGCCGAGGACGACGAGACCCGCAGCGCCTTTGCCTCGCTGCACGCGCTGAGCGCATACATCGCCACGCACCGTGCACATTGAGCGTCACGGCGCCTGGCAGGCGCTGCCGCTGATCGCCTACCCACCGCTCGCGCACGTGGCGGTAACACACCGTTCGCCCCTGCTCATGGGACTGGCGCTGGGATGGCTGGCGCTGACCGCCGCGCAGCCGCTGCTGCGCACGTGCAAGCCGACGGCCTGGCTTGGGCTCGGCCTGCTCCTGCTGCTCGTGGCCTTCCTGGTATGGCAAGGCAAGGGCCTGTGGCTGATGGTGGCGCTGTCCAGCGCGCTCCCGGCGCTCGCCGCGGCAACCTTCACGCTGTCGCTGCGCCCCGGCGCCACGCCGTTGGTGACGGCCATCGCCACCCGCTTCGATGGCCCTCTGCCGGCGGAGGCCCTGCGCTACACGCGTCGCCTCACCGTGCTCTGGGCGATGCTGATCACGGCGCTGGTCGGCGTCGAGATCGCGCTGTTCGTCACGGCTTCGCCGACGACCTGGTCACGCTTTGCCAACGGCTACGCCTACGGGATTCTCGCCGCCGCCTTCGTGCTTGAATACGCCTACCGGCGAATCCGCTTCCGCCACCTGCCGCAGTCCGGCGTGTTGCGCTACGTGAAGAACCTGCTGCGAACGCCGCGCTTCGGCGCCTCCTGAAGATCCCGTGGGCGATCCGCTGCCATGGCTCGCTGCGCCGGCGGACGCGCCGCTGCTGTGGAGCAACGGGCGGCCCGTCTCGCGCGCCGCGTTTGCTGCCGCCGCGTGCGGGCTCGCCCAACGGCTGCCGGAAGCGGGCTCGACGCTGAACCACTGCCACACTCGCGCCGGCTTCCTCCTCGCCCTCGTCGCCTCCGCGTTGCGCCGGCTCCCGTGCCGGCTCGCGGCGCCGGACGATGCGCGGCCGTCGCGAGGAACCATGCAGCAGCCGGTGTGCGTGCTCGCGGAAGACGCGCGCTCGGCGGATGTTCCCGTTCCACCGATCGCACCAGAATCGGACGGCGCATCCCGGCCGCCCGCCTGGGCTCCGGATGGCCCTTTCGCGATCGTCTCCACGTCGGGCAGCACGGGGCAACCCCGGGCCCATCCGAAGACCTGGCTGACCCTGTCCCACGCGGCGCGGCAGATCGCGGCACGCCTGCTTCCGACGCAGCCGGCGCGGATCGTCGCTACCGTCCCCATGCATCACATGTACGGCCTCGAGACCTCGGTGATCCTGCCGCTCGTGACCCTGCACAGCGTCGTCGAAAGCCGGCCGGCGTTCCCGCAGGACGTGCGGACCGCGCTCGAGAGCGTCGACGCCCCGCGCGTGCTCGT
>DASVGQ010000082.1:0-5487 GCA_036379455.1 Nevskiaceae bacterium
CCCTTGGCCACCGACTCGTCGACGACTACCTTGGAGACGTTCTGCATGGATGGCAGGTCGTACATGACGTCCAGCAGGATGTTCTCCATGATCGTGCGCAGCCCGCGCGCGCCGGTTTTTCGTTCCTTGGCCTTGCGGGCAATGGCCAGCAGGGCCTCTTCGCGGAACTCGAGCTCGCAGCCTTCCATCTGGAACATCTTCTGGTACTGCTTGACGAGCGCGTTCTTCGGGTCGCGCAGGATCGACACCAGCGCCGACTCGTCCAGTTCGTCCAGCACCGCCACGACTGGCAGGCGCCCCACGAATTCGGGAATCAGGCCGAAACGCACGAGATCCTCGGGCTCCACATTCGCCAGCAGCTCGGATATGCCCTTGCGATCAGACTTGGACTTCACGTCCGCCGCAAAGCCTATGCCCGTCCGCTCGGTGCGCAGCTCGATGACCTTCTCCAGCCCCGAGAACGCTCCGCCGACGATGAACAGGATGCCCGCCGTGTTGATCTGCAGGAATTCCTGCTGCGGATGCTTGCGTCCGCCCTGCGGCGGCACGCTGGCGATCGTTCCCTCGATGAGCTTGAGCAGCGCCTGCTGGACGCCTTCACCGGACACGTCGCGCGTGATGCTCGGGTTCTCGCTCTTGCGCGCGATCTTGTCGATCTCGTCGATGTAGACGATGCCGCGCTGCGCCTTGTCGACGTCGTAGTCACACTTCTGCAACAGCCGTTGGATGATGTTCTCGACGTCCTCGCCGACGTAGCCCGCCTCGGTCAGGGTCGTGGCGTCGGCGATCGCGAACGGGACGTCGAGGAGTCGCGCCAAGGTCTCGGCCAGCAGCGTCTTGCCGGAACCCGTAGGCCCGATCAGCAGGATGTTCGACTTCGAAAGCTCGACGCCGTCCGTCCCGGTCTTCTGGCTGAGACGCTTGTAGTGGTTGTAGACGGCGACCGCGAGAACCTTCTTCGCCTGATTCTGCCCGATCACGTACTCGTCGAGGACGGAACGGATCTCCTGGGGCTTGGGAAGTCCCTTCGCCTGCGGCTTCGCGTGGACTTCTTCACGGATGATGTCGTTGCACAAGTCGACACATTCGTCACAGATGTAAACCGACGGGCCGGCGATGAGCTTGCGCACTTCGTGCTCGCTCTTTCCGCAGAACGAGCAGTAAAGAACGCGCCCACCGCTACCCGCACCGCTTCGGCCGTTTTCTGCCATCACCCAATCTCGCAATCTACCGATCTGGAATGCTGCAACCCGCGTGCCAGCAAGCGCCGCAAATCACGCGGCATTTGCATGGCGCCGAGCCTGTCGGCACGCGTTATAACACGCACTGCCGGCCGCGTGAAAACCGGCGCGGCGAGACGTTGCCGCTGCCGCACGACGTCACTTTGCGGCGGTCGTACGCTGCTCGACGATGTTGTCGATCAACCCGTATTCCTTGGCCGCCTCCGCGTTGAGGAAGAAGTCCCGCTCCACGTCGCGCGCGATCTTCTCGACCGGCTGCCCGGTATTGGCAGCGAGCATGGCGTTGAGCCTCTCCCGCAGGTAGAGGATCTCCTTGGCCTGGATCTGGATATCCGTCGCCTGGCCCTGCGCGCCGCCCGACGGCTGATGGATCATCATCCGTGAATTCGGCAGGCAGTAGCGCTTGCCCTTGGTGCCCGCCGCGAGCAGGAAGGCGCCCATGCTGGCCGCCTGGCCGATGCACCACGTCGCGATGTCCGGCTTGATGAAGCGCATCGTGTCGTAGATCGACAGGCCCGCCGTCACCACGCCGCCCGGCGAGTTGATGTAGACGTTGATGTCCTTGTCGGGGTTCTCCGACTCGAGGTACAGCATCTGCGCCACGATCAGATTGGCCATCATGTCGTCGATCGGCCCGACGATGAAGATCAGCCGTTCCTTGAGCAAGCGGGAATAGATGTCGAACGCGCGCTCTCCACGCGGCGTCTGCTCGACCACCATCGGGATCAACTGTGCGCGCGGTTCCTGCGGATTCATCGACCTTCGGCCTCCTGTAAGGTTTCTCAAGCTGCGGCGGAAGCCGCCGGATTCAAGAGCTCGGACAGCGGCATCTCGCGCTCGTTGACCGTCGCCTTCGTCAGCAGCGCCTCCACGGCCTTCTCCTCCAGCGCGACGGCGTGCAGGTTGCGCATGAGCTCCTTGTTGCCGCGGTAGTACTGCCGCACTTCCTCAGGGTTCTCGTAGTTGGCCGCCACGCCGTCAAGGATCGCATCGACCCGCGCCTCGTCGGCCTCGATCTTCTCGCTCGAGACGAACTCCGACAGCAGCAGGCCCAGCGCCACGTTCTGGCGCGCGCGCGACTCGAACAGGTTCGCCGGCAGCATCTCGGCTTCCTTCTCCGGCGTCAGCTGCCGGTTGAAGCGCTTCAATCCCATGCGTTCCACTGCTTCCTGTCGCAGGCGCTCGATCTCCGCCTCCACCCGGGACGGCGGCAGCTCCAACGGATGGGCCGCAAGCAGCTGCTGCATCAGCGCATCCTTCACGCGCGCCTGCACGGCCTTGTCACGCTCCGCCTCCAGCGCCGTGCGGCACTTGGCCCTCAGGCCTTCCAGGCCGGCTCCCGCCTCGACGCCGTGGCTTTTGAGGAACGCCTCATCCACCTCCGGCAGGTCGGCGGTTTTCACTGTGTGTACGGTGACATCGAACTGCGTAGTCTTGCCGCGCAGCTCCTCGCTGCGGTAGTCGGCCGGAAATTTCACCTCGGCGGCAAAGCTGTCGCCGGCCTCGTGGCCCACGACGGCCCGCTCCAGGTCCGCGACGAACTGTCCGGCACCGAGCTCAACGTCGACCTTGTTCGCGCTGCCGCCCGGGAAGGCCTTGCCGTCGAGCTTGCCCTCGAAGTCCAGGTTCACCTGGTCGCCGTCCTGCGCGGCACGTTCGACGGGCTTCCACTCGCGCTTTGCCTTGCGCAGATCCAGCACCAGCTTGTCGACGTCTGCGTCCGTGACCTGCACCTTCGGCCGTTCGATCTTCAGCGACTCGATCTTGTCCAGCTTCACCTCGGGCAGGACGTCGAAATGCGCCACGTAGCCGAGCGGCTTCTCGGGCGGCTGGGATTCGATCTCGATGCGCGGCATGCCGGCCGGTGATACGCCGGCCTTCTCCAGCGCATCCGGATAGGTGCGGCGGAGGAGTTCGTTGACCGCGTCCGCGCGTGCACTGGCACCGAACTGACGCTGGATCACCGACATCGGCACGTGTCCACGACGAAACCCGGGGACGCGCGCGCGCCGCGAGATGTCCTTGAGGCGTGCGCCCAGCTCCTTTTCGAACTCATCGGCGGGAATCGTGACGTGAAGGCTGCGCGTCAACGCGCCGGTGGATTCGACATTGATTTCCATGGGGCTTCTGGACCTTCGGATGACGTACGGATGAAGCCGGTCAGTATAAGTCACGATGTGCGCACGCGGAGTCGCCGCCCACATGCGTGAGCGTGGCCGGGCGAGCTTGTCAGCCACGGTACGCGCGGGATTCAATGCGCGCAGCGTCTGACGTCTCACAGGGAAAGAACATGCCTCGCAGTCACGTCGACCTCGTCGTCCGACCCGGCTGGCTGGTCCCGGTTGAACCGCCGGGCACCGTTCTCACGGACCACGCCCTGGTGGTCGATCGAGGCCGTATCCGCGACATCCTGCCGGTGGACTTCGCCGCCCAGCTCTACGACGCCTCCGAAACGCACGAGCTGCCCCAGCATGCCGTGCTGCCGGGGCTCGTGAACGCGCACGGGCACGCCGCGATGACGCTGCTTCGCGGGCTTGCTGACGACCTGCCGCTGATGGACTGGCTCGCCCAGCACATCTGGCCGGCGGAGGCCCGCTACATGGGCGCCGACTACTGCCGCACCGGCGTCACGCTCGCCTGCGCCGGGATGATCCGCAGCGGGCAGACCTGCTTCAACGATATGTACTTCTTCCCGGAGATCACCGCGCAGGTCGTGGACGAGGTCGGCATGCGCGCCACCGTCGGCCTCATCGTCATCGACTTTCCGAACGCCTGGGCGGACGGCGCCGCAAGCTGCATCTCGCGGGGGATCGAGGTCCACGACCAGGTCCGGGCCATGGGCAATCCCCTGCTGCGTACGGCTTTCGCGCCCCACGCGCCCTACACCGTGCCGGACGGCGCGCTGCTGAAGGTACGCCGCTACGCCACCGAGCTCGACATCCCGATCCACATGCACGTGCACGAAACGGCTACCGAGGTTGCACAGGCCGTCGCCAGAGACGGTCGTCGGCCGCTGGAACGCCTCGACGCGCTGGGCCTGCTCGGCGAGAACTTCATCGCGGTCCACATGACGCAGGTGCTGGACGCGGAGATTGCGCAGACCGCCGGGCACCACTTTTCCGTGGTGCATTGCCCGGAGTCGAACCTCAAGCTCGCGAGCGGCTTCTGCCCGGTCGCGAGCCTGCTCGACGCCGGCGTCAACGTCGCGCTCGGTACCGACAGCGCGGCCTCCAACAACGACCTGGACCTGTGGGGTGAAATGCACACGGCCGCCCTGCTGGCCAAGGGCGTGGCCGGCCGTGCGACGGCGTTGCCGGCCGCCGCCGCACTGCACATGGCAACGCTGGCAGGCGCGCGCGCGCTGGGCCTGGGCGAGGAAACGGGATCGCTCGTGAAGGGCAAGTCGGCGGATTTCATCGCGGTCGATCTGTCGCCCCTGCAGACGCAGCC
Source organism: Nevskiaceae bacterium (assembly GCA_036379455.1). GTDB lineage: Bacteria > Pseudomonadota > Gammaproteobacteria > Nevskiales > Nevskiaceae > SCRT01. The sequence continues at coordinate 4,692 of DASVGQ010000082.1, forward strand.
GCTGTATGACGTGATCTCGCAGCTCGTCTACGCCGCGCCGCGCGCCCAGATCAGCGACGTCTGGGTCGCCGGCCGGGCGCTCATGCGCGAGCATCGGCTGTTGACGATCGACGAAGCCGCGCTGGGCGCCCACGTCCACGAATGGGGTCAGCGCATCCACGGCTGAGCAGCGCCGCCGGCCGACGTCTCCCCCCACGCCGGAAGGGCGCGTCTCCGAACGCCCGGAGCATGGCTGCCGCAACGCTCGACTGCGCCCTGATCTGGAATAATCCTCGGCATGGAACCGAATGTCGACGCCGGCGAAATCCGGCACTTCGACGCGCTGGCCGAACGCTGGTGGGACGACCGCGGCCCGATGGCGACCCTGCACGACATCAACCCGGTGCGCCTCTCGTACCTCCGCAACCGCGTCGGCGACCTCGCGGGCCTGCGCGTGCTCGACGTGGGGTGCGGCGGCGGCATCCTGTCCGAAGCGCTCGCCGAAGCCGGCGCGCGCGTGACCGGCATCGACCTCGCCGCCGACAGTATCAAGGTCGCCCGCCGGCACGCCGCGGATCACAAAGTTGAGGTCGAATACCTCGAGCAGTCCGCGGAAGCCCTGGCAGCGGAACGCCCGAGGTGCTTTGACCTGGTCTGCTGCATGGAGCTGCTCGAACACGTCCCGGATCCGGCGGCGATCGTCGGTGCCTGCGCGACCCTCGCGCGGGCGGACGGCCACGTGGTGTTCTCCACCATCAACCGCACGCTGCTCGCCTGGGCGCTCATGATCCCTGCTGCGGAAGGGCTGCTGCGCCTC
>DASVGQ010000083.1:0-7803 GCA_036379455.1 Nevskiaceae bacterium
GGCCTGCTGCGGCTGCACGAGGGTGACGAGGTGATGCGCGTACTGGGGCGCAACCTGGGTGTGCCGATCACGCGGGTCGATGCGGCAGAGCGCTTCTTCGCGGCGCTGCGCGGGGTCGTCGACCCGGAGGCCAAGCGCAAAGCCATCGGTCGCCTGTTCGTGGACGTTTTCGAAGAACGGGCGCGCGCGTTGCCCGAAGTCGCGTTTCTGGCGCAGGGCACCATTTACCCGGACGTCGTCGAGTCCGCGGGCACGGCGACCGGCAAGGCACAGGTCATCAAGAGCCACCACAACGTCGGCGGCCTGCCGGCGCGCATGCGGCTGCGGCTGATCGAACCGCTGCGCGAGCTGTTCAAGGACGAGGTGCGGCGCATCGGAAGCGAACTCGGCCTGCCGGACGAGATGGTGAATCGTCACCCGTTCCCCGGACCCGGACTCGGCGTCAGGATTCTCGGGGAAGTCACGCCGGAGCGCGTACGGACGCTGCAACAGGCGGACGCGATCTTCCTCGACGAACTGCGCCGCGGCGACTGGTACGCCCGCAGCAGCCAGGCCTTCGCCGTGCTGTTGCCGGTGAACAGCGTCGGCGTCACCGGCGACGGACGCCGCTACGCGCCGGTGATTGCGCTGCGCGCGGTGGAGACCGTGGACTTCATGACGGCTCGCTGGGTGCGGCTGCCCTATGACCTGCTGGAACGGTGCAGCCTGCGGATCGTCAACGAGGTGCCCGGCGTCTCACGCGTCACCTACGACATCACCGGCAAGCCTCCCGCGACCATCGAATGGGAGTAAAGACGCGAGCAGCGTGGAGGGGCCCCGCGAAGCGGGGATCGTAGCGTCGCGAGTCGGCTTGGGGCCGCGAAGCGGCCGACGCGAGCAGCGTGGAGAGTGAGTCACCGCGTCTTGCGAGGCAGGGCCTCGCGCGGTGACGAACGCCCGAGCGCCGGCGAGGGCCGGAGATGGACGCACTGAGATGCGCGACAGCGTTGGAGTCGGCTTGGGGCCGCGAAGCGGCCGACGAGAGCAGCGTGGAGGGTGAGTCACCGCGTCTTGCGAGGCAGCGCCTCGCGCGGTGACGAACGCCTGAGCGTCAGCGAGGGCCGGAGATCTAAGCACTGAGATGCGCGACAGCGCTGGAGCCGGCTTGCGGCCGGAAGTCTTGCCGCTGAGGTGTGCTGTCGCACCGCGGAGCGGTGGGCGCGAGCGGGAACTCGGTGCGCTTTGCCTGTGCTGATCAAAGCAGGGATTCCGCGTCAGCCGGCAGCGGTTGACGCACTGCAGCGAAAAGTCGATATTGCGCGCCTGTGACGGCCCCGGCCGCCGCACGCACGCGCGACTGCGGCGATTGAGCCGAACGCGCGGTATCGGCGCGGCACGTCCACCGGTGGTGGTCGCAGAACCTTCGTTCACGGCGGTGCGATGACGCGGCGCGCAGGCATTGCACGCGCGAGGCCTAGTCGCCACGCGCCTCTATCAGGGTGTCACATGCCTTCCATCGAAGTTTCGGTCGCAAGTCTCGGGTTCCCGCGCATCGGTCCACGGCGCGAGCTGAAGTTCGCGCTGGAGTCGTACTGGGCGGGCAAGTCGTCCCAGGCGGAGCTCCTCGAGGCCGCCCGCAAGCTTCGATCGGACAGGTGGCAAGAGCAACGCCGCCGGGGCGTGACGGTGATCCCCTGCAACGACTTCTCGCTCTACGACCACATGCTCGACACGGCGCTCATGGTCGGCGCCGTACCCGCGCGCTTCGGTGCGCCGCCGCGTGGTTTCTCGATGGATACCTACTTTGCCATGGCGCGCGGCAGCGGCACCGGCACCGCCGGGATCGACGTGCACGGCCACGCGCAGCACGACGGCAAGGGTGCCGCGGCGCTCGAGATGACGAAGTGGTTCGACACGAATTATCACTATCTGGTCCCGGAGCTCTCGCCCGACCAGCGCTTCGAGCTGTGCTGGACGAAGCCGCTGGACGAATTCCGTGAGGCCAAGGCGCTGGGGATCCACACGCGGCCGGTGCTGGTCGGGCCGGTCACGTTCCTCAAGCTCGCCAAGGCTGCGGGAAACGCGGAAGACGGATCGGTCTTCGATCCCCTGTCCTTGCTGCCCCGGCTGCTGCCGGTCTACGGGCAGCTGCTGCGCCAGCTGGCGGCGGCAGGCGTGGACTGGGTGCAGATCGACGAGCCGGTGCTCGTGCTGGATCTCAGCGCCGACGAGCGCGCCGCGCTGGCGACGGCCTATCAGACGCTGAGCGCCGAGGACCCCCGGTTGAAGCTGATGCTGACGACCTACTTCGGACGTCTTGGCGACAATCTAGACAGCGTTCTGAAGCTGCCGATCGACGGGCTGCACGTGGACCTCCTGCGTGCGCCGGAGCAGCTCGACGCGGTGCTCGACCAGACGCCAGCCGACTGGCTCCTGTCCCTTGGCGTGGTGGATGGGCGCAACGTGTGGCGCGCGGATCTGAGCTTGATCCTCGACCGCCTGGACAAGGCGCTGGCGGCGAAGCCGCGCGCCCGCCTGGAGCTCGCGCCGTCGTGCTCGCTGCTGCACGTGCCGGTGGATCTGGACGCTGAGACGGAGCTGGACGCCGAGCTGCGCCAGTGGCTCGCTTTTGCCGTGCAGAAGCTGGACGAGCTGAAGACGCTTGCCGCGGCCCTGCGCGAAGGTCGCGCCGGCGTGTCCGCGGCGCTGCAGGCCACGGACGGCGCGGTCGCCGACCGCCGCCGCTCTACCCGCGTGCATGACGCGAAGGTCGCCAAGCGCCTGCAGGAGCTGGGCGACGCGCACCGCAGCCGCAAGCACCCGTTTGCGCAGCGGCATGAGGCGCAGCTTCACAAGCTGAGCCTGCCCAAGTTCCCGACCACGACCATCGGATCCTTCCCGCAGACCGGCGAGATCCGCAAGGCGCGCGCGGCGTTGGCGCACGGCGAGCTCAGCCGCGCGGACTACGAGGCGAAGATGCGCAGCGAGATCGAGCAGGCGATCCGTTGGCAGGAGCAGATCGGCCTTGACGTGCTGGTTCACGGCGAGTTCGAGCGCAACGACATGGTGCAGTACTTCGGCGAACAGCTGACCGGCTTCGCGTTCACGCGGCTGGGTTGGGTGCAGAGCTACGGCTCGCGCTGCGTCCGTCCGCCGATCATCTATGGCGATGTTTCGCGCCCGCACGAGATGACGGTGACGTGGTGGCGCTATGCGCAGTCGCTGACGAGCAAGCCGGTGAAGGCGATGCTCACGGGGCCGGTGACGATGCTGAACTGGTCGTTCGTGCGCGACGACGAGCCGCGCGAGCAGGTCTGTCGCCAGATCGCGCTCGCGATCCGCGACGAGGTCATGGACCTCGAGGCCGCGGGTGCGGCGATCATCCAGATCGATGAGGCTGCGTTCCGCGAAGGGCTGCCGCTGCGCCACGCGGACTGGGCCGGTTATCTCGAATGGGCCGTGGACTGCTTCCGGCTGTGCTCGTCGGGCGTCGCGGACGCCACGCAGATCCACAGCCACATGTGCTATTCGGAGTTCAACGACATCATCAAGTCGATCGCCGCCATGGACGCCGACGTCATCTCCATCGAGACTTCGCGCTCGCGCATGGAGCTGCTCGACGCCTTCCGCGGCATCTCCTATCCGAACCAGATCGGCCCGGGTGTGTACGACATCCACTCGCCGCGCGTGCCGGGCGTCGGCGAGATCTCCAACCTGCTGACCGCGGCACGGCAGCGCCTGACGGACGGCCAGCTGTGGGTGAACCCGGATTGCGGGCTGAAGACCCGCCGCTGGGAGGAAGTCCGCCCGGCGTTGACGAACATGGTGGAGGCGGCCCAGGAGCTGCGCCGCAGCCTTTGAGCAGGTGGCTGCACCGGTGAGCGGGTGGCAGCAGTGACGCGGACGGGTTTCGCGGCACGCCTGCGGTACGCGTGCGTCGCGGTCAGTGCCTTGGTGGCGCTGGTACTCGCAGGCTGCGCCTCGACGCCGGTACGCAGCTGTTCCGACATCGCCGGGCCGGGTTGGCATGTGCTGTCGCACCCACCCGCGAACGCGGATCAGCTGCTGGCGCTGCAGGGTGTCGGTGCGCACGAGCGTACGGTATGGCTCGCCAAGGGTGAAGGTCAGGTCTTCGCTTGTCACTACGAGACCGGCCTGATCTACCCCGGGTGCAGCGGCTCGCGCGGCTATGTGTTCGAGCGGAAGGCGGGGCAGTGGGTGTCGGATGGCGTCGTGCTCGGCACCTGCGACATGAACCTGAACGCGCCGTAGGCGCCGTGGGGCGGCCGGGGCTGGAAGCCGTCACGGGCGCTAGAATCGCGCGCCATCCGCTGGCGGGAATCGACGAGGTGCAGGGGTGACTGCGAAGGCACAGGCTGGCCGGGGCGAAGAGCCCGTCACGCGCGCGTTGTTCGACCGCGTCATGCTGCAGAACTACCGTCCGGCGCAGATCATTCCGGTGCGCGGGCAGGGCTCCCACCTGTGGGACCAGGAGGGTCGCGAGTACATCGACCTGGCCGGCGGCATCGCGGTGGTGAGCCTCGGCCACTGCCATCCGCGGCTGGTCGCCGCGCTCGAGGAGCAGGCGCACCGGCTCTGGCACCTGTCGAATGTAATGACCAACGAACCGGCCCTGCGGCTGGCGCGAGCGCTGGTGGAAGCCACCTTCGCGGACCGCGTGTTCTTCTGCAATTCCGGTGGTGAAGCCAACGAGGCGGCCTTCAAGCTCGCGCGGCATTACGGTCACTCGGTCGCGCCCGGCAAGGACGGCATCGTCGCCTGTTCGAACTCCTTCCACGGACGCACGCTGTTCACGGTCACCGTGGGCGGACAGGACAAGTACGCGCACGGCTTCGAGCCGCTGCCGACGGGAATCCGGCATGTGCCCTACAACGATCCCGCGGCGCTCGAGGCCGCGGTCGACGACCGCACCTGTGCCGTCGTCGTCGAGCCGATCCAGGGGGAGGGCGGCGTGATCCCGGCGACGCGTGAATACCTGCAGGCGGCACGCAGGGCCTGCGACGCGCACGGCGCGCTGCTGGTATTCGACGAGATCCAGAGCGGCTTCGGACGCAGCGGCCACCTGTATGCCTATCAGCACTACGGCGTGGTTCCGGACGTCCTGACGAGCGCGAAGGGCCTCGGCGGAGGCTTTCCGGTTGCGGCCATGCTGTGCACGGAGCGCGCGGCGGCAAGCATGACCTATGGGACCCACGGTTCCACGTTCGGCGGGAATCCGCTGGCCTGCGCGGTGGCCGGCGCGGCGCTGGAAATCGTCAACGACGACGCGGTGCTCGCGGGCGTCCGTGCACGTGGGGAACGGTTGCGCGCGGGCGTGGACGCCATCGGGCGGCGTCACGGGATGTTCGAGCCCTCGCGCGGCCTGGGGCTGCTGGTCGGGGTGCCCATGCGCGCTGCGTGGCGCGGCCGGGCGGGTGAAGTCGCGGCAGCGGCTCTGCGCCACGGCGTGTGGTGCCTGATCGCCGGGCCGGACGTATTGCGGCTCGCGCCGTCTCTCATCATTCCGGAAGCCGACATGGATGAGGGCTTGGCACGACTGGACGCAGCGTGCGCTGAGCTTGCGCGCTGAGCGCTCTCCGCGCTGCGCGGCGGATGCCGAAACGAGGGTGATCAGCTCGGGTAGAGGACCTGCCGACCCTGCCAGCCGAACACGATCCCTTGCGGGACGATCCGTTCGATCCGCAGCCCGTCGGGCAGCGTGTCGCCCTCGCGGTAGCGATTGCCGTCGATCATCGCCCAGCGCTTTGCTGCGTCCGCGTTGTAGACATGGACCTGCACGGTGATCTGCGGAAACGAGGCGCGGAAGTCGTCCGGCATGAGCTTCAGGTCTGCTGCGGGCGCCGTGGGTGCGGCGGTGGTCTGCAGCTGCGCGCGTTCATAGGCGGAGAGCCTGACGACGCGCGTCACGGCGCTGCTCCCTGCCGGCGCGGCAGGGCCGTTTGACGAGGTCACCGGGAGAGGCGTGCCGGTCCCAGCCATGGGAGCTGGCGTGGTGACGATCCCGCCGGCCGGCGCACCACGTGGCGGCTTTGCGCGGCGCGGCGCGGCGCGGGTGATGCGCGGGGGCGCCGGCGTGAGCTGGTCCAGGGTCTCGAGCGGCGCAGGCGTCTCGATCGACGGGGCATCAGCTGTCGTGTCCTGGCCCGGCAGCGGCGCGTCGGCCGGCACCAAAACCGGCGTCTCCGGCACGGGGCTTCCGCCGGACACCGTTTCGTTCACGACCGCATGTGCAGGTGCGGCTGCCAGGGCGGGTGCGGCCGTCTGGCTGTGACCATCGCCGACGAGCCGGAGCGCGAGGTTGGCGCCAAGCAACGCGACGATCGCGATCCCGATGACGGCGAGCAGGATCAGCAGGCGGTTGGCGCCGGGAGCGGCGGAAGCGCCGAGTGTCACCACGTCGGCGGTTGGATCGCCCGCGTTGCGGCGTCGTTCGCGGTCCGCGCGGCGCAGCGCGTCGAGGATATAGCTCATGTCGTCTTCAGCTCCGATCCCCGACCACCGCGTGCAGCGTCGGCGTGTCGTCCGCGCCCCCCACGGACGACAAGGAAACCAGCGTCATGATGCCCGCGACGCCGTCCACGTCGAGTCCCGCGGCGCGCTGGTAGTCCATGACCTGCTCGCGCAGGGCGTTGTCGAAGATCGGCGACGGTGAGTCCGGCGCCGGGTCGCCGTCCAGCAGCGCGAGCTGGCGTCGCAGCCACACGACGCCGTTGCCGCGCGTGCCGACCGACAGCAGGGGAGTAGCGATGTTGCCCGGCCAGACCAGGAGGAATTCTCCGGTCCACGCGGGTTTGAGCTCGTCGACCGGCAGTGCGACAAGGCCCCGGGTGGTATCGAGCGTGGCGGTCGTGCCGGAGAGCTGACGCAGCAGCACGTACTGCGAGTGGTCCTGGCCGGCCGCAAGGTGGAGGATCGCCGGTCGGTTCATGCGTCCGAGATCGGCGAGGTCACCGTTGCCGTGGTAGCACTGCAGGCCGGCTGTCGACAGCGCGCTGCACACCACCGTGCCGCGATCGATGCGCAGGTCCGGGGACCACAGCGCGATGAGACGCGCGACGATGGCGTTGAGAGACTCAGGATGCGCCATGACCTGGCCGAGGTCCGTGGGCGCCGCGGCGGGTGCGGCGGGCACACCGGCACGCGAGGTTGCCGAACGACCGTTGCCGTCCGCTGCGACCTTGACCGCACGCGCTGCGTCAGCGCCCGCCGGTCCTGCGGCGACCCGCGCGGTCGCAGCGGAGGCGTCGTCGGCGCTGTGGCTCGCCGGCGGCAGGGCCGCGATCGCCGAACTGAGCGCCGGGATGCGATCCCCGAAGTGGTCCAGCAGCTGCTGGGCCAGCAGCCCGGCCACGACCAGCACGGTGGCCACCAGAGCGATCTCCACCCACCCCCACCGACGGTGCGCTTTCGGGCGAAATGAACGCCCCGCCTGGCTCCGCGATGGCGGCGCGCCGAGTACCTCGGCCGCAGCGCGGTGGACAATTTCCTCGGTAACCTGATGGGCGCCCTTCGCGTAGGCACCAAGCAGCGCCCGATCGCACAGGATGTTCACGAGCCGCGGCACGCCGTGTGAGCGCTGGTAGACCGCCGCCATGGCGCCCGCGGTGAACAGCGGCTGTCGCGCGCCGGCAACGCGCAGGCGATGCACGATGTAGCCGTGCGTCTCTGCCCCGGTGAGCGGCGGCAGGTGATAGCGCGCCGTGATGCGGCTGGCGAGCTGACGCAGGTCGGGTCGCGCGAGCAGGTCGATGAGCTCGGGCTGCCCGATGAGCATGATCCGCAGCAGCTTGTCCTCATCGGTTT
>DASVGQ010000084.1:0-7668 GCA_036379455.1 Nevskiaceae bacterium
ATCGGCTACATCAGCCCGCGCTCCGGCGATCTCGGTATCTTCGACGCCAGCGACCCCTACATGCTGGGCGTCGTACGCAAGGCTCTCGAGCCCGGGCTGACGATCAATGGCGAGCACTACCGCGTGACGATCCTCGATCGCGACGGGCAGTCCAGCCCGTCGCGCGGCAGCCAGCTCGCCAACGACCTCATCAATCAGCACCATATCCATCTGATGCTCACGACCTCGACGCCGGAGACCGTCAACCCGGTGTCGGACGCCTGCGAGGCGGCGGGCGTGCCGAGCATCGCCACGGACTGCCCGCTGGAATCCTTCTTCTTCGGACGCGGAGGGAAGCTCGGCGAGCCATCCCCCTTCAAGTGGACCTACGACTTCAGCTTCGGCATCGCGCAGTTCGGGGATACCTATCTCGCTCAGTGGCCGATGCTCAAGACCAACAAGAAGGTCGCGGTGATGTACCCGAACGACGCCGACGGCAACGCGTTCCGTTCGCACATGGAGCCGGTCCTCACGAAGAACGGCTACACGGTGGTCGACCCGGGCGCCTACCAGGACGGAACCACGGATTTCTCTTCGCAAATCGCCCTGTTCAACAAGGAGCACTGCGAGATCTTCAGCTCCGTGGGCATTCCGAAGGACATACAGACCTTCTGGCGGCAGTCCGCGCAGCTGCACTTCCTCGACAAGCTCATCATCGCGGAGATGAGCAAGTCCGGCAGCTTCTTTGCGCAGATTCAGGCGCTCGGACCGCTCGGTCCGGGTATTTCGGCTTCGACCTTCTGGGCACCGGTGTTCCCCTACAAGTCGCCGCTCACCGGCGGGACTTCGCAGGAGCTGGCGGACGGATACCAGAAGGCCACGAACCAGATCTGGGCCGAGCAGCAGGGCGCCACGCTGGCGTTGTTCGAAGTCGGCGTGGCCGCGCTCAAGGGCGCGAAGGACCCGACCAACCACGCCGCCATCCGCGATGTGATCCCGACTATCGACATGATCACCACGCTCGGGCGCGTCAATTTCAAGAAGGGCCCGTACCCGAATACCACGACGACGCCGATGATCGGCGCGCAGTGGGTGAAGACCAAGCCGGGCTCGCAGTTCCCGCTGGACTGGGTCACGGTCAGCAACACCGAAGATCCGCAGGTGCCGGTGCAACAGAAGCCGATTCCCTACAACAAAGCTCGCAGCGCCTGATTGCAGCTCGATGGTACGCGGCGCCGCCCGGACGCGAGCCGGACGGTGCCGCTGCCGTCTGTGGCCGCTTGATCGCTGTGGGGCGGCGCGCGTTCGGACGGTGCGTTCGCGTCAGCCGGCGGATTCCGACGCTGCGGTCGCCGCGTCGATGGCGCGCAGCGTGGCGTCGTCGAGCTTCGCCAGGGCTTCGAGCGCACCGAGGTTGTCTTCCAGCTGCTCGCGCCGCGTGGCGCCGAGCATGACGGTGGAGACGTGCGGGTTCTTCAGGCACCAGGCGATCGCCATCTGGGCCGGCGAAACGCCGCGTTCGTGCGCGATCGGCAGCAGGCGTTTCACGGCCTCGGTGTGCTGTTCCTGCTTCAGCCACGCGTAGTCGCGCAGCGCCAGGCGCGAGCCGGACGGAATGCCGTCGACGTACTTGCCCGTAAGCACGCCCGAGGCGAGCGGCGACCAGATGGTGGTGCCCATGCCGAACTCCTCGTACAACGGCGCGTATTCCTTCTCCACGCGGCTGCGGTGCAGCAGGTTGTACTGCGGCTGCTCCATGGTGGGCGCGTGCAGGTGGTGCTGCTCCGCCACGCGATGCGCTTCGCGGATCGCCTCGGCAGGCCACTCGCTGGTGCCCCAGTACAGCACCTTCCCCTGGCGGATCAGCGTGTCCATGGCCCACACGGTTTCCGCGACCGGCGTGTCGGGATCCGGGCGGTGGCAGAAGTAGCAGTCGAGATAGTCCACCTTCAATCGGGTGAGAGCCTGATGGCAGGCCTCGGTGACGTGCTTGCGCGACAGGCCGCGCTGCGTCGGCCGCGGGTCGGCGACGGCGCCGAAGTAGACCTTGCTCGATACGCAGTACGCATCGCGCGGCCAGTGCAGCGCCGCCAGCGTCTCGCCGAGGATGCGCTCGGCCTGGCCGGCGGCGTAGGTCTCGGAGCTGTCGAAATAGTTGATGCCGCGCTCGAAAGCCAGCGCCAGCAGGTCACGCGCGCGGCCGGTATCCACCTGTCGGCCGAAAGTTACCCAGGTTCCGAAGGACAGGGCGGAGAGTTTCAGGCCGGAGGTGCCGAGGCGACGGTATTGCACGATGGAATTCCAGAAAAATGGGCGTTCCCCGATTGTGCGTCAGCGGCGCCGGTCCTGGGACCGCTACGCGGGCGACGTCGCCTGCTGCCGAAACCATGAGACGCGCGGCACCCGGACGGACACCCGCTCGTAGAATGCAGGTGTCCCGCGGTAGCACAGCGTCGCGCTGGCGACGCGTGGCGGTCGCCGATGGGCTTTCTTGCGCCGGTTGGCGGCGACGAGTCGCGCTCGGCGGCTGCGGCGAGACGGACACTGACGCGCGGGACGGCCGTGCGGCATGGGATGCACGAGGCAGGCAGGACGCGCAGTCATGGGCAAGCGGTTCGAGTTGAAACGGTACCTCCAGCGCGTCGGATACGACGGCCCGGTCGAGCCCACGCTCGCGGTGCTCCACGCGCTCACGGCGGCGCACAGCCAGTCGATCCCCTTCGAGAACATCGACCCGGTGCTGGGCCGCCCCGTCGAGCTAGAGCCTGGGCACCTGTACCGCAAGCTGGTCCTTGACCGCCGCGGCGGCTACTGCTTCGAGGAGAACGGCCTGTTTCTCGAGGCGCTCACGCGCGTCGGCTTCGCGGTTCGGCCCTTGAGCGCGCGCGTGCGGCTCGGCACCACCGATCGCAGCGAAGTGCGCATGCGCACGCACATGCTCATCGAGGTCGCGCTGGAAGAGGGGATGTGGCTGACCGACGTCGGCACCGGCTCCGCGTCGCTGACGGCGGCGCTGCGCTTCGAGGCGGACGTCGTACAGGTGACGCCGCACGATCGCCGTCGGCTGGTCCGCGCAAACGACCGTTGGTACCAGCAGGTGCGGCGCGGCGGCGAGTGGGTCGATGTCTACGAGTTCACCGGCGAGGAAATGCCCTTCATCGATCGCGTGGTGGCGAACTGGTACGTCAGCACGCACCCGCAGTCACCGTTCCGGCATCACGTCTCGGTGGCCATCGCGTGCCCCGACGGCGGGCGGGTGGCGCTGAGCGGCGGGCGGCTGACGGTGCGCAGACGCGACGGCTCGGCGACCCACCGCCAGGTCGCCGCCGGCCGTGAGTACCTCACGGTGCTGCGCGAGGAGTTCGGCATCGATCTGCCGTCGGGGACGCGCCTGCCGGTCGCCGCCTGAAAGCAGCCTCCGCGATCCTTGCGCCGCGCGGCGCTGAAGGCCGGCGGACGCAGCCGGTAGAATGCCCGCGGTTCTCCGCGCGCTGCCGCGATGCTCACCGATATCGTCCTTTTCCTCGCCGCGGCGGTCATCGCGGTACCGATCTTTCGACGCCTGAAGCTGGGCGCCGTGCTCGGTTACCTGGCCGCCGGCGTGGTTATCGGCCCGTCGGTGCTGGGGCTGATCACCGACGTCGATCGCATCCTGCAGATCTCCGAACTCGGCGTCGTGATGCTGCTGTTCATCATCGGCCTCGAGCTGCAGGTCTCGCGCCTCAAGGCGCTGCGCAACACGATCTTCGGGCTGGGCGGCGCGCAGATGGCGCTGACCACGGCGGCGCTGGCGGGGCTCGCCTACCTGAACGGCTGGACGCCGAGCGTATCGCTCACCATCGGCTTCGGGCTGGCGCTGTCGTCCACCGCCTTCGTGCTGCAGATGCTCTCCGAGCGCGGCGAGCTCGTCACGCGCCACGGCCGCGGCGGCTTCGGCATCCTGTTGTTCCAGGACATCGCGGTGATTCCCTTCATCGCAGTGCTGCCGATGCTCGCCGGGCAGGGCGTCCATCCCTCACCGGCGAAGATCGCCGAGACGCTGATCGCGGTGCTGGCGATGGTCGTCGTCGGCCGCTATCTGCTGACGCCGGTGCTGCGCTTCCTCGCCGCCGCGCAGGTGCCGGAGATCTTCACCGCCGCCGCGCTGCTGCTGGTGATCGGCACGGCGCTGGCGATGGACGCCGTCGGGCTTTCCGCCTCGCTCGGCGCCTTCATCGCCGGCCTGCTGCTCGCCGATTCTGAATACCGCCATGCGCTGCAGGCCGACATCGAGCCGTTCAAGGGGCTGCTGCTGGGCCTGTTCTTCATTGCCGTGGGCATGTCGACGAATTTCGACCTGGTCGCCCAGCGGCCGCTCGAAGTGCTGGTGCTGGTACTGGTACTCATGGGCGTCAAGGCGATCATCCTGTTCGTCGTTGGCCTCATCGGACATCTGCCGGCGGGTTCGTCGCTGTCGCTGGCGGCATCGCTGGCACAGGGCGGCGAGTTCGCCTTCGTGCTGTTCAGCCTCGCGGATCGGGCGGGCCTGCTGCCGGCACAGGTCCACAGCCTGCTGGTGGTGGCGGTGACGCTGTCGATGGTGGCGACGCCGCTGCTGTACGGGCTCGTCTCGCGGCTGCGCCGCGGCGACGACACGCCGCCCTACGACGAGATCGACGTCCCGCCATCGCCGGTGGTGATCGTCGGCTTCGGGCCGGTCGGGCAGGTCGTCGGCCGCATGCTGCAGGTCAAGAAGATCCCCTACACCGTGCTCGAGAAGAACTGGCAGCAGGTCAACTTCGTGCGGCATCTCGGCACGCGGGTGTTCTACAGCGACGCGTCGCGCCCGGAGGTGCTGCGGGCCGCGCAGGTGGACAAGGCGCGCCTGCTGGTGCTGACGATCCCCGATGAGGACAGCTCGCTGCGCATCGCCCAGGTGGTGCGCGCGCAGTATCCCAAGCTGCGGATCTTCGCCGTGGCGCGCACCCGCATCCATCAGCTCAGGCTCATGGATCTCGGCATCTCGGACGTGATCCGTCGCTCGTATTTCTCCAGCCTGGAGATGAGCACCGACATCCTCGTCGCGCTCGGCACCTCGGCCGAGGAGGCGCGAGCCGACGTCGATCTGTTCCGGCGTCACGACGAAGCCACGCTCGCCCGCCAGCACGCGGTGTATCGCGACCAGGGCAAGTTCGCGCAGACCTCGCGCGAGGCGGCGGCGGAGCTGCAGCAGCTGTTCGAATCCGATGAGGCCGGCGTAGGTCGCCGCCTGGCCAAAAAGAGGCCGGGCGAGGCGCCCGGCTCAGCTCAGGGATTCGGAGGAGGAGCGGGGAGGGGGTCCTGATGGGGGAGTCCCGCGGCCCGCTGCCGGTACACCCTGCCTGTACCGGCTGAGGCCACTATGCGGCCCGCCGCTGCGCATGCGGGCACTGGACGGACAAACGGCGGTATCCGCCGGTGCGAGCGGTTCCGGTGCGGCGTGACGCGTCGGCGCCGGCCTGCCGCCGCCGGCGTCCGGTTCAGCTGCCGACGGCTGCGGTGACGATGCCGGGCGTGAGCAGCTGGGGGAGGATGCGCGCCTTCTGCCCCGGCCGGTAGACGACGTAGAGCGGCACCCCCGCGCGTCCGAAGTGGTCGAGCGCCGCGGTGATCGCCGGGTCGCGGCGCGTCCAGTCCGCGCGCAGCAGCGCGACGTCATCGTGGGCGAAGGCTCGACGCACCGCGGGCGAATCCAGCGCCAGCCGCTCGTTGACCTTGCAGGTCAGGCACCAGTCCGCCGTGAAGTCGACGAACACCGTGCGGCCGGCGGCCTGGAGCTCGGCGACGCGTTCCGGGCTCCAGGCCTGTGCCGCCGCCGCCGGAGCGTCCGCACTCGCCGCTTGCACGCCGCTGGCGGCGGCCACCGGAATCTCGAACCTTGCCGCCTGCAGCGACAGCACGACCGCGGCTGCGGCGCCCAGCGCGACCGCGGCGCGCGTACGGCGCAGCCGCGGCCAGCGGCCATGTGCCCACAGCACCAACCCGAGCACGACCATCCCTGCCAGCACCAGCGCCGCTGCGTCGGCGCCCGCCTGACGCGTCAGCACCCACACCAGCCAGACGGCCGTGAGGTACAGCGGGAAGGCCATGAGCTGCTTGAAGGTCACCATCCACGGCCCCGGGCGCGGCAACCAACCCGCGAGCCGCGGCACGAAGCTGATGGCGAGGAAGGGCAGCGCGAGCCCGACCCCGAGCGCCGCGAACACGGCCAGCGCATGGCTTGTCGGCTGGGACATGGCGTAGCCCATCGCCGTGCCCATGAAGGGTGCGGTGCAGGGGCTGGCGACCACCACGGCGAGTACCCCGGTGAAGAACGCCGCCTGCGCTCCGTGCCCGCGCGTCAGCGTCTGCCCGGCGCCCATCCAGCGGCTGCCGAAGTCAAACACGCCCGACAGCGACAGCCCGAGTACGAACATGAGACAGGCCAGCAGCGCGACGAACACCGGTGATTGCAGCTGGAATCCCCATCCCAGCGCCTGTCCGCCGGCGCGCAGCGCCATCAGCGCCCCGGCGGCGACGAGGCAGGTCAGCACCACGCCCGCCGTGTACGCGAGGCCCTGCCGGCGCTGCTCGCGGCGCTCGAGCGTCGCGGCGCGCACCACGCCGATTGCCTTGATCGACAACACCGGGAATACGCAGGGCATCAGGTTGAGGATGAGCCCGCCGAGGATTGCGAAGGCAAGCGCCAGCAGAAGGCCGCCGCCGCCGGAGGTCGCGGCCACGACGCTTCGCGTTTCGGTTGCCGCGCTGATCGGCACGGGCTCGACGGCGCCCGGCACGGCGTCGATCGCGTAGGACGCAACTTTGCCGTCACGCGTCGTGATGGCCAGCACGCCCTGTACGCCATCGCCCGCGGGTGCCTGGAAATGTCGCGATTGCGCGGTGCTGACGCGCCAGCCCTGCGCGCCGCGTACGGCGTACTGCGGCGCCGAATAGTCCACGAGCGCGCCGGTAAGCGGATAAAAGAAGGCCCGGCCGTGCGGCAGGTCCGCGGCCTGCAGCTCGACCGTGAAGCGTCCGTCGGCGACGCGATAATGCGCCGCGTGCGTGCCGGAGATCGCCTGCGGCAGCCGCGCACGGGCGGCGGCAAACAGCGCCGCGTTTACGGAGTTGGGCCTGGCCGGACCCTGCGTTGTCGGCAGCGCCAGGTGCAGCTCCGCGTCGCCGGGGATGCAGATGTCCTTGCAGACCAGCCACGAGACGTGCGCGGCGAGCGTCGTCGTCCCTGCGGCGGCGTCCTTCGCGACCTGTAGCGGGATCAGCAGCGCGGTGGGGGTGTCATAGCCGTAGTCGATGAAGCCGGCGGTCTCGAGCTGCGTCGGCGTCGGCCACGTGATCGGGCCCGCCGTGACGCCGTTCGGAAGCTGCCACCGGATGTTCGTCGCCTGGCCGGCCTCGCCGGGGTTCTTCCAGTAGGTGTGCCAGCCGCGCTGTGGCTTGAGCTCGAGCGCGAGCCAGTTTGTCTGGCCGGCGGCAAGCGCGCTGTTCTCGCTGAGCAGCGACACCTGCAGATGCGCAGTGCGCGCGCTGCTGCCCGGCTCGGCAGCGGCGGCGCCAACAGGCAGGGCGGCGGCCGAGACGAGGATGAGAGCGAACAGGAGGCGTGAAATCATGTGTACAGCGTAACTATCAGATGGCGATCGCGTGATGGCCGCGTCACCGTTCCCACCA
>DASVGQ010000085.1:0-9548 GCA_036379455.1 Nevskiaceae bacterium
GCGATGTCCGCGATCGCCGAACCCATCTTGCCCCTGCCGAAAATGCTTAGGGATGTCATTCGAGTCAGCTCCTCTTGAATCGCTTGAGCGCGTTTTCCGAGACTTTCAGCACGTCGTAGTCAAAAACCGCTCGTCTGCGGAAGTCACGCCCGGCATGAATGTCGCTGTCACGCTTCTTGAGGTCCTTGAATTGGTGCTGTGCGTCGAACATCGCCCCCGCTCTGCGTGAACCCACCTGCAGGATGGTCGCACGCTGCATGCGCACGGCGGCGTAGCGCTTGAAGGCCACCGGAATGTCGCGGACGCCGTTGGCTTCCCTCAGGAAGAACGCAAGGGCCAGGCAATCCTCGAAGGCCATGTTCACGCCCTGCCCTTGATGCGGCAGCATGGTGTGCGCGGCATCGCCAAGCAGCGCGATCGGGCCTCGCGTCCAGATCGGGAGAGGATCGTGGTCCGACATGGCCCACCAGAAGGTGTGGTCAATCTTGTCGATAACCCCGTGCAGTCTCGGATCCCAGTCGCCTCCTGCGAATTCCGCGGCGAGCTCGCTCACTTCCGCCGGCCCCGACAAGGGACGCGTGCCTTCAAGCGGCTTCCTGCTCGGCACGAAGCCGATGAAGTTGTAGATCTTCGCCCCTCGTTGCAGGGGGTAAAACATGAAATGCCTTTCGTTGGCCATCCAGACCTGGCTGATCTTCGGCCAGTTCGGGGGCAGGAGCGACGCATCCAGCACGCCGCGATACGCGATGTATCCGGAGTAGACCAGCTCCGAACGGTGTATCGCCGAGTCCCGCACCACCGAGTGCTTGCCGTCGGCGCCGATTACGGCATCGAAGTCTTCCTGTACGCCGTTCTCGAACGCGACATGAACGCCCGCGCCCCGTGGCTCGATCGACTTCAGACGATGGCCGAACCGGATTCTGTCGGGGCCGGCTTCGCGGGTCAGGACGTCAACCAGATCCGGCCGGTACATGTCGATGTTCTGATACTGCCTCGACGAATCTTCCCAGGCGGCCTCGCTCACCAGATTGCCCTTGCCATCCAGGTAGACGCCCTGACCTTCCGGCGTCGCCCCCTCACGCTGGACCGGCTCGAGGATGCCGAGGTGATCGAGAACGCGGGCGCCGTTGGGCGCGACGGTGAGACCCGCACCTACCTCGTTGTTCTTGCGCGCCTGCTCGAAGACGGTCGCTTCGATGCCGGCAATCTTCTTCAGCGCGATCGCGGCCGCGAGGCCTCCCATGCCGCCGCCGATGATCGCGATCCTGCCGTGATTGATCATGCTGTCTCCTCAATTCGTCCGCTCAACATCTGTACATTCCTTGCGTATCCCGATTGACTTCCCGATGGTGACGCTCGCCGCAAGCCATCGTTCGTGTGCTCCCTTGTCTGGCCGTCCGCACGGAGCCAAGCCGGACGCCCGCAGCCTGCGTGTACGCACAATCGCGGGCGCCCCCGTTCGTACGGAACGACTGCCACGCGCCCCCGGAGGATCGTCGAGCGCCCGGACGTCGACGCGCGCCGACCGTATCTCACAGCCTCGTGCATGCCCACAGGATAGCGCGCGAAAACCTGCATCCACTTGCGTATTCAAGTGCATTCTCTTGCTTGCGCGCGTGCAGGCGCATTCGACGTACACCCGAGTTCACGGACCAGCGACCTGCCTGCGCCGAATAGGCGTGGCAAGCACGAAGACCCTCGAAGGATCGACCCGTCGACGGACGGAAATGCACCCACCACCCGAGGCCTGGCGCTGTGAGCCAGCCTCGCGCAGGAAACCTACAAGTAACCGGTAGTTTCGTCGGCGTCCCGGCCGACCACGGGCATCAAATACATCGCGTCGGTGCGTGCTGTAAGGCTCGCGCGCGTGCACACGAAGCTGTTCCAACCGAGGCGTTCACGGCCGTCACCGCCCAGCCGGACCGGACGCACATCTTCCGCGCGGAGGACAAGGCATATCTGATACTCGAACGCGTCACCGCCAAGCAACGACAGCCATCGCGCTAGCGCCTGCGCTGCCGCGCCTCCCGGAAGAAAATCCTGATAGCGGCTGCGCGACAGTGGACCGATGACCAGACGCAGCCGCAGGCCGCGTTGCCACACGCGGCTGCCGAGGACCGCGTTCCGGCCCACCCACACGGCGCGGGCTCCAAGCCGCGACCGCTGCTCACCCGGAATGTGGTACCACGACCCGACGAACTGCTGTAGGCGCAGCGCGATCTGGAAATAGCCACGGAGAAGCTGTGCGAGCCCCGTTGCCGATAGCGGCCTTTGCCCGATGAGCCCGGCACGAAAGGCGAGTGCCCGCTCGGGAATGCCGCCTGCACCACTTGCAAGCCGAGCCCGTGCCCCGGATGCCTCGAAACCCGCGAAGGCGGCGATCAGGGGCAGAAAGCGGCGTTCGCCTTCGAGCTCGTACTGGAACGCTGGCCGATATTTTTTCCACGCCGAATAGAACAACGCTACCGCGCGGTTGGTGAAGATATCCATGAACGAACGCGCCGCGCGGTCACGACGATAGAGCTCGCGGTCCGCCAACCGCTCCGTGTACCCATAGGGCAGCACACCAGCCGCTCCGAGCATTCCGATGAGCGCCGGTGTGACAGTCACGCCAGTGATCGCGTCAATATCAGGTGGAGACGCCGTGTCGCCGGCATCCGCCTCCGTACTATTGCTTCGCCAGGCTTCGAGTGCCTCTATCTCGCTGGCTGGAAACGCCAGCCGCAACGTGTTTGCGAAGCGAATGCGTCGGCCCAGGGCAGCGCGGTCGTGGCCGCCGCGCCGCGCGAAGAATCGTTCCAGCAGCCGCACCGTCTGGAAAAACCGGAAACGGTACGGCTCCCGCAGCAGGCGCCGGATTACACCAGGATCGACTGGCCGCCGTGCGGTGGGCATCGCACGATCTCCTCCCCGGTAGCGCTGGAGATCACGCTCAGCTGCGTGAAACTGTTGACCTGGACATGCAGGGCGAAGAAATGGTCGAGCATCGCCGCAAATGCACCGACCCCGGTTCCGATGAAATGACCTTCGTCGATCGTGATCTTTATTCGAGTGCCACGCACGACACCCGCGTGGCGTTCGTCTGGCACCCACGCCGTCGTCGGCTCCGCCTCGACGCCGAGGATCCCGTCGATCTGACGGGCCGAACCAGATGAGTGTGTGAAATCATACAGGCGCAACATTTCGCGAAGCGGCTCGGCGCCGCCTTCAACCAGGGAGACGCGATTGAGCGCAAGTTGCGAAATCAGTCGCCACTGGAGCCCTCTGCCCGACTTGAGACGACGCGCAGGCGTCGGCTTGCGCAACAAGGAAATGCGCCTCGCCACAGAACCGCCTTCTGCCGTCAGATCACCGTCCGGCACGCCGTAGGCCAGCTGCGCAGGCAGATCGCGATTGGTACAAGTCACGTCGCAGCTGAGGATCCCGGTCGTGGCCGTCACCGGGTCGAAATCGAGGTCGACAAGCGACAGCTCGAACTCGTGGCCGGGACTGCGCCTTGCGACCTCGGCGTTGCGCGACGCGACCCAGTATTGCGCGGGCGCGTCGGGATCCTCACGGTGGCTCAGCGCGTACAGCGGTCGATACTTCGTCACGCGCACGTCCGGCATCTGCTCGCCCGCGCTCTCGACGCGATCCAGCGAATGGATTTCATAGGCCCATGCACGCCGCGCATCCGCCACCACCGGATAGCTCTCGGCGGTATGCGTCACGCGGATCGGCTCCGCACGCTGCTCGAACAGATTCACCACGGGCGTGCAGCCGAGCTTGAAATTGGCCGCCGCGACGCTTTCCATCAGCCCCGCTGCGGCGGAATCGGCTTCGACGTGCTTGAGCAACAAATGCACCGCGAACGTTCCTCGCGCCACGCGGGCGGCGGCCTGCAGGTCAAGATCGAGGAAACCGAACTTCTCCGGGAACGCGAAGTACTCCATCAGCAGCCGATACGCTGGATGGGATCGCGCGGGCCACGGAACGAGCGCCTCGTCGTCCTGCATCCCGACGACTGACAGCGGGTTGCGGTCGGAACGATGCCAGCGGCCATCGTCGTCCTCGACGTAGGCTTCCACCACCCGCAGCGCCAGCGCATCGCGCAACGTGGCGCGCATCGACGGCGCGCCATCAACGAACAGGCGACAGCTCTGCATCGCCAGTGCCGGCAGGGAAGCGCCCTCCCCGTCCACCGCGAAACGGATGGTGAGCCGTGCCGTCACACCGGACGACGGTCTCACCGCGCGCGGCGCGCGCGCCACCGTACTGAATTCCGCATCCACCACGCGCAGCGGACCCAGCCACACGTCGTAGACGCTCCGGAAACGGCAGGTCACGCCCTGCACCGGGCGACTAGCCAGCTCCGTACCACGAGGCACTTTGACAGGCGTTGACAGCCGGGAGCCGGCCCCATCGACGTCGAAATGCGCGATGGAACAGGAAGGGAACGGGCGCAGGTAGTGAGGATACAAAACCTCGAGCAGTGCTTCGGTGAGTTCCGGATAGTCGTCTTCGAGCCTCCTGGAAATGCGCGCGCCCATGAGCGCAAATGCTTCGATGAGCCGCTCGACGTGGGGATCCTCGCTGGTATCGTTACCGAGCGACAGACGTCCGGCAATCTTCGGATATTGCCTCGCAAAATCACGCGCGTAGCCGCGCAGAAACGCGAGTTCACGCTCGTAATACGGCAGCAGCCTTTCCATCACGGGAAAACTCCTGCCTTGGCTCGCGGCACCCTACGGATGCGAGTCGGATGCCGCATCGGCCGGACGTTCGCGGCCAGCAGCGACCGGCAAGGATGGTGAACGATCCCGCGCACGGCGCCTCGGGACACTCGGCTGCCGGCTCTCTCACGCAACGACCGTCGCCGCCACGTGACGCGCGGAGATTCACGCACCCTATCCGCCGCGCACACGCTTGACGGAATACTGCAGAGTCGCGGCTTGCAGCACCGCGTCGAAGCGGATCGGTTCAAGCGCCGGCTGCATGTCCAGAAGCGCATCGATCGACAGCCGCAGCGTACTTCCGGCGCGCTGTTGCGCGTGGACGCGCACGCGCACCTGCTTGAGACGGGGTTCGTCGCGCGCAAGCGCCTGTTCCAACACACGGCACACGAACGATCGATCCACCGAACTCATCAGGCTCCGCGCGGAAAAGTCTGGTACGCCGTAGGTCGCCAGCGAACGGGTACATTCCGGAAAGGCGTCGAGCTGGTCCTCGCTGAACGCGGAGCGGCTGTTCAACAGATCCTCAATGTCGCGCACAACCGAATCGATGTACCCATCCACGGACAGACGCCGGACCCCCCGGGACGACGCGTCGCGCGACGCATCATCGAACAGCTTGTCCAGCAGGCTTTCGTCGACGAAGCCGTTCATGTGCCTGCCCTGCTCACGGCCGTGGCGCAGTCCTGCGCCACCGGTGCGAGCCGTCGGTTGCATGAGCCGCCGCATGAGAGCGCAACGACACAGGCGCGCAACGCCAGGACGCTCAACGCGCCACGTGCCGCCCGTGCGTCAGGTCGCGTAAACCTTGTTGTTGAGTGTCAGGCTCCACGCCCCCTGTGAGGTGCCGCCCTGACCTCCAGCAATTTTCTGCTGCGTGTAGCGCCATTGCACCGCCGCATACTTGAGCGAGAAAGTCTCCGTTGGCAGCCCCTCGTCCCTGACCGCTGGATGGACACTCGCCACGATCGCGTTCTTGAGCTGGATCTCCAGATACTTCACGCGATTACCGTCTCCGTCTGCGCGCATGAAATCGATCTGCACGTCCTTGAAGGTCTGTCCACCCGAGCACGCCTGGAAAAGCTGCGGACTGACGAGGTCAATGTCCTTCGTGAAGACCATGTCATGGTGCTCGCATCGTTCCGCCGTGAAACCACCCGCAGTGGACGCCGTCGCGGACTTGGGTTGAACGATGCCGTGCGCCCATGAACTGATCTCGATCCAGTGGCGGTGATCCTTGTCCTGGGACTCCCCCTTGATATCAGGGCCATTGAATCGTACGTAGATGTCCTTCATTCCCCCTCCTTGCATACCTGCTTTCTACACGGCAAATCCGAGCGAGCTCACGCCGTCGAGCGCCGCCACCACCTGAGGACGGCCAACCAACCCCTACTAGCCATGCACGGCAGCCGGCAATTCGGCGACCAGGCGCAGGGATACCGAGAGCTCATCCAGCTGGTAGTGGGGACGCAGAAACGCCACGGCCCGGTAAGTCCCCGGCCGATCGGGGACCTCCGAAACCTGGACCGAGGCTTCGCGCAGCGGATACTGCGCCTTCGCTTCCTGCGTGGCGTTGTCGTCCAGCAGCACGTACTGGGTGATCCACCGATTGAGAAACGATTCGACCGCAGTGGTCGATGCGAAGCTGCCGATCTTGTCGCGCATCATCGCCTTGAGGTAGTGGGCGATCCGCGACACGGCAAAGATATACGGCAGCTGCGCGGAGAGCGACGCGTTCGCGTTGGCGGCGTCCGTGTCGTAGCGCCGTGCCTTCTGCAACGACTGCGCGGCAAAAAACGCCGCGTAGTCCGTGTTCTTGCAGTGCACCAACGGGATGAAGCCGAGATCGCTCAGCTCCTTCTCGCGGCGATCGGTAATGGAGACTTCCGTCGGACACTTGAGCGCGACTTCACCGTCGTCGGTCCGGAAGGTATGCGCAGGGAGATCTTCGACCAGGCCCCCGCCTTCGACGCCACGGATCGCCGCGCACCAGCCGTAGTTCTCGAACGCCCGCGTCAGACGCGAGCCGAATGCGTACACGGTGTTGCACCACAGGTACTTGCCGGCGTCCGTCCCGTCCACGTCCTCCACGAAATTGAAGCCGTCGACAATCGTCCCGCCCTTCGGATCGTAGGGCAGCCGTCCGAGAAAACGCGGCACCGTCAGCCCCACGTAACGGCTGTCTTCCGCTTCCCGCAGGCTTCGCCACTTCGCGTATTCGACGGTGTCGAAAGCCTTCGCGAGGTCCCGCGGGCGACCAAGGTCCGCGAAGCTGTCCAAGCCAAGTAGATCCGGCGCGGCAGCAGAGATGAAAGGAGCATGTGCTGCTGCTGCCACATGGGAGATCTGTTCGAGGAAGTACATGTCCTCCGGCTGCCGGCCGATCTCGTAATCCCCCAACAGGACGGCGAACGGAGCACCGCCGAAGGTCCCGAATTCCTCTTCATACACCTTCTTGAAGAGTGTGCTCTGATCGAAATCCAGCGCGGCGCGGAAGTCCCGATTGAGTTCGGATCTGGCGGCGTCAAGCACCTTGATCCTGATCGTCGTGCCGGTCGACGTCTGTTCGCAGAGATAACGCAGGCCACGCCAGCTTGACTCCAGCTTCTGGAACTCGGGCGCGTGCATCACGGCGCTCAGCTGTGCGGATATCGCCGCGTCAATCTGCGCGATGCGAGCATCGAGCGCCCGATTGAGGTCGTCCGATACCACGACCGTGCCATCCATCACCTCCCTGGCGAGCGCCGCGATGATGTCGCGCGCCCGAATGCGTTCGGGTTTCGACTTCGCGACGCGGCTTCGATCCACGATGACATCGAGGATTCCATGACTCGCATCCTGCGAGACGACGGCAGACGCGGCTTCGACGTTCGTGTTCACGCTTCGTCTCCGCGGCTCGCCATCTCATCTTTCAGCTGTTCCAGACACCGCGTATCCGTGAGCGCCTCGCTCAGAAGATCCTCCAGCCTGTCGTTGCCAGCGAGCTTGTTGCGCAAGTCGGCGAGCTTGTTCCTGATCTCCTGCAATCGACGCAGCGGCTCCACCTGCGCGACGACGCTTTCAGGGCGAAAGTCGGCCATGGAGCGAAAATTCAACCTGACCGCGAGCTCACCGTGCCCCGACAGGTGATCCGTCACGTGGTATGCCGCGTCCGGCCCCATGCCCGCCATGACGTCATCGAAGTTGTCGAGATCGACGCTCACGAATTTGCGATCTCGAAGCCGCGGCTGCGGGCCCGAGGCACCGCCCGCGAATTCGCCGATCACGCCGACGACAAACGGCAGTTCCTTCTGCTCGACGGCGTCACCCTTCTCCACCTCGTAGGTCAATTGCACCCGCGGAGGCCGGACTCGCTGCAGGCGCTTCTGGATCGAATCTCTTCTCGCCATCGATTTCTCCCTTGCGGCTCGTTCTCGCGTCGACCGTCAACCATCAGCGCCCGGGAGCGCCTCGAAGGGGTTTGACAACACCGGAGCCGGCGCCGAAGCAGGCAGGGCACCGTCCGCCGGAACCGCCGGCTTCGACGCGCGCCTTCGAACGACGCGCCGCGCCTTGCGCGATGCCGCGGGCGGCTGGAACACATTCGGCCCCAGCACCTCGCGCATCGTCGCCGCCAGCTTCTGCGCCTCCAGATGGGCCGAGCCGTCCTGGCTCATCTCGTCGCGGAGTCGCCCCAGCACATCCACGGCGATTCGCAGCCCGGAGACGGTCAGCATGCTCTGCATCGCCGCGTCTGCAGGGTCCCGCTGCAACGCCTCGTGAGCGTATACGACCGTGTAGCCGTAGTTCTGCCGATCGAAGTCAATGCGCGCAAGGCGAGACCAAGGCTCGGCGGCTCGCGGATCGAGGCCAGCCGCCTGTCGATAAAGCTGTTTCGCGCCGGCGAGGTCCTGCGCTTCGTAGCGCGCATTCGCGTCGTGCATGGTCCGTTGATAAGCGGACAACGGCGCCGGCGCCAAGCTTGCGCATCCGCCTGATACGACGGCAGCGGCCGCCAACCACGCAGCGACGATCCCTTTTCCGTATACCACGCGATCCCCCGATCCCCTGTCCGCCAATCGCCCAATCGATCTGCGGATCCCCCAAATCGCCCCGTTCGCCCCCATGCCTCGGTAGCGTGCGAGGCCTTTGGAGGCTACACGGCACCAACAGCAACCGCAACCGCATCACCGAAGCCTGCACATCGCCCATCCACCGCGTCCACGCCGCCCCGGCTTCCATCGTTCGTCCACACATCGTCGGCCGTGCCGGCAAGCGGACAGCGCCATCGCGGCTGCTGCTAGGATGCGGCCGTCAGGGGAAGGCCTCCGCCACCGCGGAGACCGCAGGGGGATCATGGATACATCATTGACGTGCCACGATCGCGCGGCGGTGCCGCGCTCAGCCGTGCCGGTAGGCACGCGACCGCACGGGCATATCCGTTCCACGGACTCGTGGCACGGGCGTTGCAAGCTCCGCCGCCCCCTCTCGCAGCGACCCGCAGTCGACCGAATCCCCTCATCACCGCGCGTGCGGGTCGCACCGCTGTTCCAGGGCATCTGCGCCGTCCCCGGAATTCGTCTCCTGGAGCGGCGTTCGCAGCGATCCAACGTCCACCCGGCACGTCGTCCGCGCCGGGCCGCGGGGGAGTGCCGAACCGTCGGATCCGCCCGCGTCGGGTGCGGCTGGTGGCAGCTGCGCCTGCATGATCAACCCGGGCTTTCGGCGCCAGCCGGAGCAGGCTCGTGAACGACGCAGCAAAGCTTCTGTGGGAAGAAGGGCTGTTCCTCAGGCCGCAGCATTTCCAGCGCCAGGATGCCTATCACGAGTCGCACCTGCATCAGATCGCCCAGGCGT
>DASVGQ010000086.1:0-2985 GCA_036379455.1 Nevskiaceae bacterium
CGCCGCCCCGGCTTCCATCGTTCGTCCACACATCGTCGGCCGTGCCGGCAAGCGGACAGCGCCATCGCGGCTGCTGCTAGGATGCGGCCGTCAGGGGAAGGCCTCCGCCACCGCGGAGACCGCAGGGGGATCATGGACACATCATTGAGGTGCCGCGATCGCGCGGCGGTGCCGCGCTCAGCCGTGCCGGTAGGCACGCGACCGCACGGGCATATCCGTTCCACGGGCTCGTGGCACGGGCGTTGCAAGCTCCGCTGCCCCCTCTCGCAGCGATCCGCAGTCGACAGGATCCCCTCACCACCGCGCGTGCGGGTCACACCGCTGTTCCAGGGGATCTGCGCCGTCCCCGGAATTCGTCTTCTCGAGCGGCGTTCGCAGCGATCCAACGTCCACCCGGCACGTCGTCCGCGCCGGGCCGCGGGGGAGTGCCGAACCGTCGGATCCGCCCGCGTCGGGTGCGGCTGGTGGCAGCTGCGCCTGCATGATCAACCCGGGTTTTCGGCGCCAGCCGGAGCAGGCTCGTGAACGACGCAGCAAAGCTTCTGTGGGAAGAAGGGCTGTTCCTCAGGCCGCAGCATTTCCAGCGCCAGGATGCCTATCACGAGTCGCACCTGCATCAGATCGCCCAGGCGTTGCATCCCTACGCCTGGGGACTGCGCAGCGCGCGCTTCGATCGCGAAAGCCTCGCCAACGGAGTACTGCGAATGACGGAACTCTCCGTCATATTTCCGGACGGCGTCGTGTACGCCGCGCCCGACAGCGACGAGCTGCCGTCACCGCTCGCGCTCCGCGATCTGCCTGAAGGCATCGACGCACTGGTCGTACATCTGGCCTTGCCCGACGTGAAAACACGCGGCGGAAACGCCGCCACGCTCGACGCCGACGCGGCCGCCCGCTACCGTCGGGTAACATCCTCGACGCCCGACCTGTACTCCGAGGCCGACGACGCGGACGTCACGTACCTCGTGCCCCGCCCGCGCCTGTTGACCGACGCCGAGGCGCGCGACGCATTCGCGACCGTACCGCTTGTGAGATTCACCCGGTCGAGTACGGGCGGGTTCGATCCCGATCCACGCTTCCTGCCGCCAGCCGTCGGCCTGCGGGCCTGCCCGGCGCTGCTGGGCGCCCTGCGCGCGCTGCTCGACGCGCTGCAGGCCAAAGCTGAAGCGCTCGTCGGCCTGCACCGAGAGCCCTCGCCGCACGTCATCGAGTTCCGCTCGGGGGATGTCGCCTCCTTCTGGTTGCTGCACACCGTCAACGCTGCCAGCGCCGCGTTGGCACATCTCTACCAGAATCCGGACTTCGCGCCGGAGCGCCTGCACCAAGAACTATCGCGTCTCGCTGGCTCACTGCTGACCTTCGCGCCCGCCCATCGGCTGGCAGACCTGCCAAGGTATGACCACCGCGACCCGCGCTCGGGCTTCTGGCCACTGTTCGACATGATCCACGCGCTGATCGATACCGTCATCTCGACGCAATCCATCGCGATCGCGTTGACACAGCCCAAGCCGTCCTATCACCTGGGACACCTGGACTCGCCGCGCATCGACCAGAAATCGTCGTTTTACCTCGCTGTCCGCGCCGGCCTGCCTGCCGCTGAACTGATCGGCCTCGTGCCGTTGCAGTTCAAGGTGGGCGCACCCGACGACGTCCAGAGCGCGGTGCTGGCCGCACTGCCAGGCATTGCCTTGAGTCACCAGCCGCAGGTCCCCGCCGCCGTTCCGGTACGACCAGGCGCCGCGTATTTCCTGATCGAGGCACGTGGTGCGCTCTACGACCGCATGCTCAAGGCCAAGTCCATCATGATCTACGCGCCTTCAGGGGTGCCTGAACTCGCGCTCGAACTCGTCGCGGTGCTGGCGTGAACACACACGCTGCGCACACCGAGCGCGGCGCCGTGAGGCGCGACCTCCTCGAGCTCATGTCGGACGGCTTCTACGCCCTGCTGTTGATGCGCCGCGGTCAGATGCCCACTGACGCACGGGCCTTCGTTGAAGCGATCCGCAATTTTCTCGCGGAGCTGGATACCTCGGCCGCGAAGGCGGGAATCGCGAGCGAGGACACCCATGCCGCGAAATATGCCTACTGCGCGCTGGTGGACGAGACGGTGCTTGGCGCCCGCTGCCCTTTCCGAGCGGAATGGGAGCGCAACCCCCTGCAGCTCGTGCTTTTCGGAGACCATCTCGCCGGCGAGAACTTCTTCTCGCAGCTGGAGGCGCTGCGCGTCGCAGGCGCGCTTCGCCTGCAGGCGCTGAAGGTCTACTACTTCTGCCTGCTGATGGGCTTCCAGGGCAGATACCGGATCGAGGGGACAGAAAAGCTGCACTACCTGACGGCGCGCCTCGGAGATGAAATCGCCTTCCTCAGGGGCAAGCGAACAAGCTTTGCGCCGCACTGGGCGCCACCCGACCACGTGGCCCACGCACTGCGCCGCATCGTGCCTCCGTGGGTGGCCGCGGCCGCCCTCCTGGGCGTTTGCGTGATCGGCTTCCTCAGCTTCCGCTACGCGCTGCAAGTCGAAGCCCGCCACCGACTCGCCGCCTACCAGAGCGTGATCCAGCCGCCGGTAAGGATGGCAAACATCACGATCACGCTGCCCTGACGAAAGGCCTACCGCGAGCATCACGGACGCCCCAAGCTACGGCGCGCCCGGCGGAAGTACCCGGGCGTTCGCGTGCCCCTGCCGAGCGAGACGCTGGCGCGCACGGTTGGCCGCCTCCCCGGTACGGAAAGGCCCGACCTGTACGCGATACCAGATCCGCCCGCGCACGGAACTTGCGTTGAGGCGGCTCGTGTATCCGCTTCGACCAAGCTCGCGCTGGACGTCGGCGGCATTCTGTTCGCTCGAGAAGCTGCCGACCTGCACGTAGTACGTGCCCGCAGTCGTCGACGGTTCGGCAGCTCGGCCAGCCTTCGCTGCCGACGCATCCTCAGGCGGCTTCGCCGGTCGCGCTGTCGCAGCGTGTTGCGACGCGTTGCCGTGTG
>DASVGQ010000087.1:0-14970 GCA_036379455.1 Nevskiaceae bacterium
ACCGCCAACACGCTGTTGGTGGAGTGCAAATCGATCGCTGCGTAAAGTGGCATGGCTGCCTCCTGTGTCGGGCGGACGTCGAAACGAACGTGCTGCTTCAACGTACCGCCACGCGCAGGGGGCGGCGATATGAGTCTTCAGTTTTCCTTGAAAGTCAGTCCCATCACGAGGATGCGCGAGCCGACGAGCTGCAGGCAGTGTTCGGTCATCAGGTGGGCGATGGATTCGACGACGTAGTCGGCCATGCCGTCGTTGATGCGGCGCCCGGCGAGGATCATCTCGGGAAAGAAGCCGATCTCCTGCGCCTTGCGCGTCAGGTAATAAGGGTCGACGCCGATGCAGTGCCCGCCGACGAGGCCTGGCCGGAAGCGCAGGAAATTCCATTTCGTCCCGGCGGCGTTGAGCACCTCCTCGGTGTCGATCCCGAGCCGGTGGAACAGCATGGCGAGCTCGTTGATCAGGGCGATATTCACGTCGCGCTGCGTGTTCTCGATGACCTTGGCAGCCTCGGCAACGCGGATGCTGCTGGCCCGGTGGGTACCGGCCGTGATGATGGAGGCGTAGAGATGGTCCACGAACTCGGCGGCCTCGGGCGTCGAACCCGACGTGATCTTCTTGATGTGCGTGAGCGTGTGCACCTCGTCGCCCGGGTTGATACGCTCCGGGCTGTAGCCGAGATAGAAGTCGCGATTGCAGCGCAGGCCCGACACCTGCTCGAGGAGCGGCAGGCAGTACTCCTCGGTCGCGCCGGGATACACCGTCGACTCGTAGATGACGATATCGCCCTCGCGCAAGAGCCGCCCGACGGTTTCGCTGGCGCTGCCCAGCAGCGCGAGGTCCGGCTGCTTGTAGCGGTCGATCGGCGTCGGCACCGTGACGATGTACACGTTGCAGTCGCGCAGATCCTCGGCCTGCGAGGTCAGCTCCAGCCGCACGGCGGCAGCCAGCGCCGCGGACGGCAGCTGCAGCGTTGCGTCATAGAACCGGCGCAGCTCGGCAACGCGCACCGTGTTGACGTCCAGCCCATGCGTCGGGAAGTGCCGGCCGAATTCGGCGGCCAGCGGCATGCCCACGTAGCCGAGGCCGATGACGCCGATGTTCACCGGCTCGCCGGTCAGGCTCAGGGGCAACGCCAGTGTGCGCGGTGACTCGGTAGCGACAACGCTGCTCATCAGAAAATCCTCTCGAAGAATGCACGGATGCCCGCGCCCGCGGAGGCGAACAGGCCGCGGACCCGGTCCCACCAGGCGGCCGGTGCCGCCCAGCGGGCGACGCGGCTGCTCACCGGCGTCCCCGACCGCAGGGTCGCCGGCCAGCTCGCCGCGTCGTTCACGGGTTCGGCGGCCGCCACCACGCGCGGCGACCCGTCGGCAAAGGTCGGCGTGTCGCTACCCGGCATGTCCTGCAGCGACGGGTAGATGTTCGTGATGCGCATGCGCAGGCGGCTGCCGTCCGGCCCGGTGACGGAGACCTGCTGGCCGAGCTGCAGGCGGTCCTGGGCCGCCGGCGGGAAGAACAGGTAGGTGCGCCGGTCGTGTCCGGTCACGATGACCAGCGCCTCGTCTCCCGGCCGCAGCACCGAGCCGTCCGTGACCTTGACCTGCGCGACCTCGCCGCTCACCGGCGCCCGCAGGGTCAGGTCCGCGAGCTGGCTGTGGAGCGAATCACGCTGCTCGCGCAGCGACTTGACCAGCTCCTTCTGCCCGTCGCCCCCCGCCGCCGCCGTCCCCTGCGCGATGTTGTACAGCTGTGCGCGCACGCCCTGCAGCTGCGCGCGCGCCGTGTCGTACTGGGCTTGGACTTTGGCGCGGTCGGCCTCCAGCGGCACCAGCCCGCCGGCGTTGGCGGCATGCTCCGCGATCAACGTCTTCAGCGCCCGGATCTGCCGTTCCTGGACGGCGAGGCTGGATGCCAGCGCCCGCGTCTGCCCGCTCAGCCCGCGCTCCTGCGACTTCAGCACCGCCACCTGGTTGGCGGAAGAGCCCGTGACGGACTGCTGCTGCATGCGGGCGAGGCTCGCGCTGTCCTGCGCCAGCTGGCTGCGCAGCTGTGGCGACTCCAGCTCCACCAGCGGCTGGCCCTGTCGCACCTGCTGCGAGGGCTTGACGAGGATATCGCGCACCGTGGCGGGATAGATGCTCGATACGGTGTAGCGCTGGCCGGCGATCACGCCGCTGGCGTTGTACCAGAACACGTGATCGAAGATGACCTTCGCGATGCCGGCCACGATCAGCAGGATGATCGCCAGATAGATCCAGCGTCCCCACTGCGGGCGGCGCTGCACCGTGACCTCCAGCGGCACCGGTTCCGCCACGCGCATCCCGGTGTGCCACTGGTGCCACGGGCGCGAACCCGGGCCGACGGGCAGGCCGCCGTGCCCTGCGGCCTCCAGCCGTTCGTCGGGATCAATCACCGTGTGGCGGCGCCCGGGCCGCAGGCTTCGACCTACCATAAATCACGCTCCAGAGACTGTGCCTGCACGTAGGACGGCACGTAGGGTTCCTTGTAGGAACGCTTGAACAGCCACTCGTCGGCGTAGGCGAGCAACCGTACGGTGCGAAGCCACCAGCCCATGAACAGGCCGTAGAGCGGCACGTAGGGCAGCAGCTTCAGGTCCATGCGCTTGCGCTCGGAGAATCCGAGCATGACCGCGAAGTGGAAATAGTTGACCGCCACGTAGAGCAGCAGGATTCCGGCGACCAGGTACCAGAACTCGCCCGGATAGGTGGCGTAGAGCCAGATCAGGTAGAACGGAAAGATCGCCGCGAAGATGATCTGGAACAGCACGACGTCCAGCATCCCGATCAAATTCGGCCAGCTGAACGAGCGGCGCGAAGGCGAGAACATCCACGGGTAACGCCGCAGGCGGAAACGTACCGTGCTGCGGTTCCAACGCATCTGCTGACGGAAGTAGGAGTACCAGCGGTCGGGCACGTCGGTCATGCACATGGCCTTCGGCGCGAAGGCCACCTGCCCGCCGGCGGCGCGCGACTTGGTGGTGAGATCCGCGTCCTCGCCCGGTCCGGTGTCCCAGCCGCCGATGCCGACGAGCGCCGCGCGCCGGAATGCGCCGAAGGCGCCGGAGACGATGAACAGGATGCCGAGCCACGCGCTGACGCGCCGGCCGACGCCGATGCTCATGATGTATTGCATGCCCTGGCAGCGCGTGAGGAGGTTCGCGCCGATGTTCCGCGCCCGCAGGTTGCCCGCCACGGCGGTGACGCCGGGGCGGTAGAACTCCACCATCAGGTGCCAGATGGAATCGCTGTCGAAGGTGGAGTCCGCGTCGCAGATGACGATGTAGTCGCCGCGCGCGGCGCGCAGCGCGAAGTTCGCCGCCGAGGACTTGCCGCCGCGGATGCGGTGCTCGAAGTAGCGCACCCAGCCACGCCGCGCCAGCCGACGGCCGACCTCGTTCATGCCGTCGGTCGAGCCGTCGCTGACGACGATGATCTCGAAATTCGGATAGCTCTGCTCGCGCAGCGAGAGCACGGTGGTCTCGAGCGTTTCCGCCTCGTTGTAGCCGGGCAGCAGCACCGACACCAGCGGTGGGTGCGCCGCCAGCGCCGCGCGAAAGCGGGCCTTGGCCGGCGACTCCCGCCGCCACGACAGCAGCAGCACGACAACCTCGCTGAGCACGTAGCGCGGCACGGCAATCAGCAGGAAGGGCCAGAAGGTGATGAACAGCGCTTCCGGGGAAAGCGAAGCGTAGGTGTGCCAAGTGGCGGCCAGGAACGCCGCCACGCTTTGCAGGATTGCGTACATGGGCCTGTCAGGCGCTCGCGCGCAGCGTGTCGGCTTCCTCGGCCTGCAGCCGCGTCACCTCGACCTGCGTGTGGAACTTCACGCCGATGTCATGGCGAATGTCGCCGGCGCCTGGTGAGCGCCTCCGGTGACGCGGGAGCACGATGAGAAAGCTCGTCTCGTCGAGCTGCGTGACGAACTCCTCGTTGCGCGCCATGCGGCACAGGAAGCGCTCCACGTCGCCCACGAAGCGGCTGTTCGCCGCCTCGCGCGCCGGCAGCGCTACCCGGTAGATGGCCAGCGGATGCCGGCGGTCGGCCGCCAGGCTGACGAGCAGCCGGGTCAGATCCTTCCGGTACTCGCCCTGCGCCGCGGCGGTCTCCGCGCTCGCGCTCGACGCGTCGCCCAGCGCGCCGCGCCGGCCGATGTCCCAGCTCCCCGCGCGCGCCACTTCCACGCCGCGCTGGCTGAGCGCGTAGCGCTTGATGTGCACCGGCACCAGCTCGTTCGGATGGTGATAGGCGTTGCAGGCCACGCACCACGCCCGCAGCTCCGGCTCCGAGGCCCAGTGCCCGCAGTCGTGGCACACCGTGAACATGCCGGGGCGGTTGTACTCGACGCCGATGTGCCGCAGCGGCGTATGGCACTTCGGGCAGATCGGCCGCCCCTGCACCATGAACTCCGACTCCGGCGCCACGTAGCCGCAGCGAAAGTGGTGCATCGAGCTTTCCAGGCTCAGGTTCGGCGAGTGGCATTCCGGGCACAGTTCCTTGACCGGCACGCGGTAGCCGTGGCAGTCCGGGCAGACGAACACGCGATCCACCGGCGTCATGTCGAAGATCCCGTGGCGCCCCATGTCCTCCAGCACCTCCATGGTCTCCTCGGCGCTGGCGTGCAGGAGCAGATCCGCCAACGGGTAGTCGTAGGCCATCGGCGCCTCGGCGTCGATGATCGGGTCCAGCGGCTGGTTGCGGCTGTAGCTGAGCTGCAGCAGCGCAAGCGCGCGGTCGTCGGTCTTCAACGGCATCTCGCGAATCCGGCGGTAGACCGTCGCCAGCGTCTGGCCGACCTCCAGCAGATCGTCGCGCGCCGGGTGCGGCGGCAGCACCAGGTCCGCCAGCTGCTGGATCAGCGGATCAGGCTCCTCGGCATCGGCCAGCCCGACCACTGCGATCGGCCGCACGCTGGTCTTGGGCGCGCTGCGCTGGCCGGCCAGCAGATCGGCGATGCGGCGCGCGTCATAGCCGACGATGACCAGCGGCAGCGCCGGATCGCTCGGCGCCTCGGTGGCCACCGGCTCGCCGAGCGCCGCCCGTACGGCGGCGGCTTCGGCCGTACCGCGTTCGAATTCCTGCAACTCATCGAGCTCGTAGCGCAGCGGCGCTTCGGCAAAGGGCGCCATGCGCGGCGAATAGTCCATCTTCATGACTTGTGTTCCCGAAATGAGGGTGTTGGGGGGTACGTCCGGCGCGTCGACGGCGCCGGCTCAAGCGGGGGCGCAGGACGCGAGCGGCGCACACAGGGATCCGGCGGCGCCGGCGTTCGCCGGGCGGCCGGCGCGCTGCAGCCAGGCGGGGTCGAACAACCCCCACGTCAGGACGTCGCGCATCCACTCGGCGCGCGCCTGCCACACCTGTCCGACGCTGAACCAGAAGTTCGCGGCCTGCAGCGCCACCACGCCCGGCTCCGGGGCCACGCCCGAGGCCGGATGCTGTGCGCGCACCCGCATGGTGTGCAGGCGGCTCGCCTGGCTCTGCATGGCCCCTTCGGCGGCCTGCAGGCTCGCGGCATCGCCCGCCCACTGCTGGGCCATCTGGCGCAGCGCCTGGTCGCGCTGCTGCACCGCGGCCTTCGCCTGGTAGCGTTGGGCCTTGGCCCGCCACTCGGCGGCCACGCGCTTCTCGTGGTCCTCGGTGCCGATCGGGACGGTCAGGCGCAGCCCGACTTCCGGCCCGCTCTGCAGTCCGCCCACGTCCGCGCGCTTCTCGGCGATGTAGCCCCCGTAGACCGATACATCCACGCCGTTGCCCCAGTAGGTACGGGCCAGTGCCGCGTTGGAACGCGCCTGTGCCTCGTGGAGCTGCGCCTGCGGAGCGCCCGCGGCGATCTGCTGCAGCTGCTCAGGCGAAGGCGGCTGCAGCGGCAGCGTCGAATAGTCCGCCGGCAGCGCCGGACCGGCGGCCCGCACCGCCGGCAGCCCGGCAAGCGCGCCGCGGATGCGGCTCTCGAGCGTGCCCGCCGTCTGTACCTGCTCGATGGTGGTGCCGGTGATACGTGCGGTCGGCGCGCGGTAGGCCACGCCGAGTTTCTGCTGCGCCTGTTGGGCATAGTCCAGGGCGCGCTGCAAGGCCTGGCGGGCGCGTGGCGAAGCCCACGCAGCGACGCCCTCGTCCACCAGCGCCTGCTGGGCCGTGAAGCCGTCGATCTCGTTCTGGTAGCGCACCTCATCAGCGTTGGCCTTGGCGTAGTCGATACGCGCCGGGCGGCGCGCGAAGAAGCCGAGGATGCCCCAGTTGATCCGCGCCTCCGCATACTGGCGCAGATCCGTGAAGGTGTTGTTGGTGGCACCGGCCGCGCTGCCGCCGCTCCCACCGCTGCCGGTCCCCGCACCGTTGGGGTAATCCGTGAAACCGCCGGTAAGATTCAGACCCACGTTTCCACGCGCCGAACGGACGTCCGCATCCGCGGCCTGCGTCAACGCCTGCGCCGCTTCGCCGGTGGCGCGCGACTGCGCGTAGTTCCGCAGCTTTCCGAGCCAGGCTTGCCAGCTCTCGTCGGCCGCCGCGCCGCCGCGCGGTGCCGCCATGCCTGCCTCACCGGACGCGGTCGCGCCGGGCGTGCCCTCTCCGACGCCCCGTTGCATTACCGGCACCTCGCCGCCGGATGCTGCGCCCGCGGTGGCCGGCGCCGAGGCCGCATGCACGGCCGGGACCAGAAGGCCCATGCCCGCGAACAACAGCACGGCCCGCGCGTTGGGGAGGTATCCCGGACGATGCGGCGGCCGTGCGGCGAGATGCCCTGTAACGTCAGTGTTATTCATGCTTTGCGTGCGACGTGAGGCGGGTTCCCTTCGGTGGAACGCAATTTGCGTGCCAATATCTCCCGACTTGGAGCATCTCCCGTATCCGTCTCGCACCGTCCCGCGCCAAACCGACCCATATCGCCCGCTGAGTGCGCCTCGAGCTGTCGTTTTTCCGCGACGCAATTTTGCCGAGACGTGATAACTTGTTGATGAAACGGAATTTATTGATGTCGCAACGCAACGACAGAGGTCGCGACGAAGCCTGGATGCACGCGCTGGCGAAGCGCCTGACGCCGCTTGCCGCCCGCCATGCGGCGCGCGCCGCATCCGGCGAGCCGGCTGTCCCTGCCCCTTGCACCGGTGCTGAATCGGTGTCAGTCGCCGAGCTGCGTCAGGCGCTGCACACCGAAATGGAGAGCCTCAAACGTCGGGGCCAGCGGCTCGCCGCCAGCCTGTCGCTGTCGGCATACGACCGCGGCGAAACCCCGCCCAGGCGTTTGCCGCGGTGCAGTGCGATCGGCGTGGGCGGCCGGCCCGCGCCTCTGGCGCATCCATCCGCAGCCCACGTCTCCCGCCTCGCCGCGTTGCAGGACAAGCGGTCGCCGGATCCGGACATCGGCGTTCCGCGGCCCGGACGGACGCTGCGCATGCGGGCGTCAGCGCGTCGCGGCTCGCCGCCGCCCCGCCAGGGCGTGGCGAAGGCCGTCGGCAGGTTGCTGCAGCGCCTGCGCCCGGCGGTTCATGCCGCGTCCGTTGCGCCGGAGGAGCCGGCCAGCCGCAGCCCCGAACTCGAGGCCGCGCCCCGCGACGGCGGCCACGCGAGGCCTCTGCGCCGCCGCTATCTGGTGCTGCAGCGCGCCATGGCGCAGGACGAGCTGGCGCTGCGTCAGCAGATCCACGAGCGCCTGCGCGCGCTGCCGGGCGACCTGCGCGTGCCCGTCACCCAGCATTCGCTGGGGGCCTTCATCAAGCAACCGGCTTTCACGCGGTGGCTTTCCTCGGCGGAAAGCCAGAACGAGTAGCGCTGGCGCGATTTTTGCTTCATCACCCAGCGTCAGCTCTGCGGCCCGGGCCAACCGGTTCCCGCAGTCCGCGTTGGAGAAGCCTTCATGTGTGGTCTCGTAGGTGCGACAAGCCGGCGGCACAACGTCATGCCGATGCTGGTGGATGGACTGAAGCGTCTGGAATACCGGGGTTACGACTCGACCGGCGTGGCGGCCTTCGCCGCCGACGGTTCGCTCTACGTTCGGCGTGCGCTGGGCAGCGTCACGAAGCTCACCCAGCAGCTGGCGGCGGCGCCTTTCGCCTCCGGCACCGGCATCGCGCACACCCGCTGGGCCACCCACGGCGCGCCGAGCGTGCGCAACGCCCATCCACAGGTTTCCGGCGGCTCCGTGGCGGTGGTCCACAACGGCATCATCGAGAACTATGCGGAGCTGCGCCGCGCGCTCGAGGCGCAGGGATACCGCTTTTCATCGGACACGGACACAGAAGCCGTCGCGCATGCGGTGCACGCCCAGCTTCGGACCGGCATGACGCTGCTGCAAGCGGTGCGCGCCGCCTGTCGGCAGCTGCGGGGTTCCTGGGCGCTGGCGGTCGTCAGCACCACGGAGCCCGGACACGTCGTCGCCGCGCGCTGGTCCAGCCCGCTGCTGGTCGGCATCGGCGACGGCGGCTGCTTCGTCGCCTCCGACATGACGGCGCTGCAGCCGATGGCCCACACGCTGATGCGCCTCGAGGACGGTGACATCGCCGCGCTGGACTGCGACGGCGTGCAGGTGGTCGACGCCAGCGGGCAGGCCGTGGAACGCACTCCCATCCATTTCGAGAACCGCCCGGAGACGATCGAGAAGCACGGCTATCGCCACTTCATGCTCAAGGAGATCTTCGAGCAGGGTCGCGCGCTGCGCGACACGCTCGCGGCCGGCGAAGCCGCGCTCAGCGGCCCGCACGCGGAAGCGACGACGAAGCTGCTGGAGCGCGTCCGGCACGTGCACCTGGTGGCCTGCGGAACCAGCTACCACGCCGGCCTCGTCGCCAGCTACCTGATCGAAGCGCTGGCCGGGGTACCGTGCACCGCAGAGCGCGCCAGCGAGTACCGCTATCGGCGGCCGGCGACGCGCGGCGACAGCCTGTTCATCGCCCTGTCGCAGTCGGGCGAGACGGCGGACACGCTCGCCGCGCTGCGCTTCGCGAAGAACGCCGGATATCTCGCCACCATGGCGATCTGCAACGTGCCGACGAGCTCGATGGTGCGGGAAGCGGATCATGCGCTCATCACGCACGCCGGACCGGAAATCGGCGTGGCCTCGACCAAGGCCTTCACGACGCAGCTCATGACCATCGCCCAGCTGGCGTTGGCGCTGGCACGCGTCCGCGGCGCGCTGCAGGGGACGACCCAGGCCGACGCCGCGGCCGAGCTGGCGCGGGCCTGCGTGCTGGTGGAGCTGGTCCTCGAGCTGAAGCCTGCCATCAAGGCGGTGGCCGCGGAGCTGGCCCGCAGCGAGCACGTGCTCTTCGTCGGCCGCGGCACCATGTACCCGATCGCCATGGAAGGCGCGCTCAAGCTCAAGGAGATTTCCTACATCCACGCCGATGCCTACGCCGCCGGAGAGCTCAAGCACGGCCCGCTGGCGCTGGTGGACGAACACATGCCGGTGGTCGCGCTCGCGCCGGCCGGTCCACTGCTCCCCAAGCTGCGGTCGAACCTCGAGGAGATCCGGGCACGCGGCGGAAGGATCTATGTCTTCGCGGACAGCGCGGCGGAGCTCGGCGAGCACGCCGGTACCACGGTCATCCGCATGCCGACCACGCACGCGCTGTCTGCCCCGCTGGTGTACACGGTCCCGCTGCAGCTGCTGGCTTACGAGGTGGCGCTGCTGCGCGGCAGCAACGTGGACCAGCCGCGCAACCTGGCCAAGTCGGTCACCGTCGAATAGTGCGCACGCCGCTGCGACGTCGTTTCCTGCAGCTGGCGTGGCTGGGCGCGGTGCTGGTGGGAACGTCATTCAGCGCCGTGGCCGGCGACTTGCCGAGCGGCGCAGCCGCGGCCACTCCGCCCCGTGGCAACAGCGCGTGGGTCTACGACGCGCTGTACCGCGACGGTCACCCCCACGGCAGCCAGCCCGGCAGCTTCGTCGCGGCGATCAACCGCTACAACCAGAGGACGGCGCCGGCGCACGCCATCACGCGCGTGTTCACCTACGGCGGCAGCCTCGAGATGTACTGCCGCGACGGTCCCGAGCACTGCCAGCCGGACGAGCTGAAGTTCGTCTTCGGCGCCGCCGGACGGCGCTCGGTGACCGCCTACGCCACAGGGCTCGCGCCGGTCGACGGCCGGCCGGTGAAGGTCGAGACCGTGATCGACGGCAGCCTGCGGGCGCGCTACGACGGCAGCCTGCGCGGCTTCAACCGGCTGAGCCCGGAGCTGGCGCGCGGCTTCGCGGACAAGGTGGCGCGCGCCGTCTGCGCCGATCCGCGTGTCTCCGGCGTGCAATTCGACCTCGAACCCTTCAACGTCGCGCGCCGCAACGGCCAGTACTGGTTCTACCGGCGCATCGCGGAGGACTTCGCCGGAGCCGGGCCGCAGGCGGCGTCTCTGCACTGCGTGGACGCACAGCACCCGCAGGGCCGGGATTTCTCCATCTTCGGCGCGGCGCACGATCTCGACCCGCGCGGGCCGCGCGGCCAGAACCTGCGGGACATCCTCACCGCGCACCACAACGGCTTCTTCATCGTCGCGCTCTATGACCTGAGCGACCGCCCCGGCGGCCACCTGAACGCGCTGCAGGGCTACGCGCGCAGGGCCGCGCACCAGGCGCAGAGGGCCGCGCGCGGCGCGGCCGCGCTCGGCGTGCCCTGGCAGCTCGCCGTGCCGGCCAGCGCCAGCGCGCACGAGTACGCGCGCTGCGACGGCTTCCGCTGTCGCCAACCGGGTGACGGCGCGCAGCTCGCCTACCTGCAGGCCGCGATGAAGGCCGTGGACGCCAGCGGCGCCCACAGCGACCCGCGGTACCTGGGTACCGCGGTGTGGGCGTGGAGCCGGGAAATCACCCACGGCGGCATGCGCTTCTCCCCTTCCACGCCGCCGGCCGGAGCGCTGCAGTTCCTGCGTGAGCATCTGTAGCCGGAGTACGCTGCCAAGGCACCACCAGCGGACTCCGGACAGCGCGCATTCCCACGGCGATCCCTTCCACCATGAGCGGGTACCTGCACCTGCACCCACTGCCGGCGCGCTACTACCCGC
Source organism: Nevskiaceae bacterium (assembly GCA_036379455.1). Classification (GTDB taxonomy): domain Bacteria; phylum Pseudomonadota; class Gammaproteobacteria; order Nevskiales; family Nevskiaceae; genus SCRT01. The sequence continues at coordinate 11,013 of DASVGQ010000087.1, forward strand.
ACTCGATCGTGCGTGCGATGGTCGTCGCGTTCTGCATTCTTCTCATCCCGCTGCTGGCGACGACCCTGATGGCCGCGGCCTACGTGGAACGCATCACCGCCGAGAACCAGCAGACGATCGTGCGCGCCACGAACGTCGTGCGGAACAACCAGCAGCTGCTCAGCGAGCTGGGGAACATGGAACGCACCGCGGGCATCTACGAGATCCTCGGCGGCAAGAAACTCCTTGAAACCTACGGGACTTCGCGCAAGCGCTTCTACCAGACGGCCGGCACGCTGCGCGCGGCGCTGCGGCAGGACTCGGAGCGACGGCAGATCGAACGCCTCAAGGTGCTCGAGCAGCAGGCCTTCGACACGCTCCAGCAGCCGCCGCACGCCGCCAGGGTCGGCGGACTCATCGCGCAGTTCGAGGTCATGCGCAGCGTGGCGCAGGGCATCCTGACGCGCAGCACCGGGCACATCGATCGCGAGCTCGACGCGATGCGCAGCCGCTCGGCGAACGTCCGCCATCTGCTGTGGCTGGCCGCCATCTCCTCGCTGCCGGTCGCCGCGCTGCTGTGCCTGCTCGTCAGCATCACGATCATCCGGCCGCTGCGCAGCGTGGAACGCCGCATCCAGGCGCTCGGCAGCGGCGACTTCGCGCAGCCCATCCAGGTGCACGGACCTCGCGACATCGAAAGGCTGGGAACGCAGCTGGAATGGCTGCGCACGCGGCTGCACGCGCTGGAAGCCACGAAACAGACCTTCCTGCAGCACGTCTCCCATGAGCTCAAGACGCCGCTGACGAACGTGCGCGAGGGTGCCGGCGTGCTGGCCGACGGCGTGGTCGGCGGCCTCACCGACGAGCAACGCGAGGTCACGCAGATCATCTCCGACAACGCGCTGCTGCTCCAGCACCGCATCGAGTCGCTGCTCGACTTCAGCGCCGCGCAGACCCAGCGCGTCGCCCTGCACCGCGCGCCGACGCGGCTGGACCGGCTCGTGCGGCGCGTGGTCTCCGGGCAATCGCTGGCCGCGGTCGCGCGCCGTATCCGCATCGACCGGCAGCTTGCGCCGGTGCTGGCGAACGTCGACGCCGGCAAGCTGCGCACCGTTCTCGACAACCTGCTCTCCAACGCCATCAAGTATTCGCCGACGGGCGCGACCATAATGGTCGCGCTGCGCGCGACGGATCAGGAAGCGCTGCTGGACATCCAGGACCACGGCCCGGGGATCGCCTCGGAGCACCGTCAGCACCTGTTCGAGCCCTTCTATCGCGGCCGCCCGCCGCCGACGGCATCGCGGCAGGTAGGCGGCAGCGGGCTCGGGCTGTCGATCGCGCTGGAGTACATCAGGGCCCACGGCGGCCGCATCGAGATCCTGGAGAGCAATGAGGGTGCCCATTTCCGCGTTCATCTCCCGCTTCACGCGCCCTGACGGCGCATACACCGCGCTCGGCGCGGCGCTGCTGCTGGCCGCGACGCTGCTGCTCGGCGGCTGCGCCACGCTGATGCACGCGACCAGCGGAGATGAGGAAGCCGTGTCGACGCAGGACCGGCTGCTGACCTACGCACACCGCGTCGACGCGCTCGACGATGCGCAGCTGGCCACCGCGCTGCGCCTGGCGCAGGCGGAATACGCCGCACGACCGGACACCCGGAACCGCTTCCGGCTCGCCCTCGCGCTGATGGTGCCGAACCGGCCCAGCACCGACTATGGCGCCGCGCAGACGCTGCTGTCGGACTATTTACGGCAGCCGGTCAGCGCCGGCGGCACCCCACCGTTCGCGCCGCTGGCCCGCTACCTGCTCGATCGCGTGAAGCAGTCGCGCGCATCCGCGCAGGCCCTGGCGAAGGCGCGCAGCGACAAGCAGGCGCTGGAGCAGAAGATCCAGAAGATCACGAACGTCGTCGACCACGCGCAGCGCGCCGCGGGGGCCCCTTGACTCGCGCGGCATCCGCGGCCGAGAGCGACACCGCGCCGCGCGTGCTGGTGGTGGACGACGACCCGGCGCTGCTGCGCCTGCTGGGCGCGCGGCTGGGGGCCGCCGGCTATGCGGTGGCGACAGCCAGCACCGGCGAGGAGGCGCTCACTACGGCCGCCAGCTTCCAGCCGCTGCTCGTCATCACCGACCTGCTGATGGGCGGCATGGACGGCATGGCGCTGTTCGAACGCCTGCACGCCACGAACCCCTCCCTGCCGGTCATCCTGCTGACCGCGCACGGCACGATCCCCAACGCCGTCGAGGCGACGCAAAAGGGCGCCTTCGCCTACCTCACGAAGCCCTTCGATCGCAGCGAGCTCATGGCGGTCGTGGCACGCGCCGTCAAGCTGCACACCGGCGGCGACGGTCAAGCGGCGGACGAATCAGCGCACGACGAGGAATGGTGCGCCGCGATCATCACGCGCAATCCGGGCATGCGCGCGCTGCTCGCCCAGGCGCACCGCGCCGCCGGCTTCGACGTCAGCATCCTCATCCAGAGCGAGAGCGGCACCGGCAAGGAGCTGCTGGCCGCAGCCATCCACCGCGCCAGCCGCCGCGCGGGCCACCCGCTGGTGCCCGTCAACTGCAGCGCCATCCCCGAGGAGCTGCTGGAATCCGAGCTCTTCGGCCACACGAAGGGCGCCTTCACCGGCGCCGTACGCGAGCACAAGGGGCTGTTCCAGGCGGCGCGCGGCGGAACCCTGTTCCTCGACGAGATCGGCGACATGCCGCTCGCCTTTCAGGCGAAGATGCTTCGGGCGCTCCAGGAAAAGGTGGTCCGGCCGGTCGGCTCCACGCAGAACGTCGCCATCGACGTGCGCATCGTCGCTGCTACGCACCGCAACCTCGCCGAGGAAGCGCGCCACGGACGCTTCCGCGAGGACCTGTACTACCGCCTGAATGTGATCCCGCTGGAGCTCCCGCCGCTGCGCGAGCGCCGGGAAGACATCCCGCTGCTGGCCAACTACTTCCTCGAGCAGTTCTTCGCGCACCAGGAAGTGGGCGAACGCAAGCAGTTCTCGCCGGCTGCCATGGAGGTGCTGGCGGCGCACGCCTGGCCGGGGAACGTCCGCCAGCTGCGCAACGTGGTCGAGCAGACCATCGTGCTGTCGCCCTCGCCGGTCATTTCCGTGGAACAGATCCAGGGCGCGCTGCAGACGACGGAATCCGAGGTCCCGTCGCTGGCGGACGCACGCCGTGACGCCGAACGCGACTACCTGGTGCGGATCCTCAAGATCGCCGACGGCAACGTGACGCGCGCCGCGCAGATGGCGCAGCGCAACCGCACGGAGTTCTACAAGCTGCTCAGCCGCCACCACATCGATCCGCAGGCCTTCCGCACCGCGGCTGACTGAACCCGACGCACGGCGTTGCGACATGGCGGCGCGTGCCCGTTCGAAATCCCTGCGAGGCGCGCTGGCCACGCGGCATGGCATGCCGTTTGCTTTGCATATGCCAAAACCCGAGGACAAACAAATGACGCAGGCCCCCCATCGGTCCCGACACACGCGGTCGCGGATCTATCTGGTGCGGCACGGCGAGACCGCCTTCAACGCCGCCGGGCGCATCCGCGGCTGCAGCGACGTCGGCTTGAACGCGCGTGGCGATGCACAGGCGCGCGCGCTGGCCACGATGCTCGGCGGCCGCCACATCCAGCGCGTTGTGACCGGTCCCCTGCTGCGCGCGCGCCAGACGGCAGGCCGCATCGCGCTGGCCGCCGGGACCAATGCCGAAGTGGTCGCGGGGCTGCTCGATCGCGACTATGGCCCGTGGAACGGCTGGCCGCTGGCCGAAGTCCGCGCACTGTTCGGCAGGACCGATCGCGCGCCCGGCATCGAGCCTTACGCCGCCTTTGCCGCGCGCATCCACGAAGCGTGGCTGGGCATCCTCGCGACGCTCGGTCTCGGGGAGAACCTCGTCATCGTCGCACACAACGCCGTCAACGCCGCGCTGCTGCGCGGCCTGTTCCCGGCCTATCCGTCGCCGCGGGGTCGCA
>DASVGQ010000088.1:0-12295 GCA_036379455.1 Nevskiaceae bacterium
ACCGGGTCCGTGGAAAAGACCGTGGCGTCGTCCATGCGCCCTTGGCGCAGGCGGACGCACTGACCGCCCTTGAGATCGATGGCCGGGATGAGCAGCATGAGGAGATGGACCCTTGATGTTCAGTGAAGTGGAAGTGGAGGCGGCGACAGGCGCGACGGAGCCTTTCAACAGCCGGAGCAACTGCCGGTCGAGCGCCTCGTCGCCCCGACGGCCGCCGCGCGGCTCATTTCGCGATGGCCGACTGGTTGATCACCCACCGCCAGCCGCCGTCGGCGCCGCGCCGCGCGACTTCCGCGGTGATCGAGCCATCCGGCAGGCGGGTGGAGGTCCGCGCGAGGTCGTCGCTGACGATGGCAGGCCGTTGGTCTCCCGCGTCGAAGCGCACCCCGGCCATCCGCGCAGCGTCGAAGAACGCCCGGATGGCCGTGGCTCCGCGTGCCAAGGTCTCAGCCCCGGTCGCGAGGACAGCGTCCGGCTCATAGGGCGCCAGGAGTCCGTCGAGATCCCCGGCGTTGGCGCGTGCCACGACCAGTCTTGCCAGATCCTGGGGGCTTTCGGCACACCGCCGACCTTGCTGCGCGTCGCTCATTTTCCCGGTTGGCGGGTGCCCGGACGGCCCGCGCCCTTGCCATTCAGGCGTGACTCTGCCCGAAAGCGCCACAGGCAGCAACAACGCCTCAGCCGCCGTTGACACCCTTCCAAGTTGCGAAGTTCGCCAGCACCCGCAGCCCGGCGGCCTGGCTTTTCTCCGGATGAAACTGCACACCCGCGAGGTTGTCATGCACCACGGCGGCCGCAAAGCGCCGGCCGTAGCGGGCCTCGCCGAGGAAGTCGGCCTCGCTCGCCGGCACGGCGTAGTAGCTGTGCACGAAATAGAACCAGCTGGCATCCGCGACGCCCTCCCACAGCGGGTGCGGCAGGCTCTGGCGCACGCGGTTCCAGCCCATCTGCGGGACCTTCAGGCGCGGGCCACCCGAGGCACCGGCCGGCGGCGGATCCGGGAAGCGCAGCACCTGGCCATGGATCAGCCCGAGGGTCGTCACGCCGCCGTTCTCCGTGCTCGCGTCCAGCAGCACCTGCATGCCGAGGCACACGCCGAGCAGCGGCTTGCGCTGCACCTCGGTGCGCACGAACTCGTCGAGCCCGAGGCGCCGCAGCTCCGCCATGCAGGCCGCCGCCGCGCCGACGCCGGGCAGCACCAGCCGATCGCAGCGCGCAAGCTGCTCCGGATCGCGGCTGAGCACGACGCGCGCGTGGCCGCACACCTTCTCCAGCGCCTTGGAGAGGGAATGCAGATTTCCCATGCCGTAGTCGATGATCCCGATCGCCGCCACCGCTGGCTCCCGCAAGCTCGGGCGCGGCCGACGCCGCCCCGCAGATCAGTCCAGACGCCGCGCGGCGTAGCGCCTACAGCACACCCTTGGTCGACGGCAGGGCGCCGGCCAGCCGCGGGTCGACGGACACCGCCATCCGCAGCGCGCGCCCGAAGGCCTTGAACACCGTCTCGGCGATGTGGTGCGCGTTCACGCCGCGCAGGTTGTCGACGTGCAGGGTCACGCCCGCGTGGTTGACGAAACCCTGGAAGAATTCGTGGAACAGGTCGACGTCGAAGCTGCCCACGCGCGCCCGCGGAAACTCCACGAACCAGCCCAGCCCCGGCCGGCCCGAACAATCCAGCACGACGCGCGAGAGGGCTTCGTCCAGCGGCACGTAGGCGTGGCCATAGCGCACGATGCCGGCCTTGTCACCGAGCGCTCTGGCGAAGGCCTGGCCGAAGGTGATGCCGATGTCCTCTACCGTGTGGTGCGCGTCGATCTCCAGGTCTCCGCGCGCCGTCACCTGCAGGTCGACGAGCCCGTGGCGGGCAACCTGGTCGAGCATGTGGTCCAGAAACGGCAGGCCGCTGGCCAGCCGCGCGCTGCCGCTGCCGTCCAGGTCGAGCTCGACGTGGACGTCCGTCTCGCGGGTCTTGCGGTCCATCACGGCGCGACGCGTCACGGCTCTCCGGTGCTCGCGGCAATGCACATGGGCCGCGCAGGATAGCGCGGAACCTCCGCGCTTTCACGCCCTCCAAAGCCCCGCGGATCCGACCGCCGGGCCCCAGGATCAGCCGCGCCCCGCCGTCACAGGTACGGCGAGAACAGCCAGCAGACGCCGTCCCGCAGGCGTACCGGCAGCGAACGCTTCGCCTGCACCACGGGGTCGATGGCACGACAGCGGGCGCGGACCTTCTCGAACCCCGCTTCGAGATCGCCGCACACCGCCTCGTCGAAGACTTCGACGCCGAGCTCGAAATTGAGCCGCAGGCTGCGCGGATCGAGGTTGGCGGAGCCGACCAGCGCATACACGCCGTCCACCATCAGCAGCTTGCTGTGATCGAAGGGCTTCGGGCTGAAGTACAGCCGCACGCCGTATTGCATGAAGTACGCCATCGTGTGGCGCGCCGCCCAATCCACGAAGCGCAGGTTGCTGTGCCGCGGCAGGATCACTTCCACCGTCACGCCGCGCAGCGCTGCCGCCTGCAGCGCCGCCGCCAGCTCGCGCGGCGGCAGGAAATACGGCGTCATGATGCGGATGCTGCGATGCGCCACGGACACCGCGCCGAGCAGCACCAGCACGAGCTTGTCGAGATCCTCGTCGGGCCCGCTGCCGATGACGCGCACGCGCGCCGTTCCCGCCGCAGGCGGCGGCTCCGGCAGCGGCAGCGTTTCACGCGTGACGAAAGCCCAGTCGCGCGCGAAGGTGGCGGCGAGCTGGCCAACCACCGGCCCCTCGATGCGGAAATGCGTGTCTGAAGTGGCCAAGCGGTGGCGCGTCGCCGCGTAGCGCCGGGCGATGTTCATGCCTCCGGCGAAGGCGAGACGACCGTCGACCACCATCAGCTTGCGGTGGTTGCGCAGGTTGACGGACAACGAGGGCGGCAGCAACCGCGGCGGCAGGAAGCGCGCGGCGTCGATGCCGCGCCGACGCAGCCGGCGCACCGGGTGCGGCAGGCTGTACCATTCGCCGACGCCGTCCACCAGCACCTTGACGGTCACCCCGCGGCGCGCGGCGCGCGTCAGCGCCGCCGTGAACTCGCGGCAGGCGCCGCCGGTATCGAAGATGTAGCTGCAGAGCCAGACGCTGGCCGTGGCCCCGTCGATCGCCGCGAGCATCTCGGGATACGCCGCCACAGCGTTGCGCAACGGACGCACGTGGTTGCCGCCGAGCAGCGGCAAACCGCTCACCGCGCTGCCGATCCGCTGCAGCTGGATGAGCGGCACGTCCGCGAAGTGCTGTGGCGGCGTGCGCGGCCGCGCAAGGCTGAGCCCCTGCAGCCGCCGACCGCGGCGCTCCACGCGGTTGATGCCGAAGACGCCATACAGCGCCACGCCGACGAAGGGCAGCAGCCAGCACAGGCCGATCCAGCCGAAGGCGGCGCGCGGATCACGCTTGTTGAGCAGCGCGTGCACACTCGCCCAGAGCGCCAGCGCGACGTGGGCCAGCCCGACGGCGGTCTGCCAGACGTCGGCCCACGAGACGTTCACGGCGCCAGGACCAGGCGCGCCTCCAGCGGCAGATGGTCGGACAGGCGCACGGGCAGCGCCCGCGCATCGGCGATTTCCAGCCCGGGCATGACGAGCACCTGGTCGAGGCTCAGGCGCGGCCGCCAGCTCGGGTAGGTGGCCGGCGGATGGCGCAGCGGCCGCAGCCCGGCACGCTGCAGCTCCACGTTGTGCTGCAGGCCGCCGTGACGTTCGTTGAAGTCGCCGATCACGACCGCCTGCCGGCCGCTGAGCCGCGACGCCAGAAAGGCCAGCTGTCGTGCGCGCGAACCGCCGCCGAGCGCCATCTGCGTTACCGCGACCGTCACCGGGCCGAGGCCGGGCGCCATGACGTCCACCTCGAGCAGCCCGCGCCCCGGGATCGTGCCCGGCAGCGGAGTCTCGCGATAGTCGAGCACCGGCGCGCGCGACAGGAAGCCCAGGCAGATCTGCGCCAACGGCCCCATCGCGCGGGTGACCGCGAAACCATGGTGCGGGAACTCCGCCGCCTGCGCCAGCCACTGCACGAGGTTGCGGCGCTGGGTCCGCAGGCTGCCGGCATCCGCTTCCTGGATGGCCACGAAGTCATAGTCGCGCATGAAGGCCGCCATGCGGTGCAGATTCACCTCGCGTTCACGCGTCGGCAGCAGGTAGCGCCACGCGCCGGTGAGGTACTGGCGATAGCCGCGCGTCGCCAGCCCGCCCTGGATGTTGAAACTCAGGAGACGAAACTCGGGCCGCACCAGCCGGTGGTCCGGCACGATGATGCGTGGCGCCGCGCTGCGAGCCTTCACGTCCGACTCAACGCCACGCATCGGCTGCGCCGGTGCCGACGCCGGCCGTGTGATGCGCCCGCCGCGTAGTCCTCAAGCCGGCTGCCCGCGGCCGAAACGCTGCAGCAGCGCGGGCGCCACGGCCTCCGGCACCAGCTCGTGCACCGGCGCACCGAGATGCGTCAGCTCGCGGACGAGGGACGACGACAGATGCGCGTACTCCGGCGACGGCGCCAGCATCACCGTGTCCAGCTGGGGGTAGAGGGTTCGGTTCATCACCGCCATCTGCTTCTCGTAGTCGACGTCGCCGACCGTGCGCACTCCGCGGACCAGCACGGTGACGCCGTATTCCCGCGCGAAATCCACTACCAGGCCATCGAAGCCCACCACCTGTACGTTGTCCAGCGCCGCGGACGCGCGCCGCACGAGGTCGCAGCGCTCCTCGAGCGTGAAGCTCGGGCGCTTGGCGGAGTTCAGGCCGACCGCGACGAACAGGCGTGGAAACATGCGTGCCGCGCGCTGAATGATGTCCAGATGGCCGAGCGTCGGAGGGTCGAAAGTCCCGCTGTAGGCTGCGATGACGTTTATTGCCCGTCTCCTGTACCGGCGTCGCAGGACACCAGGCCGTAGCTTACTCGACCCGCCGCCTTGCGCCGGACCCAGCGATAGCCCTCCGGCAGCGCCTGCGGGCGCCCGTGCGGCCACTCGACATAGACGCGATGATGCGCCGATAACCAGGGCCGCAACGCCTCCAGCGCGTCGCCCACGGCGTCGTCCACGTATGGCGGATCAAGGAACACCACGTCGAAGCGCTCTTCGCCCAGCGCACTGCCGATGCGGGCATCCAGCACCGTGCGGGCGTCTGCGTGCAGGATGCGCGCCGCTGCACCGGCCGCAAGGCTCGCCGCGCTCTGTCGCAGCCGCTCCACCTCTGCGGCGTTGCGTTCGACGAAGCTCACGCTCAGCGCTCCGCGCGACAGCGCCTCGAAACCCATGGCGCCGCTGCCCGCGTAGAGATCAAGGCAGCGCGCGCCGGCGATCGTCGGCGCCAGCCAGTCGAACACGGTCTGCCGGACGCGGTCCGGCGTGGCGCGCAGCCCGGTGCCCGGATCGAAGGCGATCAGCCGGCTGCGCCAGCGGCCGCCAATGATGCGCAGCACGCCTGGGGCACCGCGCTTCATCGCCGGCGCCGGTCGGCGGGATCCTAGGTCGGCCACGCGTGGCGGCCCACCACCGCACGCACCAGCTCGCCGCGGCCCGGAAGGTTCTCGTGCAGGGGCCCGAACCAGTCTCCGCCGTGCGCCACCCCGTAGACGACGATCGCCACGACCAGCAGGACGACGAGTCCCACCAGCAGCAGCTGCAGCCAGCCGAGGACCAGCCCGGCAAGCGCCAGGGCGTCGCCCTGCACCATGCCGCCGGAAGCGCGGATGGTAGAGCGGGCCAGATGACCGCACACCACCGCGACGATGGCGCCCGCAAAGGGCAGGAACACCCACGCCGCCACGCCGAACAGCAGGCTCAGGACCGCCGCGGTGCTGGTGTGCGGTCCCCATGCCGGACCCTGCGCCACGGGAGCGCCGGTCACGCGCATCCTCGCCACGCGCCCGTCACAGCTCGGTACCGCCCACCGTCAGCGCGTCAATCTTCAGCGTCGGCTGGCCGACGCCGACCGGCACGCTCTGGCCCTCCTTGCCGCACACGCCGACGCCGTTGTCGAGCTTGAGGTCGTTGCCGAGCATGGAAACCCGCGACAGCACGTCGGGGCCGTTGCCGATCAGCGTCGCGCCCTTCAGCGGGCGCGTTACGCGACCGTGCTCGATCAAGTAGGCCTCGGTTGCAGAGAACACGAAGTTGCCGTTGGTGATATCCACCTGGCCGCCGGCGAAGTTCACCGCGTAGATCCCCTTCTCGACGGAGGCGATGATCTCGGCCGGGTCGTGCGGGCCAGGGAGCAGGTAGGTGTTCGTCATACGCGGCATCGGCAGGCACGCGAAGGACTCACGGCGGCCGTTGCCGGTGGACACGCCGCCCATCAGCCTGGCGTTGAACTTGTCCTGCATGTAGCCGCGCAGCACGCCGTTCTCGATCAAGTGCGTGCACTGGCTCGGCGTGCCCTCATCGTCGCGCGTCAGCGAGCCGCGGCGCCCGGGCAGCGTGCCGTCGTCCACAACCGTGCACAACGGGCTCGCCACCTGCTGGCCGATGCGGCCGGCGTACGCCGACGTGCCCTTGCGGTTGAAGTCGCCCTCGAGCCCGTGGCCGATGGCCTCGTGCAGCAACACGCCCGGCCAGCCGGGGCCGAGTACGACCGGCCAGGTCCCCGCCGGCGCGGCGACCGCGTCGAGCTGCACGACGGCCTGTCGCACGGCCTCGCGTGCCAGCTTCTCGATGACGTCGCCCGCGAAGAAAGCTTCGTAGCCGCCCCGCCCGCCGCCGCCCGCGCTCGCCTGCTCGCGCCGACCTCGGTGCTCCACGACGACGCTGACGTTGGCGCGTACCAACGGCCTGGCGTCGGCCGCCAGCGTGCCGTCGGCCGCCGCCACCAGCACCGTTTCGAAGCTGCCGGCCAGTGAAGCCGTCACACGCACCACGCGCGGATCGGCGGCGCGCGCCGCGGCGTCGGCTCGGCGCAGCAGCGTGAGCTTCTGGTCGACCGGCCAGCTGGTCAGCGGATCGACGGCCGGGTAGAGGGCGGGCACCTCGCGGCCGCGACGTGGCACCGCCGCACGCCCCGAGCTGCCCTGACGGACAATGGCGGTGGCCGAGCTCGACGCGTCGCGCAGCGCTGGCAGCTCGACCTCGTCGGTATAGGCAAAACCGGTCTTGTCGCCGCTCATCGCCCGCACGCCGACGCCGCGCTCGGCGCTGCGCGTGCCGCTCTTGACGATGCCGTCCTCGAACAGCCAGCTTTCGGTCGCCGCCTGCTGGAAGTAGAGGTCAGCGGCGTCCACGCCCGGCCGCATCAGGCGTCCCAGCAGGCCGGTCAGCCCGGCGTCATCCAGACCCGCCGGCGCGAGCAACCGCTCGCGCGCGAGCGCCAGCGCCGTGCTTTCGGAATCGGCCATCACGCCATCCTCATCGACTTGCCCTGCATCCATCCCGAGATGGTATCGCGGCCGGCATTTGCAAGCCGCGTCGCGCACACAACCCTCGCGCGCCGCCGCCCGGGCCGGTGGCGACTTCCTCCGCCACGGCGCGGAAGGCGTCGTGATCGCGCGTACACGGCGCTCTCCCCCGGACAACGGAACGCTGTGCATGGGCGACAGGGCTGCGGCGCGCGGGGTCACGCCCTCCTCGTCGGGTCCCGCCGCGGCCACCAAGGCCGCCGACCGCCTGAGCCCTACAGGGGCACGACGTCGAACAGCTCTTGCGGGTAGTGCGGCTCGGCCTGCAGCTTGATGGAGCGCTGCAGATCCCGCGTCGACCCGTCGTGCAGCAGATGGCATTCCTGCAGGTGCGTAACGACCGCTGGCGCGGCCAGCACCATGAAGCGGCTGGTGTCGAAATGCCGCGACGCGCGCTGCAGCTCGCGCGCGACCTCGTGGCACAGAGTCTCGATGCTCTTGATCGTACCGCGGCCGGCGCAGGTCGGACACGGCTCGCACAGGATGTGGCCGAGGCTCTCCCGCGTGCGTTTGCGCGTCATCTCCACCAGCCCGAGCGACGAGAAGGGTTCGATGTGCGTGCGCGCCGGATCCCGCGCCAGCTCCCGCTCGAGCGCGCGCAGCACCTGCGCGCGGTGCTCCTCGTTCTTCATGTCGATGAAGTCGACGATCACGATGCCGCCGAGGTTGCGCAGCCGTAGCTGCCAGGCGATCGCGGCCGCCGCTTCGAGGTTGGCCTTGAAGATGGTTTCGTCGAGGTCGTGATGGCCGAGGTAGCTGCCGGTGTTCACGTCGATGGTCGTCATCGCCTCGGTCTGGTCGATGACGAGGTAGCCGCCGCACTTGAGCGGCACGCGACGGTCGAGCGCGCGATTGAGCGCGTCCTCCACGCCGTAGAGGTCGAAGATCGGCGCCGCGCCGGCATAGAGCTCCAACCCCGGCAGGATCGCCGGCACGAAGTCTTCGGCGAACGCCCGCACGCGCAGGTACTCGGCCTCGTTGTCGATCCGCACCCGTCCCACGTGGTTGTCGAGGAGGTCGCGGAGGATTCGCATGGATACCGGCAGATCGCCGTGGATGAGGCACACATGATGGCACTCGCCGGCGCGAGCCATGACCGCCGTCCAGAGCCGCAGCAGGAACTCCAGGTCGGTAGCCAGCGCCGATTGGTCGGCTCCCTCCGCCGCGGTGCGGGCGATGACCCCCACGCCGCCGGCCGCCGGGCACTCCGCGACAAGCCCTTCGAGCAGCGTCCGCAGCCGCGTGCGCTCCTCCTCGTTCTCGATCTTCGCCGAGATGCCCACGTGATGCTCGCCCGGTACCAGCACGAGATAGCGCGACGGCAGCGACAGCTGGGTCGTCAGGCGCGCGCCCTTGCTGCCGAGCGGGTCCTTCAGCACCTGGGCCACGACCTCGTCGCCTTCGTGCAGCAGGTCGCCGATCGCCGGCAGCCCCGCGTCCGGCCCGGGCAGTTCCACCATGTCACCGACGTGCAGAAAGGCCGTGCGATCCAGGCCGATATCCACGAAAGCGGCCTGGATACCGGGCAACACCCGTCGCACCACGCCCTTGTAGATGTTCCCGACCAGCCCGTGGCGCGCCTCACGCTGGACGTGGATCTCGGCCACGCGCGCGTCCTCGACGAGCGCGACGCGCGTCTCGTCGGGCCCGACGTTGATGAGCACCTCGGTGGTCACGTCGCGCCCCCCGGCGGCGGACGGACGCCGAAGCGCGCCAACAGCTCCAGCGTCTCGAACAGCGGCAGCCCGACCACACCCGTGTAGCTGCCCTCGATGCGCCGCACCCAGCGCGCCGCGCCGCCCTGGACGGCGTAGGCACCGGCTTTGTCACGCGGTTCGCCCGTCGCCCAGTAGGCCGCGGCGGCGGCCGGCGAGATCGGCCCGAAGCACACCCGCGTAGAGGTGACGACCGTCGCCACACAGCCATCGCCCGTGACCACCGCCACCGCGCTGAGCACGTCGTGACCGCCGTCCGACAGCCGCGCGAGCATGGTCAGCGCATCGGCCCGGTCGCGCGGCTTGCCGAGGATGTCGTCGTCGACCACTACGTCGGTGTCCGCGCCGAGCACAGGAACGCCGGCCGGCGCGCGCGCTGCTACCGCATGCGCCTTTGCCAACGCCGTCGCCAGCACGTAGTCGCGCGGCGACTGACCTGCGAGCCGATGCTCCGCGACGCCGCTCGGCACCGCGCGCAGCCGCAGGCCCAGACCTGCAAGCAGCTCCGCCCGGCGCGGAGAGGCGGAGGCCAACCAGAGGTCGGCCGGCGCATCCTCCGCAGGAACGGCTGCCGCCGATGGCACCCGCGCCTCCAAGTCAGTCTGTCCCGCGCCGGATCATGACGTCATCCTACGACGCGACGCGCACGCCGTAGCGTGCCTGGTAGGCGCGCACGGCGGCCGCCGTGGCTGCGTCGGCGCCGCCAAGGTATTCAAGGATTTCCTCCACGCCGACGAGCGCGTGCACCGCGATGCCGGACTCCGCAGCGAGCTCGGCCACCGCCGAACGCGCCGAGTGCGCGCCGCGCTCCTGGCGATCGAGCGCGATCAACGCCGCCGCCGGCTCGGCGCCGGCAGCGCGCAGCAGCGCCAGCGACTGGCGCAACGCCGTGCCGGCGGTCAACACGTCGTCGACGATCAGCACGCGGCGTCCGCGCACCGGCGCGCCGACCATCACGCCGCCTTCGCCGTGATCCTTGGCCTCCTTGCGGTTGTACGCGAAGGCCACGTCACGGCCGCGCTCCGCAAGCACCACGCTGAGCGCCGCCACCAGCGGAATGCCCTTGTAGGCGGGACCGAAAAGGACGTCGAAGGACAGACCCTGCGCCTCGATGGCGTCGGCATAGGCGCCCGCCAAGGCACGCAGCGCCGCGCCGCCGTCGATCTGACCAAGGTTGAAGAAATAGGGGCTGAGGCGTCCCGACTTCAGCGTGAAGCTGCCGAACCTCAACACGCCGTGCTGCAACGCCAGGTTCAGGAACGCACTCTGGTAGGCTTGCATGGCGGCGGCTCACGTGTCACATCAAGGTCCGCCCGTATCATAGAGCGCGCGCAGGCCAGCCTCTTACGTGAAGATCGTCTCCTTGAACCTCAACGGCATCCGTGCCGCTGCCCGAAAGGGTTTTTTCGACTGGATGGCGGACGAGGCGGCGGACGTGTACTGCCTGCAGGAAGTCCGCGCCCAGGCCGCGGATCTGGAAGGGCGCGCGGAGTTCTCGCCGCCGGGCTTTCACCGCCACGTCCACAGCGCCGAGAGGAAGGGCTATGCGGGCGTCGCGGTCTACGCACGGCGGCGCCCTGACCGCGTCATCGACACGCTCGGCATCGAGGAATTCGACCGCGAAGGGCGCTACCTCGAGCTGCGTTTCGGGCGCCTGTCGGTGGTCTCGTTGTACCTGCCCTCCGGCTCCTCCAACGACCAGCGCCAAGCCAGCAAGGACCGCTTCCTCGAAACCTTCCCGGAGCGGCTCGCGGCGTGGCGCGCGTCGGGGCGCAACTACGTGATCTGCGGCGACTGGAACATTGCCCACACCGAGCGCGACCTGAAGAACTGGAAGTCGAACCAGAAAAACTCGGGCTTCCTGCCGCACGAGCGCGCGTGGATGGACCGCGTCACCGGCGAGTGGGGCTACACGGACGCGTGGCGTCACCTGCACCCCGACGGCACCGGCGAAGGCTACACGTGGTGGAGCAACCGCGGCGCCGCCTGGACGAAGAACGTCGGCTGGCGCATTGACTACCAGATGGTCACCGCCCGCCAGGCCCGCCGGCTGCGGGCCGCGCACGTCTTCAAGCGGGAGCGCTTCTCGGACCACGCGCCGTTGATCGTCGAATATGCCGCGCGCTGAAGGCTCGGAGCGCCCGCGCGGATGGCGCGCGGCGTGGAGCGTGTACGCCCACCCGCGCGTCGCCGGAATGTTCTTCCTCGGCTTCTCCTCGGGCCTGCCGTTCCTGCTGGTGTTCTCGACGATGTCGGCGTGGCTGGCGCTGGACGGCGTCAACGTCAAGAGCATCGGCTACTTCAGCCTCGTGGGCCTGGCCTATTCGCTGAAGTTCTTCTGGGCGCCGATCATCGACCGCCTGCCGCTGCCGCTGGTCACGCACCTGCTCGGCCGGCGGCGCAGCTGGCTGCTGCTGGCGCAGCTCGGCGTCACGGCCGGCCTCGCCGCGATCGCCAGCTCCAACCCCGGTGCCGACCTCGGGCACGTCGCCTGGCTGGCTACCGGGGTAGCCTTTGCCTCGGCAACGCAGGACATCTGCATCGACGCGTGGCGCATCGAGGCCGTCGGCCCTGAGCTCCAGGGCGCGATGGCCGCCGTCTACCAGTTCGGCTATCGCCTCGCGATGCTCTTCGCCGGTGCAGGTGCGCTGGTGGTCGCCGCAAAAGCCGGCTGGTACTGGGCGTACATGAGCATGGCCATCCTCATGGCGGTCGGCATCGTCACCACGCTGCTGGTGCCGGAGCCCGACACGTCGACGACCCGGGCCGTCTGGCAGGATGAGGAGCGCGTGCGCGCCTTCCTGAAGCGCAGCTCGCACCGGTCGCCCGTGCTGCGTGACCTGACGGCGTGGCTGATCGGCGCCGTCGTGTGTCCCTTCACCGACTTCTTCCGGCGCAACCCGTGGCGGCTGGCGATGTTGATCCTCGCCTTCATCTGCGTCTATCGCCTGTCTTATTTCACCAAGGGCGTGATGGCCAACCCCTTCTATCTCGATCTGGGGTTCACGCTCGATCAGATCGCCGCCATCTCCAAGGTGTTCGGCGTGATCATGACGATGGTCGGCGCCGCGGTCGGCGGCTGGATGGTCGCGCGCTACGGCCTGCTGAAGACGCTGCTCGTCGGGCTCGTCCTGATCGCCGCCGCCGGGCTGTAC
>DASVGQ010000089.1:0-2018 GCA_036379455.1 Nevskiaceae bacterium
GGAGCTCCCGGGGCAGCACGCGCATGCCTTCCCCGTCGCGGATTTCGACCTCGTGCGTCGTCCTGTCGACAGGGTTGGCGCGCATCTTGGCCACCGTCATGCCAAGGCGGAAGGCATCGCCGAGTTCGGTCCAGTTCATCAGGATGATGTTGTCGACGAGTGAGCTCATCTGGAAGCTGCCCATCATCGACGCCATGCCGAGCATCTCCGGATTCTCGTGGTTATACACGGCGGCGATCTGATGCTCCTTCATCAGCGCGACCAGCGCGTGAAAGAAGTCGCGAAACACCCTCCCCTGGGTGCCGAGGGTCGAGCCGTAGGTGGAGAGGCTGTCGATCACGACGCGCTTCGGTTTGAACTCTTCCACCACCGCCTCGATGTTGTGGAAGTGCACATCGACCTCGATCTCCTGCGGTGGCTCATAGATCAACCGAATCAGGCCACGCTCTCGGTCGCGGCCGAAGTCGATCCCGACGCTCGCGGCGTTGCGCATGATTTGTTGCACCTGCTCGTCCAGGCTCAGCATGAGGCCGCGCTCGCCGTGCCGCGCGCCTTCGGCGAGGTATTGGCACCCCATCACGCTCTTGCCGACGCCGGAGATGCCCGCCACCACCGTCGTGCTGCCGATGAAGAATCCGCCGTTGGTGAGCTCGTCGAGGCCGGGAACTCCGGTCGAGATGCGGGTCGTCGTGTCGTAGGCCGCGGCGCGGTCGCGGCTCGGCGGCCGGGGTGCCTGGACACGGCGATAGACCTGGATGCCCTTGCCGTCGGTGATGCGAAACGTGTGCCGTCCCATCTGGTAATCCTGGCCGCGCGACTTCACGACCTCGAGCGAGCGGCTGATGGAGCGCTGGGATTCTTCCATACGGAGCCTGATCACCGTGTCGGCGATCGACTCCTCGGGCAGCGTCGCGGCTTGGTCGGGGGAGTAGGCGGACGCCTCGACGGCCAAGGCCGCCGTCAGGTTCTCGCGGTGCAAGCCCTCGGTGAAAATGTGAAACGCCGAGCGCGCTTCCTGCGCGCCGTTGCCACCGCCCAACCCGCTCACGCCGTCGATGAAAATTCGCCGCGCGCCGATCCTCGCGGCTTCTTCGAGCAGGACGCTGTCCGCCTGCTGCAGCTCCTGACGCAACACCTCGCGACTCGTGAAGACGATCCGCAGGCGCTCCGCCTGTTCCAGTCCCTGAAGCTCCCAGCCGAAGCTCCGCGCGTCGCGGATGATCTTGTCCGGCGCGACCTCGAACAGCACGATGATGCCCGGCTCGTTGAACTGGGAAATCCCGCGATAGATGAATTCCACGCCCAAGGTCGTCTTGCCGCAGCCGACGGCGCCTTCGAGCAGGATGATGTTGCCGCGTGGAATGCCGCCGGGCAGAATCCCGTCGAGCCCGGCGATACCCGTCCGTACCAAGTCACGTTCTGGCATGGCTTCTTATCCCGTCGGCCGAAGGCCGGCGACGAGCCGTAGCTTCTGCCGCGCGCGAGGCTGGTCCGGCCGCGAGCCTTGCGCCTTGAGCGCCTGGAGGATGCGCTCCCGCCCTTCGCGCGTGGAGGCCGCTTCCAGCAGCGCCCTCACGCCGCCCCCCGGGCCGCCAGGGAGCCGCAGGACGAACAAACGCGCCGCGTGCATCGATTGCTGCGCCGTTCGCTCCAGCAGTCCCGCCTCGATGAAGGCATCGAAGGCCCGCGCGACGTCGCTTGCGTGGTAGCCGATAAATCCCGCCACCTGCTCGCTCGTCAGCAGCATGTGCGGGTGCCGATACAAAAAGCTCAGGAGGTCGAGATCGCAGGCGTTCCGGACGAGCGGCGCGCGCGCCAATAGCCGTTTCGTTACTTCTCGTTGCTCGTGATCGTTGACCGAGGCCGGCATGACCATCCTTTTCCAGTGCGACGCGCCTCGCCGCGTGGCGCCACTCGCCTTGAGCCGCATTCGGAGCCTCCCGCGCCGATGCCAAACCGGCTGATCGTACGTGCGCGCGGAGGAGAAAAACTACCATATTCTCATTCGGATTTGATTG
>DASVGQ010000090.1:0-2884 GCA_036379455.1 Nevskiaceae bacterium
CGCCTGCGCGAGCGCGAACGCGCAAAGCCCGCCGCATGAACGCCCGCATCGGCGTCGACGCCCACGGCCAGCGCTTCGAGATCGAGTACCGTTTCGTCGGCAGCGACGCTGCGGACGCTCCGTGGCTCGTGATCATGCACGAGGGGCTTGGATCGGTCGCCATGTGGCGCGACTTCCCGCAGCGGCTGTGCGAAGCCTGCGGGGTGCGGGGGCTGGTGTACTCGCGCCCCGGCTACGGCGAGTCGTCGCGCTGCGAGGCCGACCGGCACTGGCAGCCCGACTACATGCACCGGCACGCGCGGCATGTGCTGCCGGCGCTGCTCGCTGCGCTGCACGCGCCGCCGCGCTATCACCTGCTCGGCCACAGCGACGGTGGCTCCATCGCGCTCATCCACGCGGCGGCGTTTCCGGGACGGGTCGCGAGCGCCATCGTTCTCGCGCCGCACATCCTCGTCGAGGACATTTCGGTGAAGAGCATCGCCGAGGCGAAGGTCGCGTACCGCGACGCGGACTTGCGTCGGCCGCTGGCGCGCTACCACGCGGACGTGGACTGGGTGTTCTGGCGCTGGAACGACATCTGGCTCAGCCCCGCCTTCCGCGACTGGTCGATCCGCGAGCTGCTGCCGGAAATCCGTTGCCCGGTGCTGGCCATCCAGGGCCACCAGGACCCTTACGGCACCATGGCGCAGATCGACGGGATCGCTGCGGCGCTGCCTGCCGGCCAGTGCCAGCTCGTCAAGCTCGACCAGTGCGGACACTCCGCGCACCGCGACCAACCCGACAAGGTGATCGAGGCGGTGTCGGGCTTTCTCGCGGCGCAGCGCGCCAGCGCAACCGCCCACTGAAGCTGCCCGCGGAACCGCTTCGCCGCCCGACGTCCGTTCACGTCAGCGCGCGACGCACGGCGTTCATCGAGCGGGGTCCCGCGCGGCGCTTCGCGTTGCGGCGCCGTGCATGCCGGCGAGCCACTCCGCGACCGCCTCGCGCTGGCAAGTCCCTGCATCCCACGCGCGCAACCGCTCGACCACGGCCGAGCCCGAGATGACGCCGGCCGCGCCGGCGCGGATGCCGTCGCGCACGTGCCCGGGCGTGGACATGCCGAACCCGAGCACGGGAGGCGGCGCACCGGCCGCCGCCAGCCGCGCGAGCAGGCCATCGCTTGGAGTGCCGCCCGCCAGCTCCGCGCCGGTGACGCCCGCCCGTGCGAGCACATAGGTGTAGCCGGCGCCGAACGCCGCGATGCGCGCCAGTACCTCGGGTGCCGCCCCCGGTGGCGCGATGAAGACCGGCGCCACGCCGGCTTGGCGGGCCGCGTCCGCGAAGGGCGGCGCCTCCTCCGTCGGCACATCGACGACGAGCGCCGAATCGACGCCGGCCTCTGCGAGATCCGCGTAGAAGCGCGGCACGCCGCGATGCACGGCCAGGTTGGCGTAGACCAGCAGGCCGACCGGCAGCTCCGGGTGGCTCGCGCGGAACTCCGCAAGCAGCCTCAGGCAGCTCGCGGGCGTGGCGCCCGCCGCCAGCGCCGCCTGATCCGCCCGCTGGATCGTCGGCCCGTCGGTCGTGGGGTCGGAGAAGGGGATGCCGAGCTCGAGAGCGTCCGCGTGCGCGGCCAGCAGCTCGAGATGTTCGCGGCAGCGCGCCATGTCCGGATAACCCAGCACGGTGAAGGGAATGAAGGCGCCGCGACCGGCCTGCTCGAGGCGACCGAACAGCTTCGCGTAGCGGGTCATTGCCCGAGCTCCGGCGGCAGCGACTGCACGTAGTCGAGGTCCTTGTCGCCGCGTCCCGAGAGATTCACGAGGATCGAGATCGCGCGCTGCGCGCGCCGCGCCTCGGCCAGCGCCCAGGCCACGGCGTGCGCCGACTCGAGCGCGGGGATGATGCCTTCCATGCGCGACAGGAGCCGGAACGCCTCCAGCGCCTCGCGGTCGGCGATGGCCACGTACTCCGCGCGGCCGGTCTCGGCGAGACGGACGTGCTGCGGCCCGACGCCCGGATAATCGAGGCCTGCGGAGACCGAGTACGATTCGCGGATCTGCCCGTGCGCGTCCTGCAGCACGTGCGTGTAGGCGCCGTGCAGCACGCCGGGCGTGCCGTGAGCGACGGTCGCGCCGTGCCGGCCGCTGGCGATCCCGCGTCCCCCGGGCTCGGCGCCGACCAGCCGCACATCGTCGTCGAGAAACGCGCTGAACAGTCCGATGGCGTTGGATCCGCCGCCGACGCAGGCCACGGCGACGTCCGGCAGGCGTCCGTCCTGCTCGAGCATCTGCGCGCGCGCCTCGTCTCCGATCACGCGCTGGAATTCACGCACGATGGTCGGGAAGGGGTGCGGCCCGGCCGCCGTGCCCAGCAGGTAGTGCGTCGTCGCACAGCTCCCGGCCCAGTCGCGCAACGCCTCGTTGATGGCGTCCTTGAGCGTGCCGCTGCCGCTGTCCACCGGCACCACCTCGGCGCCGAGCAGGCGCATGCGGAACACGTTGGGCTGCTGGCGCTCGCAGTCCTTCGCGCCCATGTAGATACGTACAGGCAGCTGGAACAGGGCGCCGGCGATGGCGACCGCGACGCCGTGCTGGCCGGCGCCGGTTTCCGCGATGAGCCGCCGCTTGCCCATGCGGCGCGCCAGCAGTGCCTGCCCCAGCACCTGATTGGTCTTGTGCGCGCCGCCGTGCAGCAGGTCCTCGCGCTTGAGGTAGATGCGCGCCGGCGTGTCGGCCGCCAGATTGCGGCAGCGCGTCAGCGGCGTCGGGCGGCCCGCGTAGTGCTTCCACAGATCGTGCAGCTCGTGCCGGAACTGCGAATCACGCTGCGCGCTCGCGAAGGCCGCTTCGAGTTCCTGCAGCGGCGGCACCAGCAGCTCCGGCACGTAGCGGCCGCCCCACGC
>DASVGQ010000091.1:0-7718 GCA_036379455.1 Nevskiaceae bacterium
TCGCATCCAATCAATCGAACAAAGGCGAGGCGGTCATGGCGACCGGAATCAAGGAAACCGAGGTACGGGCACGCAAGCTTCACCATCGCACGGCGACGGTGGACGGGCTGAAGATCTTCTATCGCGAAGGCGGCCCGAAGGACGCGCCGACGCTGGTGCTGCTGCCGGGCTTCCCGGCCGCTTCCTATCAATACGTGCCGCTCATGCGCGCACTGAGCGCACACGTCCACGTCCTGTCGCCGGACTACCCCGGCTTCGGCTACAGCGACGCGCCGACCGCGAGCAGCGCAGGCGGCAGCTTCGTATACAGCTTCGACCACCTCGCCGAGATCGTCGGCAGGTTCCTCGACCAGATCGGCCAGCGCCACTTCTTCGTCTACATGTTCGACTTCGGCGCGCCCGTAGGCTTCCGCATCGCGCTGAAGCACCCGGAATGGATCCGCGGGATCGTCGCGCAGAACGGCAACGCTTACGAGGAAGGGCTCGGCCCCAACATCGAACCCATGAAGGCCTTCTGGAAGAACCGCGAGGGCCTCGCCGAGCAGGTCAAGGGCGCGTTCAGCCTGGCGGCGACGCGCAGCGCGCACCTGGAAGGCGTGCGCGACGCCGAACTCGTCGACCCCGACATGTGGACGTTGGACCAGCACTGGCTCGACCAGCCCGGCCGCGCGGCGATCATGCTCGACCTGTTCTACGACTACCAGACCAACGTCGCCGCCTATCCGGCGTGGCAGGCGTGGCTGCGCGAGCACCGTCCGCCCGTGCTGCTGCCGTGGGGGAAGAACGATGGCTACTTCCCGGGCGCCGGCGCGCAGGCGTATCTCAAGGACGTTCCCGACGCGGAGGTGCAGCTTCTGGACACCGGGCACTTCGCGCTCGACGACCACCTCGAGGAGATCAGCGCGCTGGTCGACGCGTTCATCGCCCGCCACGCGCGCTGAACCGGCCGCGGCATGACCGGTCTGTAGTGCGGCAATCCCTTTCCCGTCTGACAGGACTCAAGACATGGCAAAACTCACGCTCACACCCCGCATCGACCTCCACGCCACCGATCCGGGCGCCTACGCGCCGATGATGGCGCTCGAGAAGTACGTGCACGCCGGAACGCTCGGCGAAGCGCTCATCGGCCTCGTCAAGCTGCGCGCTTCGCAGATCAACGGCTGCGCGTTCTGCCTCAACATGCACGGCGAGGAAGCCCGCAAGGCCGGCGTCGACGAGCAGCGCATCGCCGTGCTGTCGGCGTGGCGCGAGGCGCCGGACATCTACTCCGAGCGCGAGCAGGCGGCGATCGCCTTCACCGAGGAAGTCACGAACATCGGTGCGCACGGCGTCAGCGACGACACGTGGGCGCGCGTACGCGCGGCCTTCAAGGACAAGGAGATCGCGCAGCTGCTGATGTGCATCATCGCCATCAACGGCTGGAACCGGATGGCCATCGCCACGCACCTGCCGCTGCCGGGCAGCAAGGGCTGAAGCGCAGCGCTGCCGCGGGCGGCCTCGGCCGCCCGCGGCAGTCACAGCCTCGCGACGCTGGCTTCCGGCGTTTGCGCCTCAGTCAGCGCGTTCACGTCCCGCCAAGCTGTACGGCCTCACTCGCGACCGCCGCCGGTCGCCCGGATCACCAGCCCGGGCTCGCCGCTCGACTCCTCGACCCGTTCGCCGCCCGGCGCTTCCGTACCGGCGAACGCCGCATGCTCGTGGGTGGCGGTCTGCGTCGTCAGCGCCTCGATGCGCTGCTGGCTGATGCCGAAGCTGAATACGTCCGGCCGCGCGTAGTGGCCGGCGCTGTCGGCAAAGAACTTCGCGTAGGCGATGTTCGACAGGTCGATCTCCGCGTACAGGATGTCGTCCTCGTCGTGGCTGGGGCCCGCGATCCACTTGCCGTCGGGGCCGATCACGCCGACGTAGCCGCCGCCCACGGTCGGCGCATCGTCCGGGTTCTGCACGGCGAGCTTGGCGATGATCTTCTCGTCGATCCGCCCCTGGACGACGATCACGAAGCACTGGTTGCGGATCGCGTACGACGTCGCGAGCGTCGACGAATAGCGGTCGAACTCGCCCGAATTCGGGTCGGCGTGCGTCGCGCTGATCGCCGGCCACGAGGAGATGTGGATCTGCTCGCCGAGCGTCGCGAGGCTGTAGGCGGCGAGGTCCATCGTGTGCTCGAAGCAGATCAGGCCGCCGAGCTTGCCGAAGCTCGTGTCGAGCACGAACACGTCGCGTCCGTCGCCGCGGCCCCACACGGTCCGTTCGGCGTTCGTCGGCTGCAGCTTGCGATGCCGCGCGACGAGGCCGTGCGTCGGCGAGAAGTAGGCGAGCGTGTTGTACAGCGTGCCGCCCTCCTTCTCGTCCATGCCAAGCACCACCCACGTGCCGGTGTCCTTCGCCGCCGCGGCGATGGCGCGCGACGCCTCGCTCGGCAGCTCCGGGCTGTTGGCGTAGAGCTCGGCGAACAACGGCGCCGCGTGCTTGGGCGTGTGCGACCAGATCCAGTAGGGGTATCCCGGCAGATAGGTCTCGGGAAACGCCACCAGCTTCGCGCCGCCCGCCGCGGCGCGGCGAATCATCTCGCAGGTGTGCGCCACGCCGGCTTCCAGTTCCAGGAACGGCGCCGCGTCGTGTACGGCGGCGACCTTCACGGGCTTCGTCTTGGCCATCTTCTCCTCCAGGGAATATCCATCGATTCAAGAAAGCTCAATGCTACGCGATGCGGCGCGCTGCGCCGATCACCCGAGTGAACGTCGGGCGCGCGGGTCGCTCTAAAGAACGTGGTGCGAGTCAAGGCCTTGTCCATAGCGGCGCTGTCCACCGCCAGTTTCCTGCTCGCCGCCTGCGCGGCGCGGCCGACGAAGCCTCCCGTCATGCCGGCGAGCTGCGGGGCGCCGCAGGCGATGAAGGCGGCGCAGGAAACGCTGTACGTCGGCCGCACGATGCCGGTCGAGGTGGCCGGCATCTACCCGGTCTATGGCTGGAAGTCGCCCCACCGCCTCATCTGCACCTACGACGTGGATCTTTTCGGCCACGCGCCCGAGCGCTGGCAGGTCACCTTCGAACCGGGCGCCACCGCCGGGCCGGGCAGCGTCGCCTACGTCCAGCGCGTGATCTGAGGCGAGGCGAGCACCGCGCCGCGCTCGCGTCACGCCGGCAGCGGCGCCGCGAATTCCTCGCGTTTCGCCATATTGACAACGACTTGCGCCAGGTCGATCGTGCATGCATCGCCGATGGCACCTGTGGAGGAGACAGGCCATGAAGACGCTCGCGAGCGGTGTGGCGTGTTTCGCACTGTGCTCCGCTGCGCTGGCCACCGCATCGGCGGCGGGCGCTGCCGCCAGCCCTCCAGCCGCCAGTGACGCGCCGATCCCGGTCACCATGATCATGCCGGAGTCCGGCCCGCTGGCGAACTACGGACAGGCGGTCGCGCTCGCCGGGCAACTCGCCGTCAAGGACATCAACGCGCACGGCGGCGTACTCGGCCGGCCGCTGGCGCTGAGCAGCCTGGACAGCCAGTCCAGCACCGCGCACGCCACGGTGCTGGCGCGCCAGGTGGCACGCAGCGACGCGGCGGTGGTCGTCGGCGGCTTCCTGAGCTCGACGCGCGAGGCGATCCGGCCGATCTTCCACCGCGCGAAGAAGCTCTATGTCTACACGCAGCTCTACGAAGGCGGCGTGTGCGACAAGAACATGTTCGGCACCGGCCCGGTTCCGTACCAGCAGCTCGGGCCGGCGCTGAAGTACGCCGCCGAGCACGGCCTGAAGCGCTGGTACGTGATGGCCGCGAACTATGACTACGGCCGCATCTCGGCCGGCTGGATCCAGCGCTTTGCCAAGGATGACGGCGCCACCATCGTCGGCAACACGCCGAAGTTCTTCGCGCTGAGCGATTCCACGTTCCCGGACACGGTCACCGATATCCAGGCCGCGCACGCCGACCTGATCGTCGCGCTGCTGGTGGGCGCGGCGCAGGACAACTTCTTCGAGCAGTGGTCGGCTTCCGGCCTGAATCGTTCGACGACGCTGCTGTACCCGCAGTACGGCGCGGGCGCCGAGCAGATCGCGCTGGGCGGCGCCGGCAAGGGCATCCTCGCCGCGTGGCCGTGGCTGCCGACCGAGCGGCACCCGACCGCCAAGTCCGGCTTCATCGCGGCGTGGAACGCCTCGGGCACGAAGGATCCCATAACGCCGCTGGAGATCTCGATGTGGAACGCCTGGCACCTGTGGGCGATCGCGGTGGACAAGGCCGGCAGCCTGCAGCGCGACAAGGTGATCGCGGCGCTGGAGAGCGGCGTCAGCTATGACACGGTCGGCGGGCCGATCCACATGGACGGCCCGACGCACGAGGCCATCACGGCGATGCGCCTGTACCGCGACAACGGCAACGGCTATTTCGACTTCGTCAAGCTGCTGTCACCGGACGCGCAGCCGGTGTTCATGCAGTCGACCTGCAATCTCATCAAGGATCCGGACACCGACAAGCAGTTCATGCCGGACTTCGCCCACTGAAGGTGGGTGGGCAGAGGCCGGCGTCCTCTCACCCGCAACCCGTTCAGGAGACCTCCCGTGACATCCTCAAAGCCGACGCGACAGATCGACGCCGCGGCGCTGGAACGCCTGGCGCGCGTGGCGCGGCTGCCGCTCACGCGCGACGAACAGGGCGAGCTGCTGCCGCTGCTGCAGGCGGCCTACGGGCTCATCGACCGGCTCGACGAGGTGCCGCTGGGCGAGACCTTCCCGGCCGGCGCCTTCGACCTGCGGCCGCGGTGACGCGCCGTGCAGCCCTGTGAACTGAGCTTCAGCGAGGCCAGCGCGGCGCTCAAGGCCGGGAAGCTGTCGCCGGTCGAGCTCACTGACTCCTGCCTCGCGCGTCTGGAAGCGGTGCAGCCGACGCTCGCGCCCTTCGCACACGTCACGGCCGACGCCGCGCGCCGGGCCGCGAAGGCCGCCGAGAAGGAGATCGCAGCCGGGCGTTGGCGCGGCCCTTTGCACGGCATCCCGCTCGGCATCAAGGACATCTACGACACCGGCGGCGTGCCGTCGACGTCCAGCTCGCAGGTGCGCGCAGGACGCGTTCCAGAACGCGACGCGGTCGTCGTCGCGCGGCTGCGCCAGGCCGGCGCCGTGCTGCTGGGACAGACCCACACGCACGAGTTCGCCTACGGCGGCGTCACGCCAACGACGCACAACCCGTGGAACCCCGCGCGCATCGTCGGCGGCTCCAGCGGCGGCTCGGCGGCCGCGATCGCTGCCGGCGTCTGCACGATCGCGACCGGCACCGACACCGCCGGCTCGATCCGCATCCCTTCCGCGTTCTGCGGCACGGTAGGGCTGAAGTCGACCTACGGCCGCGTCTCGCGGCGCGGCGTCACGCCGCTGGCGTGGTCGCTCGACCACGCCGGCGCGCTCACGCGCAACGTCGGCGACTCGGCCGCCGTGCTGCAAGTGATCGCCGGCTACGACGCGGAGGACCCCGCCAGCGTCGACCTGCCGGTGCCGGACTACGGCGCGACCCTGGACGCGGGCGTAAAGGGCCTGCGCATCGGCGTGCCGGAAAACTACTACTTCGACCACGTCGCCGAAGACGTCGCCGCGGCGGTGCGCAAGGCGATCGACGTGCTGCGGGACGCGGGCGCCCTGACGCGTGCGGTCGCCATTCCCTACCCGGACCAGATCCTCGGCACCGAGTGGGCGATCATGATGGCCGAGGCCAGCGCCTACCATCAGGAGAGCCTGCGGGCCTCGGCGCCCCTGTACCAGCCGGACGTGCGCGCGCTGCTGCGGGTTGGCGAATTCATCCTCGCGACGGACTACATCAAGGCGCTGCGCGTGCGGCAGCGCATGCGCAAGGCTTGGGAAGCGCTGCTGGCGGACGTCGACGTGGTCATCGCGCCGACCATGCCCATTACCGCGCCGGCGCCCGACACGCAGACCATCACCTGGCCCGACGGCACGGAAGAGCTGATCGTCATGACGCTCACGCGCTTCACCTGCCAGGCCGACCTCACCGGCCTGCCGACGATGAGCCTGCCGGCCGGCTTCGACCGCGACGGCCTGCCGATCGGCATGCAGATCATCGGCCGCGCCTTCGACGAGCAGACCGTGCTGCGCGCGGGCCGCAGCTTTGAGAAGGCGACGGACAGCGTCGGCCGCATCGCCGCGCCGTGATCGTGCAGACGCCACGGATGCCACGCCTCGACCGGCGCGACGCGCAAACTTCTTCCATGATTCCCGCCCTGTCGACCTGAAGAGAGAACCCCGCCCATGGACGCCTCCAGCCTCTACGCCGAACTCGATCGCCGCGCCGCGCAGATCTCGCCGCAGGTCATCGCGTGGCGGCACCACGTGCACCAGCATCCCGAGCTCTCCAACCGCGAGGTCAACACCGCGCGCCTCATCGCCGACCACCTCAAGAGCCTCGGGCTGGACGACGTACGCACCGGCATTGCCGGCCACGGCGTCGTCGGCGTACTGCGCGGCGGGCAGCCGGGCGAACGCGTCGTCGCGCTGCGCGGCGACATCGACGCGCTGCCCGTCAAGGAACAGTCGGGCCTGCCCTTCGCTTCCACCGTCGTCGACAAGGACTACCCCGGCGGACCGTTCCCGGTCGCGCACGCCTGCGGGCACGACTGCCACGTGGCGATGCTGATGGGCACCGCCAGCATCCTCACCGCGCTGCGCGAACGGCTGGCGGGCACCGTCCTGTTCGTGTTCCAGCCTGCGGAGGAAGGCCCGCCGATCGCGGAGAAGGGCGGTGCGCGCGAGATGCTGGCGCAGGGCGCGCTGTCCGACCCGGCGCCCAGCATGGTGTTCGGCATGCACGTCGCGCCGCTGCCCAAGGGCGTCATCGGCTACTGCCGCGGCAACGAATTCGCCGCCTCGTGCCTCGTGAAGATCGTCGTCAACGGCAAGCAGACGCACGGCTCGATACCGTGGGAAGGCGTCGACCCGATGCCCGCCGCCGCCGCCATCATCGGCGGCATCGGGCAGGTCTACCGGCAGCTGCCGGCGCACAACCCGGTGACGGTGACGATCGGCCATCTCGAGGACGTCGGCCGTTTCAACATCATCGGCGAACACGTCACGCTGTGGGGCACGATCCGCTGCTCGGTGCAGGCCGACATGGGCACGCGCAGCGCCACCTGCGCGAGCTCGTCGAAGGCAGCGCCGCGGCCTACGGCTGCACGGCGCAGGTGGAATACCTGCAGAACGTGCCGCCGCTCGTCAACCGCAACGAGTGGGTGGACGCCGGCCTGCCAGTATTCCAACGCGTGGCCGGCGCCGGCCGCGTCGTGGAGCTGCCGCCGATCCTCGGTTACGACGACGTCTCGGAATTCGTCAACCGCTTCGGCGGGCTCTACGTCTTCCTCGGCGTGCAGGACGTGACGCTCGAAGGCGACCACGTCGTCGCCACGCCCGGCGGCCGCGGCAAGGCGGTGAACCACAACCCGCACTTCTATGCCGACGACGCCACGCTGGCGACCGGCGTGCGGCTGCACGCCCACGTCGCCGTCGACCATCTGGCGGGCCGGCTGGTGGCTGAAGCCGCCTGAAGGACATGCCGCAGATGCACTTGTCCACAGGACCCTGAAGCGTCAAGCCGGCGGCGTGCGCGCACGGCCGTCGGACACGACAACCACCGGAGGAGAACCCCATGAGCAACTCGACCGCCGCACCTTCCCTCGGCGCCGCACCTGCTCCCGAGGCGGCGCACAGAGAGCTGTTCG
>DASVGQ010000092.1:0-10234 GCA_036379455.1 Nevskiaceae bacterium
CCCTACGAGGACAAGCGCAAGGTCCGCGTCGCCGGCCCGTTCACCGTCGAAAGCCTCTCCCGCACCGCATCCTGGGCGTCGACGAGCACGGCGAGGTGATCGATGGCGTGCAGGACGCGGGCGATGCGCGCGACTTCGCCGGGATGATCCTCGACAACCTGAGGACCGCCGGCGTCCAGCAGGCCCACAAGGACGGCCGCATCGCCTTTACCTCGCTCGTGCCCTGGCCCGGCAAGCTCGTGTGCGCCGAGGGTCGGTACCTGGAAGGCGCCAAGGAGCGCCGCGCCGCCATCTTCATCGGCCCCGAGTTCGGCACCGTGTCGCGCATCGATCTGGTCAGCGCCGCCAAGGAAGCCGGCGACGCCGACTTCGACGTGCTGATCGCCTGCGCCTTCGCCTACGAGGCCCACGCCAGCGAGTTCGAGAAGCTCGGCCGCATCCCGGTACTGAAGGCGCGCATGAACGCCGACCTGCACATGGCCGACGACCTCAAGAACACCGGCAAGGGCAACCTGTTCGTGATCTTCGGCGAGCCCGACATCGAGATCCAGGATGAGAGCGGCAAGAGCCTGAAGCGCATCGTCGACGGCCATGAAACCTGGGCCGCGCCCGCTGGCACCGACATCCGCGTCAAGGTCAACGGCGTCGACGTCTTCAAGCCGCAGACCGGCGAAGTCGTCAGCGACGGCCCCGACGGCATCGCCTGCTGGTTCGTCGACACCGACTACAACGAAGAATCCTTCTTCGTCCGCCAGGCCTACTTCCTCGGCGCCAACGACCCCTACAAGTCACTCAAGACGACCCTGAAGGCCGAAATCAACGCGGAGGCCTGGGAGACCCTGCACAGCGACACCTCCCGCCCGTTCCCCAAACCCGCCACCGGGCGCATCGCCGTCAAGATCATCAACCACCTCGGCGATGAGGTGATGAAGGTGTTCAGGGTGTAGCCGCAACGGAGAGCGCGGCATGGGAAACACGTTGGGTTCAGTCAGCTGCTCGCCGCCGGCTGGAGTTGAAACTCGTTGGCGCGTGCAAGGCCGCGCGCGCCAACGCTGCCGGCCGCCGCAGAGGACGCCACGCATGATAGAGTTACCATAACTTAGTACCATAACGGGTGCCGCGATGCCTCGAATGTCTGTTCGCGCTACCTATGCGCTCGACAAGGAAACGGATCAACGCATCCGCGCGCTCGCCAAGGTCTGGGGAGTTTCACAGGCGGAGGTCATCCGCCGATCGGTCGGCGCAGCGGCCGACGCGGCGGCACGAAAGCTCTCGCCTGCGGACGTCGTGGCTTGGTACCGCAGCCACAGGCCGGTACGTAGTCGTGCGGAGACACGGCGCTGGATACGCGAGGCGCGGGAGTGGCGCCACGCGGACGACCGGCGCCGCGGCCCGCCGGTCGCGTGATCCACTTCGATACCAACGCGCTGATTGCGCTTCCGGAATGGAGCCGGATGGCTACGCATCCGGTCATCGAGCGCGTTCTGGCGGGAGAACTGGCGGCCGCCTGCTCAGTGGTCTGGTACGAATACGCCGTGGGCCCGGTGGATGATGGCGAGCTGGAGCGCGCGGAAGGGTTGCTCCAAGGCGGGATCGTGGCTGTGACGCGCGAAGACGCATCGCTTGCGGCGCAACTGTTCAACGCCGCCGGGCGGCATCGCACCTTGAAGACGGATGCATTGATTGCCGCCGCCGCGATCCGCGCCGGCGCGGAATTCGTCACCGTGAACGTCGCTGACTTCGAGCCGTTCGCGGCGCATGGGCTGCGGATCGTAAAGGCCACGGTGTAAGCGGCGGCAATGAACTTCCGCATCGCCTCCACCTTCACGGCGAGCCTCGCGCGTCTCGCTGGAGACGAACAGAAGGCGGTCAAGACGACCGCCTTCGATCTGCAGATGGATCCGTCCGGGTCCGGAAAGAGCTTCCACAAGCTCGACAAGGCGCGTGACAAGAACTTCTGGTCGGTGCGGGCGAGCCGTGATCTACGGCTGATCGTGCACCGCACGCCGGAGGGCCTCCTGTTGTGCTACGTCGGCCATCACGATGACGCGTATCGATGGGCCGAATGCCGCAGGATCGCGGTGCACCCTCGAACCGGTGCGGCGCAGATCGTGGAGATCCGCGAGCGCGTCGAGGAAGTCCGTTATCCCAAGGCGGCCGAAGCTTCCGCTCCGTACCGGACGACCACAGCGCTATTCGCACGCGTCACGGACGACGAGCTCCGCGGCTGGGGCGTACCGGAGGAATGGCTTCCCGCCGTACGTTCCGTTGTGTCCGAGGACGATCTTCTCGCGCTGACGGACCACCTGCCCGCTGAGGCGGCCGAAGCGTTGCTCGATCTCGCAACCGGCGTTCAACCGCAGCGCCCTGCCCCCGCGCAGCCTGACCCCTTCGAGCACCCGGATGCGCAACGCCGGTTCCGCAGTATCTCGACGCCGGAGGAGCTCAGGCGCGCGCTGGACTTCCCATGGGACCGGTGGACGATCTTTCTGCATCCAGCGCAGCGTGAATGGGTGCAGAAGAACTTCAACGGACCGGCGCGCGTATCTGGATCAGCCGGTACCGGCAAGACGATTGTTGCCCTGCACCGCGCCGTCCACTTGGCACGCACGCATCCGGATGGACGCGTGCTGCTGACCACGTTCTCCGATCCCTTGGCAAACGCCTTGCGCGTGAAGCTGCGGCGCCTGATCGTCGGTGAACCGCAGCTGGCGGAGCGCATTGACGTTTTCGCGTTGGACCGCGCGGCCGAACGCCTGTACGAGGCGTCGCCCGGCAAGCGGCGCATCGCGTCCGAGGAAGAAATCGCGCAACTGCTGGAAACCTGCATCCAGAAACAACCGAACCTCGGGTTCAGCGCGGCGTTCGTGCACAGCGAATGGCGGAATGTGGCGGATGCATGGCAGATCGAATCGTGGGAGGCGTATCGCGACGTCAGGCGACTCGGTCGCCGTACGCGCCTGCCGGAAGCGCGGCGCAAAGCGCTATGGACCGTATTCGCAGCCCTCAACGCGCGGCTGCTGCAGAGCAACCGAATCACGCCCGCCGGCGTGTACGGACGGCTGGCCGAGGAAATGCCGACACGGCGGCATCCACCCTATGACTTCGTGGTGGTCGACGAAGCGCAGGATATCGGCGTCGCCCAGCTCAGGTTTCTCGCCGCACTCGGCGGCGCCCGCCGCGACGCGCTGTTCTTCGCCGGCGACCTCGGCCAACGCATCTTCCAACAGCCCTTTTCCTGGAAGTCACTCGGCGTCGACATCCGCGGGCGTGCGCGCACGCTGCGCGTGAACTATCGGACGTCGCATCAAATCCGGACGCAGGCCGACCGCCTGCTGGAGCCGGTGGTCACGGACGTCGACGGGAACGCCGAGCAACGCGCCGGCACCGTCTCGGTGTTCAATGGCCCGGCACCCGCGATTCACCGTTTCGCGTCGAGTGCCGAAGAATCGGCGGCGGTGGGCGCGTGGCTGAAGGCCTGCGGCGCACAAGGCATCGCACCGCACGAGATGGCGGCATTCGTTCGTTCGGATGCCGAGCTGCCGCGTGCCTTGGCGACGGTGCAGGGCGCCGCGCTCGTCGCCCAGGTGCTTGATGCAAACGCAGACGTGGCGCCCGGCAACGTCGTGGTCGGAACCATGCACCTTGCGAAAGGGCTTGAGTTTCGCGCCGTCGCAGTGATCGCCTGCGACGAAGGCATCGTCCCTTGGGAACAACGCATCAGCGCGGCGGCCGATGAATCGGATCTCGAGGAGATCTACGACACCGAGCGCCAGCTGCTGTACGTCGCGTGCACTCGCGCACGCGACCGGCTTTGGGTGTCGGGCGTCGCGCCCGGCTCGGAGTTCCTGGAAGATCTCGGCCAAGCGACCGACGGTTGAGGTTTCGTGCCCGCCTTGTCATGCGACGCTTCTACGCAAGGGATCTCGTCGCCGCGCACGGCTCCAGTCGGCATCCGCCGCGCGCCATCGGGGGATCCGGGATCGGCAGCCGCGCGTCTCATCCGGCCGGCCGGAGCCCGCGCCGACGGCGACAGAAGACCGGGCGGCGCTCGCCCGATCTACACTTCGCGCGTCGGAGTCCACACGAACGGAGTCCATGGCGATCGCTGCGCCAGAGGTCGAGCCCAACGCAGGCCAGCGCTTCCCGTGGGTGCCGTTCTATGAAGCGGTGGCGCGTGCGCTGCTGACGTACCGGACGGATCGCGCGCCGCTGCTGGCCGCGGTGCTGAACCTCGGCGCGCCGGACGCGAAGCCCGATTACCTCACCCACGACCAGTTCGCGGACGGCCGCGTTGGCCCGATCGGGGACATCGATCCGTTCACGACACTCGCCGTGTTCAACCGCTCGGCGGGCCCGGGGAAACGCACCCGGATCGCCGCGGAGCTCGCGCACTTCCTCGGCGTGGAACTGTCGGCGCCCACGGGCTTCCACGGCATCCCGACGGTCGATCCGCGCAGCAGCTGGTACTTCTCCTTCGCAAAGGACCGCGGCGCCCACGACATCGACGCGCTGTGGCGGATATTCGCGGCCGCGGCAAGGCTCGCGGAATCGGACGGCACCACCGAGCGCGACGAGTTCGCTGCCGCGTACGACGCGGCGATGGAGGTCACTGGAGTCAAGTGGAACTTGAGCTTCGGCCTCTTCTGGTCGCACCCGCAGCGGTTCCTGCCGATGAGCGCCAAGGCCCGGCCTGTCATCGAGTCGATCCGGGCCCAGCCACTGCGCGCGCAGCCGCCGGACGGCCGGACCTATCTCGCGCTGGTTGATGAATTGTTGGAGCGGTTCACGCAAGCGGACGCACGCGCACACAGCTTTCCCGAACTCGCGCTGGCCGCGTGGCTCGACAACGGCGCATCACGGCCGTCCAACACGGTCACTCCGCAGCCGGCCTCGCCCACGCCGGCGCCGGCGGCCCCGCCCTATGCGATCGACGACATCGTCCGCGAGGGCTGCTTCCTGGAGCGAAGCGAGATCGAAGCGGCGCTGGCGCGCCTCCGAGACCGCAAGAACCTCATCCTGCAGGGCCCGCCGGGCACCGGGAAAACCTGGTTGGCGCGCCGCCTCGCATACGCCTGCGTGGCGACCAAGGACAGCACGCGCGTCGAAGTCGTCCAGTTCCACGCGAACTCTTCGTATGAGGACCTGGTGTGCGGCTACCGGCCGGACGGCCGTGGCCGCTTGGCGGTCGCGGACGGGCCGATCCTGCAGGCCGTCCGCGCCGCACAAGACGCGCCGGAGCGGCCCTTCGTGCTGGTAATCGAGGAGTTCAACCGCGGCAACCCTGCGCACATCCTGGGCGAGTTGTTGACGCTGCTGGAGCGCGGCCAGCGCGGTCCCGAGCACGCGCTACGCCTCGTGTATCCCGGCGAGGACGGCGGCCCGCGGCAAGTTTTCGTCCCGCCGAACTTTTATGTGATCGGCACCATGAACGTCGCGGATCGCTCGCTTGCGGCGCTGGACCACGCGCTGCGCCGGCGCTTCGCGTTCTTTCCACTGCAGCCCGCGTTCAACGATCGCTGGCTGACGTGGCTCACCGAGCGCGGCATCCCAGCGGCGTACGCGGAGGGCGTTCGCTCGCGCATGGCCGCGCTCAACGGGCGCATCACGGGAGATGCGCAGCGGCTCGGCCCGCAGTACGCGATTGGCCACAGCTACTGCACCCCGGACGAGCACGAGAGCGTCGCCGATCCCGACGCGTGGTTCCGCGCGCGGGTCGCGAACGAGATCGGGCCGCTGCTCGATGAGTACTGGTTCGATGAACCCGCGGTCGCGCAGGCCGCACGTGAGGAACTACTGAAAGGCTGGCCGCCGGCGTGAGCGCCGCGCGCGGCTACGTGGGCCCCATCCCGGTTCAAAACATCTGGTGGCTGATGCTGTACGCGTCCGAGCTCTACCGGGTGGACGCCGGGACGGCACTGGGCGGCAGTGAGCCTGCGGAAGCCGACGTTGCGGACCTCGTCGGGCGCATCCTGAATGACTGCGTCACCGCGCGGCTGCAGCGGCAACTGACGCCGCGCTTCACGTACCGTGCGCAGGTACTGCGCAGCGTGCGCGGCCGCATCGACGTGCTGCGCACGGTACGGCGTTCGCTGCTGCAGCAGGGCGCCGTCGCCTGCCGGTACCCGGTCCTGAGCGTCGACACCCAGACGAACCGGTTGGTGCGCGCGGCGCTGGCCGCGATCGCGGAGCTGGCCCCGTCGCCGCAGGTGGGAGACGCGTCGCGTACGCTTGCGCGACGCCTGCTTCGCGCCGGCGTTTCCGCAGTGCCGCCGACGCGGACGACGCGCGCCAGCAACAGGATGTCCCGCGCCGGGTTCGGCGATCGCCAAATGCTGGCAGCCGCGCGGCTCGCGCTCGATCTCGCGCTGCCGGTGGAGGGCGCCGGCAGGGAAACGCAGCGCATCCCCGATCGCACGGTCGAGCACATCCGGCACCTTTTCGAGCGCGCCGTGGGCGGCTTCTATCGCACGGTGCTCGAACGGGAAGGCTGGACGGTGCGAACCGGCCGGCGCCTCGACTGGCCGCTCGACCGCGACGCGTTGACCCCCTGGCTGCGCGCGGCGCTCCCCGGCATGCAGACCGACATCGTGCTTGATGCTCCGGGCGGGCAGCGGCGCATCGTCATCGACACGAAGTTCAACGCCATCGTCACGTCCACGTGGCACCGTGCGGAGAGCCTGCGCAACGGCTACCTGTACCAGATCTACGCCTACCTGCAGACCCAGGTCGGGCGGGGTGATCTGCTCGCGGACCGCGCCGAGGGGCTGCTGCTGCACCCGTCGACCGGGGCCGGGATCGACGAGTGCATCCGTATCCAGGGCCACCGAATCCGCTTCGCCACGGTCGACCTCGCGGCGTCCGGCCCCGCCATCCGCGCGCAGCTGCTGCGAGCGATCGCCTCCGCAGATACACCTCAGCCGGTCCCTGCCGACGACCGGATTGCCGGTGATCCCGGCGGAGTCTTCGCGACGCGGCCACCGCGCCCGGCGCCGGCGGCTTGATCCGCGGAATCGGCACCCGCGCAGCATGACGGACGTCCTCAGCCACCGCGAGCCGCGGCAAACAGATGATGCCGGCTCTCGGACTCGAACCGAGGACCTACCGCTTACAAGGCGGTTGCTCTACCAACTGAGCTAAGCCGGCTCGCGGCACAGTCTAGGGGGCGCCCGCGGCGGTCGCCAGCGACAGCAAGCCCTCCAACACGAGCGCCGGGCGGTACTCCCAGCGCGGGTCCAACGAAGGCATCAGCAGCGGCGCGTCACCTCCTGTGAGCCACCACGCTCGGTTCGCGGAGAAACGCTGCGCGAGCCGCTCAAGCAGCCCGAGCGCGGCATGAACGGCGCCTTGCCGCACGCAGGCCTCGGTATCGCGGCCCAGTCCATCGCCATAGAGGTCGTCAGGACCGTCGGCCGGGAAACGCGTCGTAGCGAGCACGGCTCGCTGCATTGCCATCAGCCCCGGCGCGATGCAGCCGCCGAGATGCTGGCCCGCATCATCCACGGCATCGAAGGTGAGCGCCGTGCCGGCGCTGGCGACGCAGGCCCCTCGCCCGGTAGCACGCCACGCGGCCAGCAGCATCAGCCAGCGGTCCACGCCGAGCCGCGCGGGCCTGGCGTAGGCGCAGCGCAAGCCCAGGCAGCGTGCCTGCGCGGCGGCAAAACGCGGTACGGCGCCGCACTTCGTGCGGAGCAGCTTGCTGAGCGCCTCGCGCGACGCCGGGCCCGTCACATCTGATATCCACGCCTCGTCCACCTTGGGCAGCGTCACGCGGTCCAGCGCCGCCGCCGCGTCGCCTTCGTGGAGGGCGTGCAGCACCGGCTCCAGCTGATCGCCATCCGCTACCGTCCATTTGACGCGGCTGTTGCCGACGTCCAGCAGCAGGCGACGCGTCATGGCCGACGCACAGCCGGCGGGAAGCGCACGATGGCAAAACCACGTCTCGCGAACGCCCCGCCCGCCCCTGCGTTCACCGGCCGACCCACCGGTCAATGGCCCGACCGATCACCCTCACGCCGTCCATGCGAGCTTCCGTATGTGCGAGCAAGCGGCGGATATTCGACGCGTGCCGGACAACCACCAGCGCGGCCATCGCGACGGCAAACGCCATCGCAGCCGGCCCGATGGACGTCACGCCAAACGCGAGACGCAGGGCTAGCGTGACGATCACCGCCGCAGCCGCGGCCGCCAGCGAGCCGAGCGCGACATAGCCGCTCGTCACCACCACCAGCACGAAGGCGATGAACATCCCGAGGAATACCCAAGGGAGCAGCACCGCAAACACGCCCGCGAGCGTCGCCACGCTCTTGCCGCCGCGAAAACGATGCATCAACGGGAAGCAGTGTCCGAACGCAACCGCCGCGCCACAGGCAAAGGCCAGCGCGCCGGGATGGAAGGACGCCGCGGAAGGGCCCGTCAGCGCCGCCAGCCAGGGGATGAGCAACACCGCGACCAGACCCTTGCCGACATCGACCGCGAGCACCGCCGAGGCGAACGCGGGGCCACGGACGCGCAGCGCGTTGGTCGCGCCCACGTTGCCGCTGCCTTCCGCGCGCAGGTCACCGCCTCCGGCGAAGCGTCGCACGACGTCTCCCCCCATGAACCCCCCTGCCAGATAGGCGGCGATCACAGCGACCGCGGCGACCCACACGTTCCATCTCCCGGCAGCCGGCATCCTGCGCAACGGCAGCGCTGCGCGCGGTCCGGCCTCACGGCCACGGCGCGCGGCAGCCGGCGCCGGCAAGCGCCGGACTGCGGCAACCTCTACCGCGCGCCATCAAACCGGACGCTCTGCCGGCGTTGCCTCATTGCGGCGGTGACGCCCGGCCCAGCAAACGGTTAGCCGAGCCGCGCGAGCCGGCGGGGCGCGCGGCGCGTCAACCGGCCTTTTTCTTGAGGTCGGTGTAGACCTTGCGGGCCTCGAGATAGTGGTCGAGCGGGAACTTGATGGGCACGCCCTCGAGCGCTGCGGCCAGCATCTCCAGGTGGCCGACGAAACCGGCTACCGCCTTGACGATGTCCTCGCTCTCGGGCACGCGGACCGTCAGCGTCAGGCGCGTACCGTCGTCCGCCGGCGTGAGCTCCCACCGCAGCGGGCGCTCCGGCTCGGCTCCGCTGCTCCACGAATACTGGATGAGCTTCTGCGGCTTGAAGGCCGTGATCCTGCTGTCGATGACGATGCCGCTGTCCTCGAAGTCGAGGTGGACGTGGCCGCCTTCGCGCAGATCGAGCTTGCCGGGCGCCACCCACTGCGCCAGCTTGTCCGCCTGCGTCAGCATCGGCCAGACCTCCGCAACCCCGTGGTCGTAGACGCGCGTGAGCTGGCCTTCCCAGACCTTGCCGTCGTGCCGGAATTTGGCCGGCGGCACCTCGATATCGGACATTGCAGATCTCCATGTAAGCGTTGCGCGCAAATACTACACGGCCG
Organism: Nevskiaceae bacterium; assembly: GCA_036379455.1. Classification (GTDB taxonomy): domain Bacteria; phylum Pseudomonadota; class Gammaproteobacteria; order Nevskiales; family Nevskiaceae; genus SCRT01. Next base: position 9,428 of record DASVGQ010000092.1, read on the forward strand.
CCGCTGGCGCGCCTCCGCGGCGTGAGTCTGCCGCCGGCAACCCGCGACCCATCGCAGCGGTCCGGCGGAGCCACCGACCCGCGGTGGCTCCACCTGCTGGCGCTACACCGGCAGGACGTCCTTTCCGACCGTCGCGTTCGTGACAGAGGCAAAAGCGGTATAGACCGCCGTCAGGCCGCAGACCACGCCCACCCAGCCGCCGATGACGATCGCCACGTGCGCGCCGGCCACGCCGCCGAAGCCCAGCAGGAAATAGGTGATCCACAGCGTGAGGAACACGATGAACAGCGCGACGTTGATGCGGAACGTCGGGATCCACATGTAGAGCGTAAACACGCCCCACGCCACCAGCGACCAGTTGAGCACCGAGCCGGCGAGCGACATGTCGATGACGTGGCTGCCGCCGAGGATCTCGAGCAGCGCGAACCACACCCAGAACGCACCGTAGGACATGAACGCCGCCATCGCGAAGGTGTTGCCGTTGCGCCCTTCGAAGATGCCGGCCACCCACTGGGTGGTGCCGCCGAACACCAGCGCCATGATGACGACCACCGGCATGCCGCCCTGCGGCAGCGCGCCGGCGTTGATCAGGCTCAGCATCACCGTCGTCATGCCGAAGGCGATGAGTCCGAGCGCCGCCGGGTTTACCGCCTTTTTTGCTTCTTCAGCCATTGGTTTTCCTCCAGCCGGCAGGGGGTAGCGCCGGCAGGCCATTCTGTTTCCGCCGCGCGCGCACTGCCAAATGCGCCGCGCGTGCGCAATGTGTCGCGTCGAAGACGGTGAATCCCGCCCGGCGCGGTCAGGCTG
>DASVGQ010000093.1:0-11255 GCA_036379455.1 Nevskiaceae bacterium
CCAGTCGTGCACCGGCACGTAGGCGTCGAACAGCGGCTTCCACGCCGGCTCGTTCTGCGCGCCGCGGTCGTAGGCGCCGCCGATGGAGGGGACGTGCGAAGTGCCGATGCCGCCGACGATCTTCGCCATCTCAGCGCGCCGACCCGGCGTTGCGGCTGGCGAGAAACTCCTCGAAGCTCTCGCCGCGCATCTGCGCGCCCATACGGTACAGGCCTTCGCCGGCCATGAAGGCGAGCTTGATGAGGAAATAGGTGTTGGCGCCCATCTCCTCGTTGAGCCTCGCCCACTGGTGATCGAGGACCAGCTGCTGCGCCGCATCGCTCAGGCCGTAGCGTCGCATGTAGGCGCGCTGGTCGGCCTTGTAGGCACGACGGTTCTCCTCGCGGGTGAGCGACATCGCCATCTTGTTGATGCGATAGCCCTTGTGCGACTCGTCGAGATCGAAAACGATTCCGTCTGGAAGCCGGTGACCCGGGTCCAGCTGTCGTTGTGTTGCGGCTCCGTCCAGCATCCTGACCTCACTACCCGCAGGAAACGCGGGCGTCGATTGCGCTGGCCGCATGATAACGCGCGATCCCGGGCGAACCTCCCAAGGAAATTGCCCAAGGCGGATCAGGGCCTTGATCGTGGCCCGCGCGACGATGCGCCAGACAGGAAGCTAGATCAGCTTTCGTCCAGCGAGCCTCTCGAGGATCGCCAGCGGCCCGCGCGAGGCATCGTAGAGCCCCGGAACCGCCAGGTGGACGGTCTGCTCGAACATGTGCTGGCCGCTCATCGCGGCGTGCGAGGTCTGGTCCGAAAAGCACAGCCAGACGCTGCCGGCGGCGAAGCCGAAGCGCTCCTGCGGCGCCTCGCGCTGGTACTTGAGATCCGCCTTCATCGCGTCATGCAAGTGCAGCATGTAGTGGTCGTAGGGACTGCGCCGCGTCTTCGTGATTCCGAGCAACGCGAGCAGCGCGGCCGACCCCGGCAGCGGCGCCTTGAGCCGCGGAAAGAAGCGTTCAGCGAGCTGCGGGAAGGCTTCGCCCACGCGCCACACGCGCTCCGCGCCGCGTGGATTGACGTTGGCGAACACGCGCAGGATGCGCTCGCCGTGCGTCGGCCGCGACGGAAAGGCGTCGACGTGCAGGCGGCTGTCGTCCTTGCGCCACGAGGTCTTGCGCCGTGCGACCGCCATCGTGCGCAGGCTGGCACGCGCGCCGTGCAGGTGCGGCAGGTAGTGCGGCAGCAGCGCGCCGACCAGGCCCAGCGACTGGCGGTGGAAGCGCGCGACCATGGCCTGCAGATCCTCAAGATCGGCGCGGTTGCCGCGCGCCCCCTTGAGCGTTCCCGTAGCCGGGTCGTGGCTGATGTTCTTGGCCCTGCCGTCGGACCAGCGCGGATCGAGGAAACGCTGCTCCTCGCCGCGCAGCTGGAACGCCAGCCGTGGCAGATAGAGCACCTGCCCGGCTTCGAGCGCATCGGCCACCTGCTGCGTCGTCGGCGCGTCGGCCGCGGGCTGCCAGCGGTTCAGCTCCAGGCTGACGATCTGCCGGCTCATGTCCGCCCCGCCACAACCGCGATACGCCTGCCACGACCTCGGCAGATCGCGGAGCTCCGTCGGAAGTCGCACGTGGCCGACGCATTCCGAAGCATCGGCCGCACCGCGAGCGGCCTGCGCATGAAGCCCCTGAATTCCGACGACGCGATCATCGAAGTCCGCCTGCGGACACGACCGCAGTGTAGTTCACGCGCGATCGCCCGCAGCCGCCACAGCGGGCATCAGGCAGAAGCGGACGCACCGCTTTCGCGAGCCGCCTTCGGCGCCGCATCCGGCTCGGTCACGGCCGCCATCAGCCCCTTGCGGCAATAGCGGGCGGCGTCCTGCGGGTGTCCGGTCGCCTCCGCCCACTGCGCCAGGTCCCAGTACGCCTGCGGCGACGGCGCGTCCTTCAGCAACGGCTCGAGGTAGCTGCCGGCCTTGCCCCACAGGTGTGCCTGCAGGCACGCGCGGCCGGCCGCCGCCAGCAGCTCCGGGTGCTCGCCGTGGCGCTGCAGCCAGGTTTCAACGTGCGCCAGCCGCGTGGCAGGATCGGTCGCCTGCAGCCGCCCATACGCGCGCGCCAGCTGCGCGTCCCATCCCGCATCGAGGATGGGCGTAATGAAAGCCTGTGCCTCTTCCTCGCGTCCGAGATGGACGAGACCCTCGGCGTAGGCCAGCCGCAAAGCAGGCTGCTCGGCCGGCTCGCCCGCGTCGACCCACGCCTGGTGAAGCTCGTCGGAACGCCCGGCGGCCAAGGCCGCGTCGATGCGTGCCTGCAGCGCCTGGTACTGCAGCTCCTGATGGAGCGCGGGCGGCAGGTCGGCCGAGGCGGGCTCGGCCAACAGCTTCTGGAGCTCGGCCCAGCGCCCTTCGCCGGCCAGCGCCGCGGCGAGAATCTCGCGCGTATCGGGCTGCTCGCCGCGCTCCGCGTGCAGGGCGCGCGCGCTGCGCTCCAGCGCCGCGAAATCGCCGCGCTCCCGCTGCAGCTGCGCGCCGGCCGCCAGCACCGCCCCGCGCAGCTCGGGACCGTCGGCCTGTTCGGTAGCGAGGCCCAGATAGTGCTCCCGGCGCTCCGCCGCCCCGAGCCGCTGCGCCGCGCGCGCCGCTCCGAGGTAGTGCAGCCAGCCCACCGGGCTGTCGCTGGCGCGCCGGATCAACTCCGTTTCGGCCTCCTTCCAGCGCCCCTGCAGCAGGTCCAGCAAGCCGGTCTCCAGGGATCGCCGGGCGCGCCGTTCGCGGCGTTCGCGGAACCCCCGCCGCATGCGCCCCGGCAGCCGCAGCGTCCCGCCGAACAGCCGCAGCAGCCCCCAAGCCAGCGCCAGCGCGACGATGACGCACAGGATGAGCACGACCAGCGAGGTCTCGACCGTCCAGTCGCCCCAACCGAGCAAGGCGTAGCCGCCGTCGACGTGCCCCACCGCCATGACGACGACCGCGATGGCGGCGACCACGAGGACCGCGAGCGCGGCGAGCATCAGCGCCTCACTGGCTTGCGCTCTGCTGCGCGCGCAGGAGCGACAGACCCGAACCGAGCGCGGGCAGCGCCGGCGCGAGCTCCATCTTCACGAGCGCCGTGATCTGCGCATCGGCCGCCTGCACCGTCGGCGCGTCGCGCTGGTACCAGCGCGCGAGCCACGCGCGGGCCGCCTCCAGCTCGTCGCGATACAGGCGGGTGTTGCGCGCCGGCAGCGCCGCGCGCGCGGCGTCCAGCCGCACTACCAGTACGGTCGAGACCAGGCCCTGCTCGGCATCCGACAGCATCGGCTGCACCGGCTGCTGATGATGGCGCACGACGAATAGGCTGCGGAGCCCGTCGACGACCTGCGCCCACGCGCGCTGCCAGCCGCTGGCCATGCGCGGGGGCGGCGGGGCCGACGCGGGCAGCGTGAACTGCGTCCCGCGGAAGGGCAGTGAAGGAACCGCGGCGATCAGCTGGCCGAGCTCGATCGCCACACCGTCGAGATCCGGCTCCCGCACCGCCGCGAGCGCGCTGCGTTCCGTTGTCAGCGCCTGCCGGACGGCGAAGAAGCGCGGGTCGTTGAGCGCCGCCAGCTGGGCGTCGGCGGCGGCCAGCGCGACGCCCGCCGCCCGCGGGTCATGGGCGATCTGCGCCTGCTCATTGGCCAGCAGCAGCAGCTGTTCGACGACCTGCAGCTGCGCCGTGCGCGCGCCGCCCTCCACCCGCTTGCTGAGCGCCGCAAGCTGCTGCTGCAGCGTATCGACGTGCGCCTTCAGCCCGGCTGCGCGCTGCTGCGCAGCCTGCGCGTCGCCTTCGAGCGAGGCCAGCTGCTCGTCCATCCGCACGGTGCGCGCCTGGAGCGCCTGCATGTCCTTCTGCTGCGCGGCGCGCTGGTGCCGCTGCCCCTGCAGCGTCTGCTGGTACCACTGCCAGCCCGACCAGCCGCCGTAGCCAAGGCCGGCCAGCACGAGGATCACCACCAGCGCGACCAACCAACGTCCGAACGACCGCCGCGCCTGCGGGGCCGGCGCCGGGGCTGCCACCTCGGCCTCATCGTTCATGCGGATCCGTGTCTTCCCGTGTCGCGATACCAGGCCAGCAGCGTGCGGACGAATTCCTCATCGCCGACCCGCGCTGGAACCAGCGGCGGGCGGCGGAAACCGAGCCGGCGCGCCATTTCTACCACACGCGCGGACGGCAGAACCAACTGCAGCGCGAACAACCCGTCGCGGGTGTCTTCCGGCGCCAGATCCACCAGATGCTCGAGCGCGCCGCCGGAGCTGACGATCGCCGCTGCGGTCGCCGTCAGCGCGGCGCGTACCTCGGCGACGGGATGCGGCACGCGCACGCGGCGATAGACGCCGATGACCGTCACCACCGCCCCGCGCGCGCGCAAGCCGTCCGCCAGCCGCGCGGGGCTGCGTTCGCCGCACAGCACCGTCACGCGCTCGCCGCGGAGGTGTGCGAGCGCGGCCATGGCCAGCAGACCAGCGGCGCCGTCCTGCGCCGGACACCGCGCGTCGCCGCGGCCCACCGCACCAAGCGCGCCGGCAGTGCCGCGCCCCGCCGCCGCCAGGCGCGCAGGCCAGCGCGTCGCGTCGGGCGCCAGGCGCAGCGTCCAGGTCACGGCGTTGGGGCTGGCGAACAGCCACCAGCCGTCGCCACGCGCCGCCTCGAGGGAGGCACCCGTCGCGACGGCATCACGCGGGCCGTCAATCGACAGCAGCGGCAGCCGCAGCGCTCGCCCGCCGGCGCGCTCGACGGCCTCGCACAGCGCCGTCGCCTGATGGGCGGGCCGCGTGACGAGCACCCCGAGCCCGTCGAGGCCGGGCGCCTCGGTCACGGGTGCACGCCCAGGGCGGCGAGAATCTCGCGCCCGCCGGCGGCGAGCAGCTGGGCCGCAAGACGTTCGCCAAGCTCGCGCGCCGTGGCGCGCGGCCCTTCCACGCTGCCGCGCACCACGCGCTTGCCGTCCGGCGCGGCCACCAGCCCGATCAGCCGAAGATGTCCGTCGGCGCGCCGCGCGTGCCCTGCGACGGGCACGGTGCAGGCGCCGCCAAGGCGGGCGCTGAGCGTGCGCTCGGCTTCCAGCCGCACGGCCGTCCACGCGTCGTGCAGCGGCGCAAGCCGCTGGAGCGTTCGGGTGTCCGCCGAACGGCACTCGACACCGATGACGCCTTGTGCGATAGCCGGCACGAAGCGATCGACGTCGAGACTCTCGCGGATGCGCTCCTGCAGTCCCAGCCGCACGAGCCCCGCGTGGGCCAGCAGCAGGCCGTCCAGATCTCCGCGGTCGACGTGCGCGAGGCGGGTGCCGACGTTGCCGCGCACGTTGACGACCTCGACGTCGGGCCGCAGCGCGCGCAGCTGCGCCTGGCGACGCAGGCTCGCGGTGCCGACCCGGGCGCCGGGCGGCAGCGCGTCGATCGTTGCATAGCGTGCGGACACGAAGGCGTCGCGCGGATCCGCGCCGCGCAGGAAGGCCCCCAGCCGCAGGCCTTCCGGCAGCACCGCCGGCACGTCCTTCATGGAATGCACGGCGATGTCGGCCGCGCCGGACAGCAGCGCCGCCTCGAGCTCCTTGACGAACAGGCCCTTGCCGCCCACCTGCGCCAGGCTGCCCGACAGGTTGCGGTCGCCCTCCGTGACCATCGGCACGAGCTCGACGCGCAGGCCCGTATGCGCTGCGCGCAGGCGTTCCTGCACGTGCTTCGCCTGCCAGACCGCAAGCGCCGAGCGCCGCGTCGCGATGCGCAACACCGTGGATCCCGATTCCGCCATCAGGATCCCATTATCCCGCAGGCGTCACTCGGCAGGCTGCGTCGTCAGCAGGCTCCGGACGTCCGTCAGCCGCCGGCGGCTCACCGGCAGCAGCGCGTTGGCGTGGCGCATGCGCAGCACGTGCTGGCCGGCGTCCTCCCCGCGCCCCTTTTCCAGCGCGGCGATGAAACGCGTCGCCACCAGCACCTTGCGGTGCACGCGCAGGAACCACGGGGAGAAATCCTCCTCCAGCGTACGCAGCGCCTCCTCGATCAACACTTCGCCGTGCAGGTGACAGACCGTGGTGTAGCGCTGGTCCGCCATGAAGTAGACGATGTCCTCTGCGGGGATGCGCAGCACGCGGTCGTGCGAAGTCGCCGTGATGCTGTCGCGCTTCGGCCGTTCTTCCGGCTTGGCGCCCAGGGCGCGCAGCTGCGCGCGGGACAGCTTGCGTACGTGCAGCAGCGCGGCCTGCAGCTTCTCGCGCCGCACCGGCTTGACGAGGTAGGCCGCCGCGCGTGCGTCGAACGCCGACAGCGCGTGCTCCGGATAGGCCGTCGTGAAGATCACGGCCGGTGGCATCTCGTCGGTCGAAAGCGTCCGCGCGACCTGCAGGCCGTTGATGGCACCGCCCATGCGGATGTCAAGCAGCACGACGTCCGGGTCCGACTCCTCGATCACGCGCAGCGCGGTATCGCCGTCGCCCGCCTGTCCGACCAGCTCGTAGCCCGGGAATTCCTCCAGGATGCCCGCCAGCCGCTGCCTCGCCAGCGGCTCGTCGTCCACGATCACCACCCTCATGTCTATCCCCCAGTTTCCGAAGCGGGTCCGGCCGGACCCTCCACCATTCCCGACATTTCCGCCACCGGGCTTTCCACGCGCTGCAGCGGCAGCGCCAGCCGCGCGCGGAAGATCCCGCCGGAATCGTCCGGCTGCGCCGCCAGCTCGAGGCTCGCGGCATTGCCGTACATGATGCGCAGGCGCTCGCGGATGTTGCCGGTCGCCACGCCGGTGCCCGAATGTTCCGGTGCGCCGGCCGGCGGCAAGGGATTCTCGACGTCGATGACGAGCCGGCCGCCTTGCTGTGCGCCGTTGACGGTCAGCATGCCGCCGCCTTCGCGCCGCGAGACCCCGTGCAGCACCGCGTTCTCGACCAGCGGCTGCAGGATCAGCCGCGGGACCAGCGCATCCAGCAGCGCGTCGGGCAGGTTCCAGACCACGTGGAGCTTGCCGCCCAGCCGCACCTCCTCGATGCGCAGGTAGCCGCGCACGATCTCCAGCTCCTCGCGCAGACTGATGAGCCGCGTGCTGTCGTTGAGGCTGGCGCGGAACAGGTCGGAGAGATCGAGCACCATGTCCTCAGCCTGCTGCGGGCGGATGCGGATCAGCGCCGCGAGGCTGTTCAAGGCGTTGAACAGGAAATGTGGCCGGATGCGCGCCTGCAGCGCCAGATAATGGGCATTGGCCTCGGTGCGGATCTGCTCGCGCCACTGGTAACGGTCCCAGAAGTAGTGCAGCAACAGCAGTGAGACGATGGCACCCACCACCAGGCTGCGCAGCAGGAACACGCTGTGCGTCGAGGTCGGGGTGATGCCGAGGTCGAGGTGCGCCATGATCTGCCACGTCATCTCGCTGACCGCTCCGATCACGATCATCAGCAGCGCCCAGCAGGCGAAGAACACCACGCGGATTGGCGCCACGCGCAGCCATCGCCGCATGAGGCACAGGACGATCGCGCAGCAGGCGCCCATCCACTGCAGATAGATGGACAGCATGAACAGGTTGAAGGCGGTCGTCCCGGGCTCGGCGTCGCCGCTGCCGACCACCGTCAGCACCACCGCCACGAGCTCCATGACCAGCACCTGCACCGCCAGCGCCGGGCCGCGACAGAACTCCGGGATGACCGACAGCGCATCGTTTGCCGGGTGCGAGCCGTTCGCCATGCTCAGCCCCGCCGCCCGCCCACCGAAGCCCGACGCCGACAGTGGGCCGGAAATGCGCTGATATCGGACACGATCCCCGTCACGAACCGTCTGCCCTGGACGGACCAGAGCGCATCTTGAAGCGGGCGCAGCGGTTTTGCACGAACGGGCGCGCCATACAATTCGCGTTTCCCGCACCTCGGAGCACGCGATGGCACACGCCAAGGACAACCTCAAGCCGTGGGGCGGGCGCTTCACCGAAGGCACCGACGCGCTGATGGAGTCCTTCTCGGAGTCGGTCAGCTTCGACGCCCGTCTGTGGCGTCAGGACATCGCCGGCTCCACCGCGCATGCGCGCATGCTGGGGCGCATCGGCGTGCTGCAAGGCGACGAAGTGGACGCCATCACCGAAGGCCTGGCCGCCATCGGCGCCGACATCGAGGCCGGCCGCTTCCGCTGGCGCGCGGAGCTCGAGGACGTGCACATGAACATCGAGGCGGTGCTCACCGAGCGCATCGGCGACGCCGGCAAGAAGCTGCACACCGGCCGCAGCCGCAACGACCAGATCGCTACCGACATGCGGCTCTACGTGCGCGACGAGATCGACGCGCTGCAGGCGCTCATCGCGAGGCTCGAGGCCGCGCTGCTGGACCTCGCCGAGCGCGAGGCGGAGACCGTCATGCCCGGCTTCACGCACCTGCAGGTGGCGCAGCCGGTGAGCTTCGGCCACCACATGCTGGCGTGGCGCGAGCAGCTGCTGCGCGACGGGCAGCGGCTGGCGGACGCGCGCCGGCGCACCAACGTGCTGCCGCTCGGCAGCGCGGCGCTGGCCGGCACCTCCTACCCGCTGGACCGCGCCTGGGTCGCGCGCGAGCTGGGCTTCGACGCGGTGTCGGAAAACTCCATGGACGCCGTCTCCGACCGCGACTTCGCCATCGAATTCACCGCCGCCTGTGCGCTCGCGATGCTGCACCTGTCGCGCTGGAGCGAGGAGCTGGTGCTGTGGTCGAACCCGATGTTCGGCTTCGTGCGGCTGCCCGACCGCTTCTGCACCGGCAGCTCAATCATGCCGCAGAAGAAGAATCCGGACGTCCCCGAGCTGGTGCGTGGCAAGACCGGGCGCGTGATCGGCGACCTCAACGCGTTGCTGGTGCTCACCAAGGCCCAGCCGCTGGCCTACAACCGCGACAACCAGGAGGACAAGCCGCCGCTGTTCGACGCCCGCGACACGCTGCACGCCTGCCTGCAGATCTACGCGGCGCTGATCCCGGCCGTCGAGGTCCGCCGCGACCGACTGCGTGAAGCCGCCAGCCGCGGCTACCCGACGGCGACGGATCTTGCCGACTACCTGGTCGCCAAGGGTCTGCCGTTCCGCGACGCTCACCGCGTCGTCGGGCACATCGTCGCCCGCGCGCTCACCGAGAACGTCGACCTCGCGGCGCTTCCGCTCGAGGCCCTGCGGGCCTTCTCGCCGCTGATCGAGAACGACGTGTATGCGAAGATCTCGCTCGAAGGTTCGCTGGGCGCGCGCAGCACCTACGGCGGCACCGCGCCCGCGCAGGTGTACGCGGCCATCGCACGTGCCCGCGCCGGCCGCGGTGCCGCCGCGTCACGTTCAAAGAATCAACCGAACCAAGGCTGAACCGGCACGGCGGGCGCCGCACGGGAGGCGCAGCAGGCCGTGCGCCATGAATGGCGGAGCGACCATTGCCGCCGCGCGAACCGGCTGCGCGTACCCCCTCAACCCGGGGTGATCACGTAGCGCAGCACGCAGTAGTAGTGGCAGACGCTGCCGGCGAGCACGAACAGGTGCCACACGGCGTGGTGATAGCGCATCCGTTCCAGCGCGTAGAACGCCACGCCGACCGTGTAGCACAGTCCTCCGGCGAGCAGCCAGGCAATGCCCGCCGTCGGCAGGCGCTGCAGGATCGGCACCGCGGCCACCACGCCGCACCAGCCCAGCGTCAGGTACACCAGCACCGACAGCAGCTCGTAGCGCCCGGTGAAGAACACCTTGAACACGATGCCGGCCAGCGCCACGCCCCACGTGAAGGCGAACAGGCTCCAGCCCCAGGAGCCCTGTAGCGTAACCAGCGCGAAGGGCGTGTAGGTGCCCGCGATGAGGACATAGATCAGGCAGTGGTCGGCGACGCGCAACGCGCGCTTCGGGCGCGGGGCCGGCACGCTGTGGAACAGGGTGGAGACGGTATACATGGCAACCAGCGAAGCGCCGAAAGCCGCCACCGAGCCGAGCTGCCACGCGCCGCCACGCGCCGCGCGAGCCACCAGCAGCACCAGTCCGGCCGCCGCCAGCAGCGCGCCGATGCCGTGGGTCAGCGCGTGGCTGAGCTCCTCGCCCGGCGTGTAAGTCTCCGTCAGCGCCGGCACCGGCACCGGCTGCGCCCTAATGGCTGGTTTCCGGCTGGCGCGCCGCGCGTGTGGCGAGGAGATGGATGCGCTCGACCATCGAGTAGAAGCCGTTGCGCCGGTTCATGCTGATGTGGCTGCCGAGGCCGAGTTGCTCGAACACGCCGTTGATGTCCGTGCCGAGGATCTCGCTCGCGCGCCGCCCGTCCACCAGCTGGAACAGCAGCGCGATCAGGCCCTTGACGATATGGGCGTCGGAGTCGCCGTGGAAGTTCAGGACCGGATCTTCGCCCTGGCCCACGTCGGCCGTCATCCACACCTGCGACATGCAGCCGCGCACCTTCGTCACCTCGTTGTGGTCCTCGGCTGGCAGCGCAGGCAGCGCGTTGCCGAGATCGATGATGTAGCGGTAGCGCTCCTCCCAGTCCCCGAGCAGCGCGAAGGTATCGACCAGTTCCTGAACCTGCATTTGCCTGTCCGCTTGAGCCATGCCGCGGGCTTTCCCGCGTTCCTTCATGGTACTCGCTGTACGGCGACAATTACTTTGGCCGGTCGCATTGCCTCACGCGGTGATGTTACCGTGGTGCCTCAAGTGAATTGTTACCCAATGTTCACGTGTATAACTGCTTCGGGAATCCGGATCTGAGTGCAGTCATGCGGGGACTTCATCCGGTTCGGCTGCGCCGAACACCATCTCGTGGGCACGCCGGCTGCGCCATGCCTTGAGCCGACGCTGCAAGGTTCGCAGGTTCCCTGCTGTGTATTCATGCGGGTGTTCGACCTGGAGCCGCTGCAGCAACGCTGTACCGGTGCTGTCGGGATCCTCCTTGAGCCATTCGGTGATCTCGGCCCACACTGCTTCCAACGGATCCTTGCGCGTGCGCCACCAGTGGCGGGCGGGCTTTTGCGGGGCGCCGTGCGTGGGTCGTACCTCACCCTCACGCCAGGCGGTCGCCAGGCCTGCGAGAAAGCGCGTGAGAGAGTCCTGTTGCGGCCTCGACGGTTGCTCTGCGCGGCGGTCGGCGAGGACGGCCAACTGCTGTTGCCAATGACGGATCTGGCTGAGAAGCTGCAGCGGATCCAGATCGTGCGCAACGGCGCGTAGCTGCTCCTTGGCTGCCGCCGGGACGACCTCTGACGCAAGCAAGCGGGCACAGGGCGTCTGCGGCGCGTCGTAATGCTTCGTGACGTGGGCGCCGTGCCGGACCTTGTCCCTGAGCTTGAA
>DASVGQ010000094.1:0-7157 GCA_036379455.1 Nevskiaceae bacterium
CTGCCCGGCTCGGCAGCGGCGGCGCCAACAGGCAGGGCGGCGGCCGAGACGAGGATGAGAGCGAACAGGAGGCGTGAAATCATGTGTACAGCGTAACTATCAGATGGCGATCGCGTGATGGCCGCGTCACCGTTCCCACCACCCGATGCGCGCCCTGACTCGGGCGGGAGCGTGGCCGATGACGCGAGAGTCGCGACGCGCTGGCGGGCCCACGGGCCGCGACGACCTGCCGGCGCGTCACAGTCTAGCCGTTCCTGCCGGCAGGCGATCGCCGATGCGTCGCTTGCCCCATCAAGCTTGTTGCGCGGAAATCCGTGGCCTCGCCTTTCGCGCGTCAGGCTCCCGGAACTGCCGGGGGCGCTTCGTCGTCGTCATCGCGCAGTTCGCGTGCCAGCCCCTCCAGCAGCTCCGACAGCGCCTGGCGCGCCGTCTGCGCGCTGCGCGCGTCCATCTCTGGCTGGAGTCGGCCTTGCAGCAGCGGCAGCAGCGCGTCCGGGTGGCCGGCAGCTTCGAGCGCGGCGCACTTGCGTTGCAGCGCCGCGACCTCCGCCTCCAACGCGGCGAGCCGTCGAGCGATTTCCCCTGCAAACCCTGGTTCGCCGCGGGATGCTGCCGGCGCCGGCATGGGTGCTGCAGGGGGTGGCGCGGGCGGCGGAGCAACGGCCGCTGCCGGCAGCGGCGAAGGCGCGACCCGCGGCGCGTGCCGCGACAGCAGCCGGCCGCGGCGTCGCACCGGCGTCGGCGGCAGCGCGAGGCCGTGCGCCACGAGGAATTCGTCGACGCGCTGGACCTGCGGCGGCTTCGACAGGACATCGGCCGCTCCGGCGGCTCGGGCGCGCGCCCGGAACTCCGCGTCGTCGTCGGCCGAGCAGATGAACACCGGGATGCTGCGGGTATGTGCATCGAGCTTCAGTTCGCGCAGCGTGTCCAGCCCGTCGCGGCCCTGCATCTGATGATCCAGGAAGATGACGTCCGGCTGGCGATGCTCGAGGTACACGTAGGCGTCCTCGGCGCTTTCCGCCGTGTCCACGGCGTAGCCGTGCGGCTCGAGAAGTTTGCGCATCGCGTAGCGAGCGGACTTCGAGTCGTCGACGACGAGCGCGGTTTTCTGCACTGCCTGCGTGTTCATGAACTGTTTCCGTCGGCTTTGACCCCGGCATCCGCACCGAGGTTTCCCCGCACCCAGCGGCCGTCGCCGGCGGCCGCGTCGATCGCGTTCTCGATTTCCGCGAGCAGCGGCGGCGCGCCGTAGCAACCCGAATAATGGACGATGTGCTTGTCGAACGCGGTCGAGCGCAGTTCGATGATGGCCATGGAGCCGTCCGGCGCCCAATGCCGGCAGTGGTCGCGCATCGGCGTATAGCGCCCGGCCATCCAATAGAGTTCGTTGCGCGCCAGCAGGATGCGCAGCTTCGTCATGGCCGGCGGATTCGCCCGTCCCACGTGGCGTCCGTGCACGGCAACGTCGTGCCATCCGTCGTACCACACCCTTCCGTCGCCGTGGACGACGACTTCATAGCGCGGGCAGCGGCTGCGCAGGCAGCCGGTGCGGCGCAGCATGACGCGCGTGAAGTCGAGCTCAGGCTGCGGCGGCAGCGGGAACAGGCCGTCCCACCAGTGGCTCAGCGTGCTGCAACCCGACAGCCCACCGGCTAGCGCGACCAGCAGCGCCACCCGAGCCGCCTTTTGCCAGCGACGTGCATCCTGACGGGCCGCCCGACGCGTATCGGGTGACGGGCATCGTCGACGATGGTCAAAGACAGCGATCGCGTCCAGCGGCCGTGCGCTCCCCGGAATCCCCGCACCCAAGTTACACCCGTTCGCCGCTGCCTCGCGATGTGTTCTCGTACGCCCGATGCGGGTGCGGGAAGCCCTCGGCGCAGCTCAGTCGTTGAAACGCTTGCCGGCCGCGGCGAGCTTTGCCAGCAGCGGCACCGGCGTCCAGAAGCCCGGATCACCGTAGGGATTTCCGGCGAATTCCTTCATGCGCGCGACGACGCGAGCCAACCCCACTTCGTCCGCGTAGAACATGGGGCCGCCGCGGAAGCGCGGAAAGCCGTAGCCGTTGAGGTAGACCATGTCGACGTCGGAGGCCTTGTCCGCGATGCCTTCGGCGAGGATGGCGGCACCTTCGTTGACGAGCGAATAGACGATGCGGTCGACGATCTCCCCGTCTGCGATCGTGCGCGACGGAATGGCGTGCTCGCGGCGATAGTCCGCGAGGATCCGGTCGAAGGCCGGGTCGGGGATCGCGTCGTGCTTGCCCGGTTCGTAGCGGTAGAAGCCGGCGCCGGTTTTCTGTCCCAGTCGCCCCAGTTCGCAGACGCGGTCGAGCAGCCGCGGGAACTTCATGTCCGGCTGCGCCTGGTAGCGGCGCTTGCGCACCATCCAACCGATGTCGCCACCGGCGAGATCGAGAACCTTGAAGGGCCCCATCTTGAAGCCGAAGGCCTCCACCGCCGCGTCGACCTGCTGTGGCGTCGCGCCCTCCTCGATGAGGTAGCCCGCCTGTTTCTTGTACTGCGAGAGCATGCGGTTGCCGATGAAGCCGTCGCACACGCCGGAGACGACGCCGAGCTTGCCGATGCGCCGCGCCAGCGCCAGCACCGTCGCGAGCACGTCCTTGCCGGTTTTCTTCCCGCGCACGATCTCCAGCAGGCGCATCACGTTGGCGGGAGAGAAGAAGTGCGTGCCGATGACGTCCTGCGGCCGCTTCGTCAGGCCGCCGATCCAGTCGATGTCAATGGTGGAAGTGTTGCTCGCGAGGATCGCGCCGGGTTTCATGATCGCGTCGAGCTGGCGGAACACCTTCTCCTTCACGCCCATGTCCTCGAACACCGCCTCGATGACGATATCGGCGTCGGCGGCGTCCGCGAAGTCCAGAGAGGGATGGATCAGTGCCAGGCGCTTGTCGGCCGCCTCCTGGCTCAGGCGCCCGCGTGCCACCGAGCGCTCGTAGTTCTTGCGCACCTTGGCGATGCCATGGTCCAGCGCCTCCTGCTTGACCTCGATGACGGTCACCGGAATGCCGGCGTTGGCGAAGTTCATGGCGATGCCGCCGCCCATGGTGCCCGCGCCGATGATCGCAGCCTTGCGGATGGGGCGCACCGGCGTGTCGCGCGGCAGATCCGCGATATGGCCGGCCGCGCGCTCGCCGAAGAAGGCGTGCCGCAGCGCGCGGGATTCCGGCGTGGCGACGAGCTTCTCGAACAGCTCGCGCTCGCGCGCGAGCCCGGCGTCAAAGTCCAGCTCGGTGGCTGCGCGCAGGGCCTCGACGCAGGCCGCCGGCGCCGGCTCGTGCGGCTGCTTCCTGCGGATGCGCGCGGCCGTCTCGTCCAGGATCGCCTTGCCACCCGTCGCGTCGACCGGCAGATCCCGCGTGCGCGGATGTTGGCCCCCGCGGCGGACGATGTCCCTGGCCGCGGCGATCGCGGCCTCCACCACGTCGCCGTCCGTCACCTTGACGAACAGCTTCGTGTCCGCCAGCTGGCGTCCCGTGACGGTCTTGCCGGTCGTAACCATCTCGACGGCGCGCGCCAGCGGCACCACGCGCGGCAGGCGCTGCGTGCCGCCGCCGCCCGGCAGGATGCCGAGCTTGACCTCCGGCATCGCGATCTTCGCGTCGCCGCGCGCCACGCGGTAATGGCACGCCAGCGCGAGCTCCAGTCCGCCGCCCATGGCGACGCCGTGGATCGCCGCGATCACCGGTTTGCCGGCGTCCTCGACCATCGCGATGAGCTGCCGCAGAGTCGGTTCGGCTACCGCCGCCGGCGTATTGAATTCGCGGATGTCCGCGCCGCCGGAGAAGGCTCGTCCGCCGCCCGCGAGCACGATAGCCTGGATCGCGTCATCCTTCAGCGCCCGCCGCAGGTCATCGACGATGCCGACTCGCAGCCCGTGTCCCAGTCCGTTGACCGGCGGGTTGTTGAAGCGGATGACGGCAACGCCGTCGTGGACCGACCATTCGGTTTGTGCCATGTCTCACTCCTGTGGCGGCAGCGGGTTCGCCGCGGGCCCGCCGACAGACCGCGGCGGTGCGCGCCAGTGTAGCCCACGCCTGTTCGGCACCGGCCGGCGTCAGATCAGGCCGGTACGCACGAACTCGCGCTTGAAGTAGGCGTAGTAGATCGGCGCCGCCACGAGCCCCGCGATGCCGAACGCGGCCTCCATTACCAGCATGGCCAGCAGCATTTCCCAGGCGCGAGCGCGGATATGCGTACCGACGATGTGCGCGTTGAGGAAGTATTCGAGCTTGTGGATCGCCACGAGGAAGACGAGGGAGGCGATCGTGACGCCCGGAGAATAGGTGAAGCTGACGGCGAGGATCGCCGCGTTCGAGACCAGATTCCCGACGATGGGCAGCAGGCCGACGATGAAGGTGAAGGCGATCAGGGTCTTCACCAGCGGCAGATGGACGCCGAACAGCCGCAGGCCGACGAGCAGGTAGATGGCCGTGAAGGCGGTGTTGACGAGCGCGATCCAGCCCTGCGCCAGGACCACGCGCCGGAAAGCCGCGGCGAAGTGCAGCGAGGTCCGTCCGATCGCGATCGACAGCGGTCCGGCGCGGCGGATGCTCACGCTGTGGTGCAGCGCCAACAGGCCACCGAGCACCATGCCGATGAGGATATGCGCCGCGACCCGGCCGAACTCGCGGCCGGCGCTCGACAGCATTGCGCCGTGCTGGCTGGCGACGCGCTGCAGCGCCTTGCGGACTTCGTCGGGGCTCGTGGGGATGTAGTTGCCGATCCAGTCCGGAAGGACGAGCTGGGCGTCGGCCATGGCGTCGGCCAGCTTGTCGATGAGATGCGGGATGGCGGTCGTGCTGTGACGGAAGAAGGCTACGCCGCTCACGCCGAGCATGACGAGCAGGGCGATGACGATCGCGGCGAGGAGCGCCACGGCGAGCGCCCGCAGGCGCCCGGTCTCGAGCGTCGTGAAGCGCAGGACACGCTCCAGCAGCGCCACCAGCTCGTACACCACCAGGCCGCCGAGCAGGGCCGGCAGCAGGTGCAGCTCGAGGATCAGCACCAGTACCACCGCGACGACGATCCACGTCACCCCCTGCTGGTGCGTGATGCGACGCGTGGTGGACGGAAGGGGCGTGGTCATGGGTGGCGTGGGATCCCGCGCTCCGGCGGTAATCCGCGATCAGGTCGGTGGGCGCGCGATGTCACAGCGGGCGGCGGACGCCGTCAGTGCTTGTGTACTGCGACGCCTCGCGGCGCGTGAGGCGTCGTGCCCCGGCGAGTTTTCAGCCCGGTGGCCAGCTGAAGCGGCGGCCCGCCAGGACGTGGACGTGGAGATGGAACACAGACTGGCCGGCGTCGGCGCCGTTGTTGATGACGACGCGGTAGTTGGCGCCGTAGCCCTTGTCTGCCGCGAGCCGGTTGGCGACCAACAGCAGATGCCCCAGCAGGGCCTGATCCTCGGCGGTGGCGTCGGAGAGCTTCGGCAGCGGTTTGCGGGGGATGACGAGCAGGTGCAGCGGCGCACCCGGATTGATGTCCTCGATCGCCACGCACTGATCGTCCTCGTGGACGAATTTGCCGGGCAGCTCCCGGTCGATGATCCGCTGGAACAGCGTCTTGCCGGGTGTCTTCGCGGAGGAGGGTCCGGTGGCCGCCATGGCTTCGCCTCTGCACGCTGGAGGGCCGCCAGTGTAGTCCACTATCACGACATTATTGATACGATCGCCGCCTACCGACACACGGACCATCTTGTTGGCGAGTGCAGGCGACAGCCCAGCTACCAGCCAGCGCGCGATCTATTTCCGCCTGCTGCGGTTTGCCAAGCCCTATTGGGCGATGTTCCTCATGGCGCTGCTGTGCATGGTGGTGTCTTCGGCAACCGACGTGGCGGTCGCGCGCCTCATCAAGCCGCTGACGGACGGCAGCTTCATCGCGCATGACCCGACCACCATCCGCTGGATGCCGTGGGCGATCCTCGCCGTGTTCATCGTCCGCGGCCTGGCGGGCTTCGGTTCCTCCTACGGCATGGCATGGGTCGGCCAGAACGTCGTGCGCACCATGCGCGACCGCATCTTCGGGCATCTGATCGCGGTGCCGGTGTCGCACCACGACCGTTCGCGCATCGCCGATCTGCAGACCAAGCTCACCTATCACGCCAACCAGGTGGCGGATACCGCGACGCAGGTTCTGACGTCCGTGGTGCGCGACGGCCTCAGCGCGGTGGGGCTGATCGGGCTGATGTTCTACACGAGCTGGAAGCTGGCGCTCTTCACGCTGCTGATCGCGCCGTTTCTCATGGGTTTGTTCTCGTGGGTCAACCGGCGCTTCCGGCTGCTCTCCAAGCGCATCCAGGATTCCGTGGCCGGCATCACCCACTCCGCGGATGAGGCGATCACCGGTCGTCGCGTCGTCAAGGTCTACGGCGGGGAGTCGCTGGTGATGGGCGCCTTCTCGAAGATCAACGCCTACCTCTGCCGTCAGAACGTGAAGCTGGCGAGCGCGAGCGCAGCAAGCACCAGCACCATGGAGTTCATCGCCGCGGTGGGCGTGGCGATGCTCGTGTTCTTGGCGACCCTGCCGTCGGTGCGCGCGGAGATGACGGCGGGTTCCTTCGTCTCCTTCATCGGGGCGATGCTGCTGTTGCGCACGCCGCTCGCGGCGATGACCGGGCTGTCGCAGCGTTGGCAGATGGGCGTGGTGGCGGGACGCGAGCTGTTCGAGTTTCTCGATACGCCGGCGGAGCGCGACGTCGGCACGCGCCCGCTGGGTCGCGCCCGCGGGCAGCTGAGCTTTCGCGACGTGAGCTTCCACTACGAAGGCTTCGAGGAGCAGGCGCTGGCGCACGTGAATCTCGAGCTCAAGGCCGGCCAACGGGTGGCGCTGGTCGGCCGCTCGGGCAGCGGCAAGTCGACGTTGATGTCACTCATTCCGCGCTTCTACGACCCGCAGCAGGGCCAGGTCTGCCTCGACGGCCACGATCTGCGTGACTACCGCCTGCGGGATCTGCGGCGGCAGATTGCCCTGGTCGACCAGAATGTCGTGTTGTTCGACGCCACCATCGCGGAGAACATCGCCTACGGGCTTGAGCAGCAGCCGCCGGACGAAAGGATCCTCGAAGTCGCGCGGCTCGCCAACGCCATGCCCTTCATCGAGCGCCAGCCGGAGGGTATCCACGCACGCGTCGGCCAG
>DASVGQ010000095.1:0-36456 GCA_036379455.1 Nevskiaceae bacterium
TCAGGGATAATGACGCCGCTGCCGAACTCCAAAAAGCTCGCGCCGCACTCTTCGCCACCTTCACCCGACGTACCGCTACCCAAGCCGCCTGAACCTCACATCGCGACACCTTCAGACTCATCTCCACTTTGGAAAAGACTGTTCTGGGAAACACGGCAAAGCTGCGGCAGCAAGGTGTCTGCCGCGCCGTGGCTCGCCGTCCGCGAGCGCCATGAGCGCCCGGCGGTCGCGGTCTGCGCGGCGATGAAGCGGTTCCACGTGGCGCGACTATGCCTCCTGTTTCTGCTCGCTGCCCGGGTGCTGTGGGGAAGCTGTGTCGGACCGTCGGTCCGCTCGCTCTGGAGGCGCACTCCCGACGTGTATCGTGTGGTTGGATCGAGGAGGTGAACGTGGATACCGGACTGCAAGGCGCACGCGTGATCGTCACCGGTGGGAGCCGCGGGATCGGCCGCGCCGCCGCTTTGGCTTTCGCACGCGTAGGCGCAGATGTCTCGGTCTGCGCCCGTCACGCCGCCGACCTCGACGCGCTGCGGCAGGAGCTGGAGGCCCTTCATGTGCGTGTCCATGTCGCGCCGTGCGACGTTGGCGACTACGCCGCATTGCGGGCCTATGCCAAGGCCGCGGCGGCCGCGCTTGGCGGCGTGGACGTGCTCGTCAACAACGCCTCGGGCTTCGGCGGCGGCGATACGGAAGAGGGTTGGCAGGCGGGGATTTGCGTCGACCTGCTCGGCACAGTGCGGATGACGCGGCTGGCGCTGCCGTGGCTCGAGCGCTCGCCGCGCGCAAGCGTCGTGCACGTCACGTCGATCGCCGGCGTCACGGGCTCGGCGCGCTCCGTGTCTTATGCGGCGGTCAAGGCGGCGTTGATCAACCATGCGCGCTCGGAAGCGCGCTCCTTAGCGGCGAAGGGCATCCGCATCAACACCGTGGCGCCCGGCGCCATCGAGTTTCCGGGTGGCCGCTGGGAGCACCGTCAGCGAGCCGAGCCGGAGCTCTACGACAAGACGCTTGCGGCGATTCCTTTCGCGCGCCTCGGGCGACCCGAGGAAGTGGCGGACGTGATCGTGTTCCTCGCCTCCTCCGCCGCTTCCTGGATCACTGGCCAGACGATCG
Source organism: Nevskiaceae bacterium (assembly GCA_036379455.1). GTDB lineage: Bacteria > Pseudomonadota > Gammaproteobacteria > Nevskiales > Nevskiaceae > SCRT01. The sequence goes on from DASVGQ010000095.1 coordinate 1,114, forward strand.
TCGTCGACGGCGGCCAGCTGCAGCGCTGAGCGCGCGCAGGGCGGATGGATCCGCCGCGCGCGAGGCGTGGTTCAGTGGTCGCGGCTCTGGATGTGGTCCGCGAGCATCGTTAGCGATTGGCCGGCCGCGCCGAAGACCTTGACCGCGTCACGCGCCTGGTCGAACAGCGCGGCTGCGCGTCGCTTGGCCTCGGCGGCGCCGAGCAACGCCACGTAGGTCGACTTGTCCTGCGCGGCGTCCTTGCCCTGGGTCTTGCCGAGCTCGGCCGTGGTCTTCTCCACGTCGAGCACGTCGTCCTGGATCTGGAACGCAAGCCCCACCGAGCGACCCCATTCGTCGAGCGCCGCGCGCTGTGCCTCGGTGGTGTCGTGCCTTGCACAGACGGGCATGCGCAGCGCAGAAAGGATGAGGGCACCGGTCTTGTAGGCGTGCAGCGTCTGCAGCTCGGCCAGCGGCAGGTGCTTGCCCTCGCTCTGCATGTCGACCACCTGCCCGCCGACCATGCCAAGCGACCCCGCGGCCTGTGCGAGCGCTGCGACCATGCCGGCGCGTGCCGCCGCGTCGTTGGCTTCGTCCTCGGCGAGGACGCCGAAGGCGCGTGTGAGCAGCGCGTCACCGACGAGGATCGCGGTGGCTTCGTCGTAGGCGACGTGCACGGTCGGGCGGCCGCGGCGCAGCGCGTCGTCGTCCATCGCCGGCAGGTCGTCGTGCACCAGCGAGTAGGCGTGGATCAGCTCGACGGCGCAGGCGGGTGCGTCCATCTGCGCGGGCGGCAGTCCGAGCGCGTCGCCGGCGGCGTAGACCACGAGCGCGCGCAGCCGCTTGCCTCCGGTGATTGCATAGCGCATGGCGTCGTGCAACCGCGCCGGGTAGGTGGCGGCGGCCGGCAGCCGCGCCGCGAGCATCTGTTCTACACGGCTGCGCCGCCGCGCCAGCAGGTCATTGGTCGCCGGACGCGAGGCGTTCAAAACGGGATCTCGTCGGTCTTGCCGGCGGCGGCGTCACGGCCGGCCGCTTCGTCCGCGTCCGTCGAAGAAAGCTCCGGCGCTGCTTCCGGCAGAAGTTCACGAATGCGCAGCTCGGCGGTCGCCAGGCTGTCGCGACACGAGCGGCTCAGATGCACGCCACGCTCGAACAGGCGCAGCGTCTTCTCGAGCGGCAGGTCGCCGGCTTCCATCTGCTGGACGATGTCCTCGAGCTCCTTGAGGTCGGTCTCGAAGCGTCCGACCGGATCCTCTTTGTCGGCGAGTTTTTCGGCCTCGGCCGGGTCGTCAGCGACGGTTCTTTTTCTGGCCATGGGCGGGCTCCGTGCCCGGTAGTGTAATGGCTTGCGCCGGATTGCGGCGATCCGCTATGTTGCACCGCGCCATCCCGGGGTCACGCGGCAAGCGATGTCCGTTTCACCAAAATACGACGTTGAACAGATCGAGGTGCTGTCCGGCCTCGACCCGGTCCGCAAGCGGCCGGGAATGTACACCGACACCGCCCGCCCGAACCATCTCGCGCAGGAAGTTGTCGACAACAGCGTCGACGAGGTGCTTGCGGGCTACGCCCACCGCATCGACACGGTGCTGTACGAAGACGGCTCCTTCGAGGTGACCGACGACGGGCGCGGCATGCCGGTGGCGGTGCACCCGCAGTTCGGAGTTTCCGGCGTCGAGCTGATCCTGACGCGGTTGCACGCGGGCGCGAAGTTCTCCAACCGCAGCTACCAGTATTCTGGAGGCCTGCACGGCGTCGGCGTGTCGGTCGTGAACGCGCTGTCGTCGCGGCTGGAAGTTTCCGTTTTTCGTGACGGAGCCGAGTACCGCATGGCCTTTGCCGGCGGTGACGTTACGGCGCCGCTCGAGCGGGTCGCGGATGCGCCGAAGACGAAGTCCGGCACGCGCGTGCGTTTCTGGCCCGATCCGAGCTATTTCGATACTCCGAAGTTCGCCCTCGCCCCGCTTCGTCAGCTGCTGCGCGCCAAGGCGGTGCTGTGTCCCAACCTGTGCATGACGCTGGAGGATCGCGCCGGCGGCGAACGCTGGCAGTGGCAGTACGACCACGGCCTGGTCGACTACCTCGTGGACGAGCTCGAGGGTGCCGAGCTGGTGCCGCCAGAGCCGCTGGTCGGCGAAGGCACGGCGGATCGAGCGCAGCTGCAGTGGGCGCTCGCGTGGCGCACGGAAGGCGGCGAGCCGGTGGCGGAGTCCTACGTGAACCTGATCCCGACCACCCAAGGGGGCACGCACGTCAACGGCCTGCGCAGCGGGCTGACGGAAGCGGTGCGTGAGTTCTGCGAACTGAGGAACCTGCTGCCGCGCGGCCTCAAGCTCACGCCTGACGACGTGTGGTCCGGCTGCTGCTACGTGCTGTCCGTGAAGATGCTCGATCCGCAGTTCTCGGGGCAGACTAAGGAACGCCTGTCGTCGCGCGACATCGCCGGCTTCGTGCAGGGCATCGTCCACGACCACTTCAGCCTGTGGCTCAACCAGAATCCGGAGGCGGGCGGGGCCATCGCCGCCCACGTTATCGACGCGGCCAGCCGGCGCAGCCGGCGTGCACGCACGGTGGTGCGCAAGAAAATCACGTCTGGCCCGGCGCTGCCCGGCAAGCTGGCGGACTGCGTATCGAGCGATCCAGCCGTCACCGAGCTGTTCCTGGTGGAAGGGGATTCCGCCGGCGGCAGCGCCAAGCAGGCGCGTGACCGCGAGACGCAGGCGATCATGCCGCTGCGCGGCAAGATCCTGAACACCTGGGAAGTGGCCGCCGATGCGGCGCTCGGTTCGCAGGAGATCCACGACATTTCCGTGGCCATCGGCGTCGATCCGGGATCGGACGACGTCTCCGGCCTGCGCTATGGAAAGATCTGCGTGCTGGCCGACGCGGACTCCGACGGGTCGCACATCGCGACGCTGATCTCGGCGCTGTTCCTGCGGCACTACCGTTCGCTCGTGGCGGCGGGGCATTTCTACATCGCGATGCCGCCGCTGTACCGCATAGACGCCGGCAAGCAGACCTTCTACGCGCTCGACGAAGCGGAGAAACAGTCCGTCCTCGCGCGCCTCAAGGCCGACGGCGTGAAGGCGAAGACGACCGTCACGCGCTTCAAGGGCCTCGGCGAGATGAATCCGCCGCAGCTGCGCGAGACGACCATGGCGCCCGATACGCGCCGTCTGGTGCAGCTCACGCTCGATGCCGAGCCGGCCGATGGCGTCATGGACATGCTGCTTGCCAAGAAGCGCGCCTCCGACCGCAAGGCGTGGCTGGAAGAAAACGGCGACCGGGCGGAGGTTTGAGGCCGTCGCGGCGTGCATTTGGCGTGACCAGCATCAGGCCGCGCATTCCGATCTTCCGGCGTGCCGGACGTAGGTCCGACGCGGGATGATCCCACCGTTTGAAGCAGAGACCAGCAGCGGCGCGTCCAGAGACGCGGACGTTGCGGCCTGGAGCTGGATGAATGGCGACGACTGATTCCGAGACGCTTCCGCTGCGCGTGTACGTGGAGAAGGCCTACCTCGACTACTCGATGTACGTCGTGCTCGACCGCGCGCTGCCGCACATCGCCGACGGGCTCAAGCCGGTCCAGCGCCGCATCATCTACGCGATGTCGGAGCTCGGGCTGTCGGCCGGCGCCAAGCCCAAGAAGAGCGCGCGGACCGTCGGCGACGTCATCGGCAAGTTCCACCCGCACGGCGACAGCGCCTGCTACGAGGCGATGGTGACGATGGCGCAGCCCTTCAGCTACCGCTATCCGCTCATCGACGGGCAGGGGAACTGGGGATCGCCGGACGATCCCAAGAGCTTCGCGGCCATGCGTTACACCGAGGCCAAGCTGACGCCTTACGCCGCGACGCTGCTCTCGGAGCTCACGCAGGGCACCGCCGAGTGGGTGCCGAATTTCGACGGGACGCTGTCGGAGCCGAAGCTGCTTCCTGCGCGCCTGCCGAACATCCTGATCAACGGCACAACCGGCATCGCGGTCGGCATGGCCACCGACATCCCGCCGCACAACCTGCGCGAGCTGGCCGCCGCCTGCCGGCTCCTGCTCAAGCAGCCGGACGCGGACGAAGCGGCCATCGCCGCGCTGGTGCCGGGGCCGGATTTCGCCACCGGCTGCGAGATCGTCAGCGAGCCCGCGGACCTCCAGAAGCTCTACGCCGAAGGCGTCGGCGTGCTGCGCACGCGTGCGCGCTGGCAGCGCGAGAAGAACGGCAGCGTGGTCGTTACGCACCTGCCGCCGCAGGTTTCACCGGCGCGCGTCCAAGAGCAGATCGCGGCGCAGATGCGCGCGAAGAAGTTGCCGCTGGTGGAAGACCTGCGCGACGAGTCGGACCACGAGGATCCGATCCGCATCGTCATCATTCCGCGCTCGAATCGTGTCGACGTCGAGGCCCTGATGACGCATCTGTGCGCGACGACGGATCTCGAGAAGTCGGTGCGCGTCAACCTCAACGTGATCGGTCTCGACGGCCGTCCGCGCGTCAAGGGTCTGCGCGAGATCCTCGTCGAGTGGCTCGGCTACCGGCTGGCGACGGTACGGCGCCGGCTCGAGCATCGGCTGGGGCAGGTGCGTGAGCGGCTGCACATTCTCGACGGGCTGCTCGTCGCGTACCTCAACATCGACGAAGTCATCCACATCATCCGGCACGAGGATGATCCGCTCGCGGCGCTGATGTCCCGGTTCGGCCTGTCGGAGATCCAGGGCAATGCGATCCTCGATCTCAAGCTGCGGCACCTGCAGAAGATCGAGGAAGTGCAGATCCGCGGCGAGCAGGAGAAGCTCGCCGGCGAGCGCGATCAGCTCGAGGGCGTGCTCGGTTCAGAGGCGCGCCTCAAGCGCCTGGTAGGCGAGGAGTTGGCCGCTGATGCGGAGAAGTACGGCGACGAGCGGCGCTGCCCGATCGTCTCACGCCCCGCTGCGCAGGCCTTTGCGGTGACCGACGTGCTGCCGGCGGAGCCGGTTACCGTGGTGCTTTCCCAGGCCGGCTGGATACGCGTCGCCAAGGGCCACGGCGTGGACGCGTCGGCGCTCTCCTACCGCACCGGCGATGCGCTGCTGTGCGCGGCCGAGGGGCGCAGCGACCAACAGCTGGTGCTGCTCGGATCGCGTGGCCGCACCTACACCTTGGACGTGCACGCGTTGCCCTCCGCCCGCTCGCAGGGTGAACCGGTCACCTCCCGGCTGGACCTGCACGACGGTAGCGCCGTCGTGGCCCTGATGCTCGGCCCGGCGGAGGCGCGCTACGTGCTGGCGACGACAGCGGGCTATGGATTCGTCGTCGCTTTGTCGGCGCTCGTTTCACGCCAGCGGGCCGGCAAGGCGGTGATGACGCTGGTGGACGGCGAGCCGCTGCTCGCCGGGCGAGTCGATGGCCAGGCCGGCGATCGGGTCGCCGTGGCGACCGCCGGAGGGCGGCTGCTGGCGTTCGGCGTGAGCGAGCTGCCGGAGCTCGAGCGGGGCAAGGGCAACAAGCTCGTCCAGCTGAAGGACGAGGATCGCGTGGTCGCCGCGCGCGTGCTGCCGCCGGGCGCGGCGCTCGTCGTGATGAGCGGCAAACGCAGCCTCACCCTCAAACCGGCCGACCTGGAGCACTTCGTCGGCCGGCGTGCCAGCCGCGGAGCAAGCCTGCCGCGCGGCTTCATGCGGGTCGCAGGGCTGGACGTCCATGCGACCTGAGCGGCGCGGACGGAGCCATTGAAACCCCGAGGTGCAACCCGACATTGATGCGGCGCTTCAACCGGGGGTGAAACGTGAAACGCATTTTCCTGTTCGGCCTGACCAATATCGCCGTGCTCGTCGTCCTTGCCGTGATCTGCAGCATTCTCGGCGTGGACCGTTATCTCACCGCCAACGGGCTGAATCTCGAGATGCTGCTGGTGTTCGCGGCCATCATCGGCATGGGTGGTGCTTTCATCTCGCTGCTCATGTCCAAGTGGATGGCGAAGCATTCCGTAGGCGCGCACGTCATCACCCAACCCTCCAACGCCGCGGAGTCGTGGCTGCTCGCGACCGTCGGACGGCTGGCAGAGTCGGCCGGTATCGGCATGCCGGAAGTGGCCATCTACGACGCTCCCGAGATGAACGCTTTCGCCACGGGGGCCAGCAAGCACCACGCGCTGGTGGCCGTTTCGACTGGCCTGCTGGGTTCCATGCAGCGGGATGAGGTCGAGGGCGTGCTGGGGCACGAGATCACGCACATCGCGAACGGCGACATGGTGACTCTCACGCTCGTGCAGGGCGTGGTGAATACCTTCGTGTTTTTCCTTGCGCGCGTGCTGGGCCATGTCGTCGATCAGGCGGTCTTCCACCGCGATTCGCGCCAGCAGGAGACCGGCATGGGCTACTTCATGACCGTCATCGTCCTGCAGATCGTGCTGGGTTTCCTCGCGACCATGGTGGTGTGCTGGTTCTCGCGTTGGCGTGAGTTCCACGCGGACGCGGGCGGCGCGCGGCTCGCCGGGCGTAACAAGATGATCGCCGCGCTGCAGCGCCTCAAGCGCGGACAGGCGCCCTCCACGCTGCCGCAGAACATGGCGGCGATGGGCATCACCGGCGCGCGCCTGTCGCGCCTGTTCATGACGCATCCGCCGCTGGATGAGCGGATCGCGGCGCTGCAGAAGGCCGCGTAGAACGCTGAGCCTGGCCTGGCGGGTCAAACGATGGCTCGCTGCGTCTGCCGCCCCGGGGCGGCTCGAAGATCCTGGCTGTTCCGCCGGTGTCCTGAGCGCCTTCGCGGGCCATTCGCGTGGCGGGTCTGCGCGCGGCGCGTCGTTGCCTTCCGGCAGCGCCGCGACGGCTCTTCACGCGGGCGCCGCCGGCGGGCCCGTCAGCTGAAGCGCTGTTCGGCCGGAACCGTCTCGACGCCTTGGACGAAGTTCGCGCCGAGCTGCCAGAGGGTGGCCATCCGTTCGGCGCTGTCCACACGCGGAATGATGGTCTTGAGGCCGTTGTCCTGCGCCCCCTTGAGCAGCGCGTGGAGCCGTTCGCGGATGCCCGGTTCGTCGAAACGCTCGACGAAGTCGGGATGGACCTTGAGGTAGCGCGCGCAGACGTGCTCGAGCAGCTTGAAGGGGGCCGCGTCCAGACCGAAGTGCTCGAGCGCCACGGAAAAGCCCATCTCGTTCAGCGCCTCGACGACGTAGTGCGAGGTTTCCAGGTGCGCCTGGGCATCACCGGTGCGGAGCTCGAAAACCATGGATTCCGGGCGGAGCGCGTGGTTGGCGGACAACAGGCTGCGGATCCAGCGCACGAAGGCATCACCGTCTGCCAGCGATGCTGACGAGACCTTGGTGAACAGGATCGGGGATGCGGACGACTTTCCGACGAGCTCGATGGCGCGGGTGAGCACCCACCGGTCGACCGCCCGCATCATGCCAACGCGTTGGGCCTGCGGCAGGACCTTTCCGGCGTGCAGGATCGAGCCATCGTGATCCGTCATGCGCAGCAGGACGTCATACAACATCACGGAGGGATCGTCGAGGCTCGAGATCTGCTGGAGAACGAGCTTCATGCGTCCGTCCTCGAGCGCGGCGCGGATGTCGCTTGCGCTGCGCGAGTCCGCGCGCGCGGCGGAGCTCACGGCGCCGGCGGCGACTTTCGTGACGCCCAGCACCTGCGTCCGGTTGCCGCCGCCCATCGAGAGCTGTCGAGCCGTTGAAGTCAGCTCGTTGATCAGCGCCGCTTCGTCGTCGTCCGCATCGACCGGGCGTGCCGCGATGCTGAGCGACAGCTGGATCTCGTCGTCTCCCGTCTTGAACTTCCGCTGCGCGATGCCGGTTCGCAGGCCATCCGCGAAAGCCTTCACGTCAGCAGCGCTGCGGCGGCGCGCGGAGATGCCCAGCTCATCTCCGGCAAGTGCCAGCAGCACGTCGTCAGGCTCGAGGTGCTCGCGGATGTCGTCCGTCGCCTGCTGGCAGATGGTTTCAGCGCCGATCGGCCCGATCCGCCGCTCGAGGGCGGGTCGCCCGTCGAGCTTGAGCACCAGCGCGAGCTGGAGGCGCTCGTCCGGGGCGCTCCCACGCAGCGCGGAAGCGAAGGCCGCGTAGCCGCGGGCGGGTGCGCCCGAGGCTGCCCGCGCCACGGGCGCTTCCGTGGCATGCGGCACGAGCATGTCGATGGCGCCTTCGCCGCCGATGTTGCTGAGGATCATCTGTGCCTTGACTTCTACCGGTCCGCTTGCGCCCTGCAGGACCATGGTCACGCTGTCGCCTGAATGCCGGCCGCGCATGATCATCCGCAGGCGCGTCTTGATCTCGGCGCGTTGTTCGGTGACGACCATATCCACGAGCGGGGTACCGCGCAGGCTCTCGGGGTTTTCATGCCCCAGCAGCTTCGCGAATGGCGCGTTGGCTTCGACCAGGATGCCTTCCTGGATGCGGGCGACGGCTTCGCCCGTGGACTCCGTCAGCTGCCGGTGACGCAACTCGGATTCCGCCAACCTCTCTCGCGCGCGCGTCAGGTCGCGCACGCGGTCGTAATTGAGGATCTCGCGCAGGATGACGTATTCGAGGTGACGCAGATGCAGCTCGTCGTGCGTCGAGATGCAGTCCTGCGCGCCGGCCGCCAGCGCGTCGGCCGACGTGGTGGCGTCGACCGTGTCGTTGATCTGTACCAGCGGCAGCTCCGGCTGCACGCGCCGGCAACGGTCGACCACCTGCAGGAAGGGCGCGCCTTCCACCTGCGCTTCACACAGCAACAGGTCCGGCGGGTTGTCGCGCAGGGCGCGGTCGAGGGCGGCCAGGTCGCTGACCCAGACCGTGCGCAGCGGGTAACCCGAGTTGCGCAGGCACCGCTCGATCTGCAGCGCCGGCTCCTCGGTCCTTGCCAGCACCAGCAGCCCCCGTTGCGTGTGCTCCGTAAGCTGGGCGGGCGCGATCGTCAATCCGACCATGTCACTCTCGTTTTCGCCGGTTCCCCCGGCAGCTCGCGGACCAGTCGTGGCATGAGATAGCCAGGCAACAGTGTCACGAGCTCGCGCATCAACCCCTTGGCGCGTGCTTCAGAGACCTCGAAGTGCGCCGCTCCCTGTACCCTGTCCAGCATGTGCAAGTAATAGGGCACTACGCCAATGTCGCACAGTCGCTCGGAAAGTGCACGCAGCGCCGCGACGCTGTCGTTGACGCCGCGCAGCAGGACCGACTGGTTGAGAAGCATGACGCCGGCGTCATGCATCCGCTTGCAGGCAGACGCCAGCGAATCGTCGATCTCATGGGCGTGGTTCACGTGCAGCACCATGATCCGCTGTGCATGACCGGTTCCAAGCCAGCCGAGCAAGCCGTCGTCCACCCGCTCCGGTAGCACCACCGGGATGCGCGAGTGGACGCGCAGGCGACGTACGTGCGGGATGACATCAAGGCCCGCCGCGAGCGCGGCCAGCTTCGCGTCCGGCAGCGAAAGCGGGTCGCCACCCGACAGGATGACTTCGCTGATGGTCTCGTCTGACGCGATCACGTCGAGCGTCGCCTGCCAGTCGTGGTTGTCTGCCATGGACTCGCCGTACGGAAAGTGGCGGCGGAAGCAGTAGCGGCAGTTGACGGCGCAGGCGCCGGTGACGATCACGAGCGCCCGGCCGTAGTATTTGCGGATCACGCCGCCCGGCTGCCGCTGGCCGAGCTCGCCCACGGCGTCGGCCGTGAACCCCGGCACTTCGCGGGCTTCGGCCGCCGCCGGCCAGATCTGCAGGAAAAGTGGGTCGTGCGGGTCTCCGCGGTGCATGCGCGCGACGAAGCCGCGCGGCACCCGCAGCGGGAATTTCCGGCAGCGCTCGTAATCCAGCGTCGGCAGCCGTGGATCGAGCTCGAGGATGCGCAGCAGCTCCTCCGGCGACGTCACGCCGTTGGCGGCGGCCTTCTGCCACTCTGGACGCGCATTGTCGGCGAGCGCGTCAGCTTTCGCCACGCGCACGGCGACCGTCGCCTGCTCGCGTGTGTCGAATGCTTCGATGTGGTCGCTTGCCGCTCGTTCCATCGCTTGATCCCTGGATCGGCTCAAGCTGAGCCGGAATCCGTCGTCCGGACGTGCGGCGCGGCGATTGCGCGCGGCACCGATCCCGTGGCGCTTTGTGCGTGACTGGCTGCGCGCCTCGCTGTCTGCTTCCGCGGCGTGCACGCTGCGCCGTTCCCCCCGATTATTTATCGGCAGCTTCTGTCAAACCTTGACAGCCGCCGGCAGTTTAGCCGCGAAGTCGTTGTCCGTGCGCGGCTATTTTCTCTTCTTGGGCGTCGCTTCACGTTTTCCCGCTGCCTCCACGCGCCGTCGTCGGTCGGTGGGCGGGCCGCCGGGTCCCCTTGCAGATGCGGTGTCGGGTGCCGGCGTCTTGTCCGGATAGGCGCACAGGTCGGCTACCGGGCAGCGCCAGCATTCAGGTACGCGCGCCTTGCAGATGTAGCGACCGTGCAGGACCAGCCAGTGATGTGCGTTCGGCAGGTATTCGGCCGGAACGGTGCGCTCCAGCAGCGCGCAGACCGCCCGCGGATTCTTGCCCGGCGCCAGGCCGGTGCGGTTGGCGACCCGGAAGACGTGGGTATCGACGGCGACCGTCGGGGCGCCGAACGCGACGTTGGCGACGACGCTGGCCGTTTTCCAGCCGACGCCGGGCAGCGTCGCGAGCGCTTCGCGCGTGCGCGGCACCTCGCCGCCGAAGTCGTCGACCAGCCGCTGGCATAGCGCGAGGACGTGCTTGGCCTTGGTGTTGTAAAGGCCGATCGTCTTGATGTAGTCCCGGAGCCCTCCCTCGCCGAGCGCAAGCATCGCGCGCGGCGTGTTGGCTACGGCGTATAGCCGTTCGGTCGCCTTGTTGACGGAGGCGTCCGTCGCCTGCGCTGCCAGCACGACGGAGACGAGCAGCTCGAAAGGGCTGCCGAAGCGCAGCTCGCTGTGCGGGTGCGGGTTTACCTTCGCCAGCCGGGCGAAGAATTCGTGCCGCTGGGTGGGCGTCATGGCGCTGCCTCGTTCCGTTCCGCGGCACGTCTGCGCGCGGCTTCGAGATAGGTCTGGATGCGGTCTTCGCGCGCCTGTGCACCGAGTCGGCGCAGGCGCTGGCCGGCACGTTCGCTGGCCCGGTCCGCCATGCGGGCGCGGTGGGCCGCGTATCGCTGGCGCGAGCGCGCGGCGCGCTCGCGCGGTGGCGGCGGCGGGACGCTGGGCGGGCGCAGATCGATGCAGTCGACCGGGCACGCCGGTACGCACAGCCCGCATCCCGTGCACTCCGCTTCGATCACCGTGTGCATGAAGCCCGGTGCGCCGACGAAAGCGTCGACCGGGCAGGCCGCTGCGCACTTGTAGCAGCCGATGCACTGGTCTTCGTGCACGAAGGCGACCATCGGTTGGAGCTCGGATTCGCCGACGTCGGGATCGAGCGGCGGCGCTGGCCGCTGCAGCAGTTCGGCCAGTGACGCGATGGTTTCCGGGCCGCCCGGCGGACAGCGGTTGATGTCCGCCTTGCCCTCCGCGATGGCCGTCGCGTAGGCCCGGCAGTCGGAAAAACCGCAGCGCTGGCACTGCGTCTGCGGCAACAGCGCGTCGATGCGTTGCACCAGCTCGGCGGTGGAGGCGCGGCCGGCGTCCACGCCTTTCAGCGCACCAGCATGCCGGGTTCGGCGCCGCTGTCTGCGGACAACAGGAACGGCCCGCCGGCGTCGGAGCTGGCCGCCAGCACCATCCCCTCTGACACACCGAAGCGCATCTTGCGGGGCGCGAGGTTGGCGACGACGATGGCCAGCCGGCCCACCAGCGCTTCCGGCGCGTAGGCCTTCTTGATGCCGGCGAACACCTGCCGCGCGCCGAGCGCGCCGACGTCGAGCGTCAACCGCAGCAGCTTGTCCGCGCCCTCCACCAGCTCCGCGTTGGCGATGCGCGCCACCCGCAGCTCGACCTTGCCGAAAGTGCCGATGTCGATGGTTGGTCGAGTATCTGGTTTGTCGGCGGCTGCCGTCGGGCGTGCCGACGACGCGAGCGTTTCCTTGGAAGTTTCCACCATGGTCTGCACCTGAGCTGGCGTAATGCGCGTAGCGAGCGGCTGGAAAGGATTGAGCCGGTGGCCGCCGTCCAACGGCCGTCCAACGTCTTCCCATTCGGGAACCGGGATCGCGAGGAAGGTGCACGCGGCGGCCGCGAGCCGCGGCACGACCGGTGCCAGCGCGAGCGTCAGCAGCCGGAAGCATTCCAACCCGAGGCTGCACGCGTCCTGCGCCGCCGCACGGACCGCGGGATCCGTCGACTTGCATCCTTTCCACGGCGCCGCGGACTGCAGTTGGGCATTGACCTCGTCGGCAAGCTCCATCACGCGCGTCATCGCGGTGTTGTAGCGCCGTGCCTCGAGATGCTCCGCGATGGACGGCAGCGCGCCCCGCACCCGCTCAGGGAGCGGGCCCGCCGGGTTGCCGATCCGGCTGTCGAAGTGGTCGGCGAGGATGCGTGCGCAGCGGCTGGCGATGTTCACGTATTTCCCGACGATGTCGCTGTTGACGCGCGCGACGAAGTCGTCGAGGTTGAGATCGATGTCGTCGGGCCCCGGGCCCAGCTTCGTGGCGAAGTAGTAGCGCAGGAGCTCGGGGTCAAGGCCGGCGTCGAGATAGGTGCGCGCCTTGATGAAGGTCCCGCGGCTCTTGCTCATCTTCGCGCCGTCCACCGTCAGGTAGCCGTTGACGGACAGCCCGGTGGGCTGGCGCAGGCCGGCGCCCTTGAGCATGGCCGGCCAGAACAGGCCGTGGAAATTGATGATGTCCTTGCCGATGAAGTGCCACATCTCGATTCCGGACCGCGCGCCGATGAAGGCCTCGAGGCGGATCGCGTCGCCTTCCAGCAGGGCGAGCAGGCTGGCGAAGTAGCCGATCGGCGCGTCAAGCCAGACGTAGAAGTACTTGCCCGGCGCGTCCGGGATGGCGAAGCCGAAGTAGGGCGCGTCGCGCGAGATGTCCCAGTCCTTGAGGCCGACCGTCGTCCACTCGTGCAGCTTGCCCTTCACCGCTTCGTGGATGTGCGCGCCCTCCAGCCAGCCTTCGACTTCGTCCTGCAGGTGCGAGAGCGCGAAGAAGTAGTGACGAGAGGCGCGCCACTCCGGCGCGGCCCCGGACACGGTGGAACGCGGATGGATGAGTTCGCGCGCCGCATAGGTCGCGCCGCAGTGTTCGCAATTGTCGCCGTATTGGTCTTCCGCGCCGCAGTTCGGGCAGGTGCCCTTGATGTAGCGATCGGGCAGGAACATGTGGCGCTGGGGATCGTAGGCCTGCTCGATGTCGCGGCTGACGATATGGCCAGCTGCTCGCAGCGCGCCATAAATGCGCTCCACCAGCAGCCGGTTCTCGGGAGTGTGCGTGGAATGGTAGCGGTCGAAGGCGATGCCGAAATCGGTGAAGTCACGCAGATGTTCGCGGCGCACGCCATCGATGAAGGCCTGCGGCGTGACGCCCGCCTTCTCCGCCGCCAGCATGATCGGCGTGCCGTGCGCGTCGTCTGCGCAGACGTAGGTGACCCGGTTGCCGCGCTGCTTCTGGAAGCGCACCCAGATGTCGGCCTGCAGATAGCCGACGAGGTGGCCGAGGTGAATCGGCCCGTTGGCATACGGCAGGGCGTTGGTGACGAAGAGCTCGCGCGGCATGGTGATGGGTTCCGGGGCGCGGATTATCGCATAGCGCTCATCCGGCCCCTCATCCGGCAAAGACACGCGCAAACGCAATGCTAGACTGCCCCGCCATGTGCGCGCCCCCGACTTGTTGATGTCGCCCGTGATGCCGGATCTCTCCGTTCTGAAACGTGCCGCTGGCGATTACACCGACCCTCTGGTGGGCGGCACGCTGGCCGAGCGCGGCGTACGTCTGGAGGTGTCCGAGCAGGACGGCAAGCCGCGCCTGAAGGTCACCCTCGGCTTTCCGGCGGCCGGCTACTGGGAGCAGTTTGCGGCCGGTCTCGGTGAGCACCTGTTGAAGACCTGTGGCGTGCAGGTGGATCTCGAGGTCGGTTGGGAGATCACCTCGCAGATGCCGCGACAGCGGCTGGCACCGGTGAAGGGCGTCAAGAACATCATCGCAGTGGGCTCCGGAAAGGGCGGGGTGGGCAAGTCCACGGTCGCGGTGAACCTGGCGCTCGCGTTGCACGTGGAAGGCTCGCGCGTCGGTATCCTGGACGCCGACGTCTACGGGCCCAGCCAGCCGCGCATGCTGGGCGTACGTGGCTCGCGCCCGCGGACACCGGACGGCAAGAACATGGTGCCGATCGTCGCGCACGGCATCCAGATCGTGTCGATCGGTTTCTTCGTGCGCGAGGACGAGCCGACGGTGTGGCGCGGGCCGGTGGCTTCCAACGCGCTGAGCCAGATGTTCAGTCAGTCTCTGTGGGACAACCTGGACTATCTGGTCGCGGACCTGCCGCCGGGAACCGGTGACATCCAGCTCTCGCTCGCGCAGCGGATCCCGGTGTCGGGTGCGGTGATCGTGACGACACCGCAGGACGTGGCGCTCACTGATGCCCGCAAGGGGCTCGAGATGTTCCGCAAGGTCTCAGTGCCGGTGCTCGGCGTCGTCGAGAACATGAGCATGCACATCTGTTCCAACTGCGGGCACCGCGAAGCGATCTTCGGCGAGGGCGGGGCGGAGCGGCTGGCTGATGAGGCGGGCACGGAGGTGCTGGGCCACCTGCCGCTGGATATCCGCATCCGCGAGGAAACGGACGAGGGCAACCCGCCGGTGGCCGCGGAGCCCGAGTCGGCCAACTCGCTGGCCTATCGCGACATCGCGCGGCGCGTGGCGGCGCGCCTCGCCTATGGGCTGCCGACGGGCGTGTTTCCGACCATCGAAATGCTCGATGACTGAGGCGCGCGGATGACCATCAAGTCGGACCGCTGGATTGAGCGAATGGCGCGCGAGCAGGGAATGATCGAACCCTTCGAAGCCACGCAGGTGCGGCGCCGCGGCGAACGCCGAATCGTCTCCTACGGCGTCAGCTCCTACGGTTACGACGTCCGCTGCGCCGAGCAGTTCAAGATCTTCACGAACATCAACTCGACGATCGTCGATCCCAAGGCCTTCGATGCGCGCAGCTTCGTGGACTTCACCGGCGAGTGCTGCGTTATCCCACCGAACTCCTTCGCGCTGGCCAGCACCGTTGAGCGTTTCCGCATCCCGCGCAACGTTTTAGTGGTGTGCCTCGGCAAGAGTACCTACGCGCGCTGCGGCATTATCGTCAACGTCACGCCCCTGGAGCCTGAGTGGGAAGGGCACGTGACGCTCGAGTTCTCCAACACCACGCCGCTGCCGGCGAAGATCTACGCCAACGAGGGTGTCGCACAGATGCTGTTCTTCGAGTCGGACGAAGCGTGCCGCACGAGCTACCGAGACCGGGGCGGCAAGTACCAGGGGCAGACGGGCGTGACCCTGCCGAGGGCGTGATGTCGGCGCAGGGCGGGCGGGCAGTGGACGAGCGGCGTGGCACGCGCGCGGCTTATGATCTCATCCTCTTTGACCTCGACGGGACGCTGATCGACAGCGCTGCGGACATCGCGGCCGCGGTCAACGCCGTGCTGGCGGAGCGCGGCCTGCCGACGCAGCCCTTGCCGCGCATCCGGGACTGGACGGGTCACGGTGCGCGGGAGACCATGATCCGCGCGCTGTCCGCCGCTACCGGGCGCGCGCCCGACGAGCTGCGCGGCGCGCAGGCGGAAATGGATACGGCGATGCATGGTTTTGCGGACTCCTATCTCCGTGGCGGTGACGGGCGAACGCACGTGTTCCCGCAAGTCATGGAGACGCTCGAGGCGCTGCGGGCGCGCGGTGTGTCGATGGCGCTGGTGACGAACAAGGAACAACGGCTGGCGGATCGTGTGCTCGCGCAGTGCGACCTGACGCGTTTCTTTGACCCGATCGTCGCGGGCGACAGCCTGCCGCGCCGCAAGCCCGATGCCCTGCCGGTGCGGCACTGTCTGGAAGCGCACGACGTGACCGCAGCGCGTGCCCTGCTGGTCGGAGATTCGCCCGTCGACGTCGCGACGGCACGCGCGGCGGGGGTCGCGTGCTGGGCGGTGGATTGGGGCTACTCGGGCGGCCGCCCAATTGCCGAATGTCATCCTGACCGGGTATTGACGAGTTTCACTCAACTGGCCGAGGTCTAGCGCCGCGCCGACGCGTCCAGCAGGCGCGGCTTTCCGCTACGCTTGGACAGTCCCTTCAATCGCCAGGAGAGGTTCCGATGGCACTGATTTCGCTGCGCCAGCTGCTCGACCACGCCGCCGAGCATGATTACGGCCTGCCGGCCTTCAACATCAACAACATGGAGCAGATCCAGGCGATCATGCGGGCGGCCAAGGAGTGCGACAGCCCGGTGATCATGCAGGCATCCGCGGGCGCGCGGAAATATGCCGGTGAAGCGTTCCTGCGACGCATGGTGGAGGCCGCCGTCGAGGAATACCCCTATATCCCGATCTGCCTGCATCAGGACCACGGGGCGTCTCCGGACGTGTGTCAAGCCTCGATCCGCAGTGGATTCTCGAGCGTCATGATGGACGGTTCGCTGCAGGAGGATCAGAAGACCCCCGCCGACTACGACTACAACGTGCGCGTCACCGCCAAGGTTTCGGATATGGCGCACGCCGTCGGCGTATCGGTGGAAGGCGAGCTGGGCTGCCTGGGCTCGCTGGAAACGCTGGCCGCCGGCAAGGAGGACGGCGTAGGGGCCGAGGGACAGCTGGATCGCTCCATGCTGCTGACCGACCCCGAGCAGGCGGCGGACTTCGTCCGCAAGACGCAGGTGGACGCGTTGGCCATCGCAATCGGCACCAGCCATGGCGCCTACAAGTTCTCGCGCAAGCCGACCGGGGACATCCTCTCGATCGAGCGCGTCAAGGAGATCCACGCGCGCATTCCGAATACCCACCTCGTCATGCACGGGTCCTCGAGCGTTCCCCAGGAATGGCTGGCGGTGATTCGCAAGTTCGGTGGCGACATCAAGGAGACCTACGGTGTGCCCGTCGAGGAGATCCGCGAGGGAATCCGGCACGGCGTTCGCAAGGTCAACATCGATACCGATATCCGGCTGGCCATGACCGGCGCGATCCGGCGTCTGCTCGCGGAGAAGCCCAGCGAATTCGATCCGCGCAAATACCTCAAGGAAGCGGGTGCTGCGGCTTACGGTATCTGCAAGGCGCGTTTCGAGGCCTTCGGGTCCGCTGGACAGGCGCCGAAGATCCGGCCAGTGCCCTTCGAGGCCATGGCCACACGCTATCGCAAGGGGGAGCTGGACGCCGTCGTGCACTGACCGCGTGGATGCCACGTGCTGCACGGCGGGCTTTCTTGAGAATGAGAATCAGGCAGTCGCGGCCCGGCAGGCTTTGCTAGGCTCCATCGCTCCAGTTCCAGCGGAGGCGGTTCGTGAAGGACGACATCAAATCCAAGGCGCGTCGGCGCTTCCTGGCCAACATGGCTGCAGCTGGCGCGGCGATCCCGCTGATGCGGGCCGGGTTTGCGGGTGCAGCGTCCCTGCCGCACCTCGATCCGAAGTCGCCGGAGGCCGAAAAGCTGCATTACACGGATAATTTCAAGACCGAGACGAGCAAGCTTCACAAGCCCGGCGCGCACTGTGGCGACTGCATGCTCTACCAGGGCGGCACCTCGCAATACGGGGCCTGCCCGGTGTTTCCCGGCCACGATGTACATATCGACGGCTGGTGCGACTCCTGGGTTGCCAAGCCCTGAACCCTTCGCATGGGAACAAGCGCGCGACACGCCGGGAGCCGGCGGTCGCGCGCATTTCTTTTCATGGGCTTTGAACCAATGCCGTTCCAGGGGTTAGGTAGGTGCTTAATCGCAAATGAGAATCACCTATTCGCGACGCAATGGCTTTTGTTAGGCTGGCACGGCGTGATTCCCAGGAGGTGGTTTTCGTGAAAGACGACATCAAGTCCAAGGCGCGCCGGCGTTTTCTGGCCAACATGGCCGCTGCCGGTGCGGCGATTCCGCTGATGCGGGTCGGATTCGCGGGAGCGGCCGGGCTGCCGCATCTCGACCCGAAGTCGGCGGAAGCAGAAAAGATGCACTACACCGACGACTTCAAGACAACGACCGACAAGATGCACAAGCCGGGCGCACACTGTGGCGACTGCATGCTGTACCAGGGCGGCACCGCGCAGTACGGTGCGTGCCCAGTGTTTCCCGGCCACGACGTGCACATCGACGGCTGGTGCCAGGCTTGGACCGCCAAGCCCTAGGCTGAGCGCGGATTCTTCTGGCTGGTCAGACGGCGTCGGGTGGTTTTCGGCGCCGTCTGCATTTGTGGAGCTTGGGCGCCGCCTCCCGCGGTGGGACGTCGGTCTTGCGCGGTATATCGCTTGAGGCGGATGTGTCGATGGCCCCAGCCGCATGCGAAAGCGGCGGCCGGTTTGCCAAGCTGCGCAGTTGCGACCGCATCGACCGCGACATGCGTGATGGCGGGGCTGCCGCGGACGCACTTCGGGCGGCCGTTCGTATGAAGGTGTTTGTGCGACGCACGCTAGGCCTGCGCAAACGGGCGGAACATTGCTGGGCGCAATCGCGCGATGTGCGCGCAGCGGACGGAGGCTTGCGATCGACGAATCGTGCGGAGTGTGACAAGCGCGCGGAGAACGCCGGCGACCGACGATAGCGGCTGAGCCGATTCCTGAGACGCTCGCACGCGCCGTGTCGTCGGGATCCCGTCAAGGGTCACGGCCTGACGTGACGGGCGACGGACCGGATGGCATGATGCCCGCCCGCGTCTGCGCAGCCGCGACGCTGGCCATCCCGTTGTTCGAGCTCGATATCCGAATGAACAAGACTTCGTTTCCGCGTCAAGACATCAGGATTCTTCTGCTCGAGGGCGTCAGCCAGACGGCCGTCGAGAATTTCCGCAACGCGGGCTACACGAACCTGAGCTACTACGACAAGTCGTTGCCGGAAGCTGAGCTTGCCAAGGCCGTCGCTGAAGCTCACATCGTCGGCATCCGGTCGCGCTCACACCTGACTGCCGAGGTCCTCGGCAACGCGCGACGGCTGATTGCGGTCGGCTGCTTCTGCATCGGCACGAATCAGGTGGACCTCGACACGGCAGCGGTGAACGGGATTCCAGTCTTCAATGCGCCCTACTCGAATACCCGCAGCGTGGCGGAGCTCGTGATCGCTGAGTCGGTCCTGCTGGTGCGCGGGATCCCCGAGAAGAACATGGCCTGCCACCGGGGCGAGTGGCACAAATCATCGACGGGCAGCTTCGAGCTTCGAGGCAAGACGCTCGGCATCATCGGCTACGGGCACATCGGCACGCAGGTCGGGGTACTCGCCGAAGCGATGGGCATGCACGTGCTGTACTACGACATCGAGCCGAAGCTGGCGCTGGGCAACGCGCGTCCGACGACGAGCCTCGGCGAGCTGCTGGCGGCTGCGGACATCGTCACGCTGCACGTGCCGCAGACGCCGCAGACGCAGTGGATGATCGGCGCGCCCGAACTCGGCCGCATGAAGGCCGGCGGCATGCTCATCAACGCCTCGCGGGGGACCGTCGTGAAGATCGACGCCCTGGCGGAGTCGATCAAGGGTGGCCATCTCGCGGGCGCGGCCATCGATGTCTATCCGGTGGAGCCGAAGGGCAAGAGTGATCCCTTCGTCTCGCCGTTGATCGGCCTCGACAACGTGCTCTTGACGCCGCACATCGGCGGCAGCACGCAGGAGGCGCAGCACAACATCGGCGTCGAAGTATCGACGAAGCTGATCCGCTACAGCGACAACGGCTCGACGCTCTCAGCGGTCAATTTTCCTGAGGTCACGCTGCCGGAGCACCCGGACTCGCGCCGCGTGCTGCACATCCATCTCAACCGCCCCGGCATCCTCAACCGCGTCAACGAGGTGTTTGCCGCGTCAGGTATCAACGTAGATGCCCAGTACCTGCGCACGCGCGGCAAAGTCGGCTACGTGGTCATCGACCTACAGGCGGATGAGGCGCAGGCGCACCAACTCAAGGATCAGCTCGCCGCCATCGACGGCACGCTGAAGACTCGGCTGCTCTACTGAATTGCGATGCCAGCACGGGTCGGCGCGCTGCCCCGACGTCCTGACGCGGTGCCTGGGACGCCTGCGGCGGCTCGTCGCGCTGCAGGTACGGGCGGCGGGCTCCGTTGGTCTGCTCAGCGAATGCGCTTGAGGACCTGCTCCGCGGCGAGACGGCCCGATTCGCCGCCCAATCCGGGCCCCGGGTGCGTGGACGCACCGATGTGCCACAGGCCGCGGATGACGGTTTCATGACGCGCGGCGCCCGGGAAGGGACGCCAGAACAGGTTCTGGTCGATGTCGGCCGCTCCCGCGTAAGGGTCGCCGCCCCGGGCATTGGGGTTCTTCGCCTCGAGGTCCACCGGTGTGAATACTCGGGTGCCGAGAATGGTGGAGCGGAACCCGGGGGCCACGCGTTCCACGCGCTCGAGCACGCGTGACAGGTAGGCATCGCGCATGCCGTCGCCGCGCCAGCCACCGGCCGTGTCGATCTCGCCGCGCGAGTCGCCCACCGGCGCGTAGGGGACTTCCTGGAGCTGCAGCCACAGCGTCGCCTTGCCAGCCGGCGCGCGACTGGGATCGAGGAAACTTTGCTGACCGACCACGATTGTCGGTGCGTCCGGCAGGAGCCCGGCCTCAGCCTGGGCGCAGGCAACTCCCGTGCTGCCGGCGCCGTTGGTCAGGTGCACGATCGGTACCTGCTTGAGCCGCGCGTCGATCCACTCGACGGGTTTGTCGAGCGCGAGGTGCACCTGCATGGCAGCACGACCGGCCCGGTACCAGCTCGCGGCCGCCCGTTGCGCCGCGAGCTGCGGCAGCTGCGGCAGCAGCGCGCCGTACAGCGCGGGCGGCGACACGTTTGCCAGCACGGCGCGCGCCTGGATGTCGCCGGCCGATGTGTGGACGCCATGCGTACGCCCGTTCTCCACGATGATGTTCTGTACTTCCACGCCGGTGACGACCTGCACCCCGTGGTCCTTGAACAGCGCACGGAAAGCGTCGAGAAAGTGGGAGACGCCGCCGACCACAACCGGAAGCCCGAAGCCGTGCATCGAAGCAGCCAGAATCGGAATCATGACACCGCCGCTGGCGTGGTCGGGGCTGAGCCCGGCGTGCAACAGCCACGGCGTCCATAGGGCGTCAACCTCCCAACCCCGGAAATGACGGCGCAGGTATGCACGCCCGCTCGACAGTCCGTCGCGCGCGAGCGCGTCAAGTCCCTTTGTGCCAAGCGTTCGCCAGGCGTGCCATCCCAACTTCGCCAGCGCCTTGCGGGTGCCGAGCTCTGCTCCCAGTGCGCCGAACACCACCGGCGCGCGGGTCTGGAGCTCGTCAAGCATGGCCAAGTAGGCGGCGCCGTCAGCGGCGTTCGAAAAGCCGGTGATCGTGCGTTTCGGGTCGCGGTACGCAATCGCCGCGCCGCGTTCCGGGGCGTCGGGTGAGATAGCCGCGCACACCGCGTCGTCGCTGTTGGCGTAGCGCAACCCGCGAGCCGTCAGCTCCGGGCCCAGTCTTGCGTAGGAGCCGCCGGCCATGAACAGCGGATGCCACGACGAGTAGAGGTCGTGGATGAAGCCGGGTCGCGTGACCTCGCCGGATGCGATGAAGCCGCCCATGACCGGCGAGCGCTCGACGATCGTGACTTCACGCCCCGCGAGTCCGAGCGTCGCCGCGGCGACGAGGCTATTGATGCCGCTCCCCACGATCACGATGTCGGTACGGGTCGGGATCATCGCTGCCTGTGCATCGGTCTGGGCCATCGTTCCAATCCTCCGCTGTATTCGGAAACCGCTCGTCGCGTTCTTCCAACTTTGCCATGCATTGGTGACACGGCTTTACCCGATGCGCCGGCCCGAGATCCCTGACACAGCGAGCGCGAACGGAGCTCACCATCCGGGCGCGCAATCGCGGCCAGATCATAGTGGAATTTGCCGAGCCTGACTCCGCTGGGTGGGCGCGGCGAGGCGCCATGCCCTCCTTGCTGCGTCGGGTATTCGCGTCTTAAAATGGCCGGCTACGTCCTTGATGGCGGTCGATTGCGGCGCGTGTCGCGGAAGAGCTCAACATGAAACCTGGAATACATCCCGAATACTCGAAGATCACGGTGACCTGCAGCTGCGGCAACCACTTCGAGACGCGTTCCACCGCGGGTCACGACCTGCAGATCGAAGTCTGCTCCAAGTGCCACCCGTTCTATACGGGCAAGCAGAAAGTAACCGGAACCGGCGGTCGCGTGGAGCGCTTCCGCAAGCGCTACGCGAGCTGAGCTTCCCGCAGCGGGCGCGGGTCGGCGCGACACTGCGGCGTTTCCAGCGATAGCGGGCGTTATAATCCGATGCGCAAACGCAGCATCGGGCCGCTCCGCAAGACGCGGTTGCGCCCTGCTGGGCGCCGGTTCTTGCGCTGCGTGTGCCCCATGCTGATGCACGACTTCACGGTCGCAGCGGGTGCTGCGATTTCGACTGCGCGCGTTGCGAGAGGCTTGAAGCGAAACTACTGACGGAGAACGAATCCATGACGAACCCCACCTACAGCTTGGTCAATAACGAGACTGGCGAGAAGGTTGACCTGCCGCTGGTGACGGGGACCTTGGGCGCACCGGGGGTAGACGTCCGGAAGATCTACCGACAGCTTGGAATCTTCTCCTACGACCCCGGCTTCAAGGCGACGTGCTCGTGCAACAGCGCCATCACCTTCATCAACGGTGAAGAGGGAGTCCTGCTCTACCGCGGGTATCCGATCGAGCAGCTCGCCGAGCATTCTTCGTTCATCGAGGTCGCCTACCTGCTGTTGCACGGCGAGTTGCCGAGCGCGCCGCAGCTCAAGGACTTCGACCACTCCATTCGCATGCACACGATGCTCAATCAGTCGGTGCGACGGTTCCTCGACGGCTTCCATTACGACGCGCACCCCATGGCGATCATGACGAGCATCGTCGGGTCGCTTTCGGCCTTCTATCACGACACGACGGACACGCGTGATCCGCGCCAGCGCGAGATCTTCGCGCACCGCATGATCGCCAAGATTCCGACGATCGCCGCGGCGGCCTACAAGAAGTACTTCGGGCAGCCGTTCATCTACCCGCGCAACGATCTGGATTACTGCTCCAACTTGCTGAACATGATGTTCGCGGTGCCGACCGAACCCTACCAGGTCGATCCGATCGCGGCGAAGACCCTGGACGTGCTGTTCATGCTGCACGCCGATCATGAACAGAACGCCTCAACCTCCACGGTGCGCCTTGCGGGGTCCACCGGCTGCAATCCCTACGCCGCCATTGCATCAGGAATCGCCGCGTTGTGGGGGCCAGCGCACGGCGGCGCCAACGAAGCCGTGCTGAAGATGCTCGGCGAGATCGGGGATGCAAAGAACATCCCGGCTTTCCTCGCGAAGGTGAAGGCGAAGGATTCCCACATCCGCCTGATGGGCTTCGGCCATCGCGTCTACAAGAACTTCGACCCGCGCGCCAAGATCATTCGCGGGTACTCGCACCAGGTACTGGAAAGGGTGGGCGATAGCAACGATCCGCTGCTGGAGCTGGCGATGAAGCTCGAGGAAATCGCCCTTTCGGACGATTACTTCATCCAGCACAAGCTCTACCCGAACGTCGATTTCTACTCGGGAATCATCTACAAGGCACTGGGTATCCCGGTGAACATGTTCACGCCGATGTTTGCCGTTGCACGGACCGTGGGCTGGGTCGCGAACTGGATGGAAATGGTGGCTGATCCGACCAGCGTCATCGGGCGCCCGCGACAGGTATACGTCGGCGCGGCCAAGCGCGATTACAAGGCGGTCGGGCAACGCTGAATTGGATCGGGGCCGCGCGAGCCCTCCCTTTTTTCGGGAAGGCTCCGGTCCCGCCTAACGTTCGTCGCGCGTGAGTGCCGATCGTTCCTCACGCGCGGCGGGATCGGCAGGGCGCCTGCGTCGGGTGGTGCCATCGCTCCGGCCGTCAAGTAGCGCCATCACCTGATCAAGATCCAACCCTTGTTCGGGGCGACCGTCGACGGGGGACAGCGGCGGCCGCGAGCGCTGGTCGGGATCGAACACCGCGACGTCGATGTCGACATCCCGCCATGCGAAACGCACCAAGGGGATACGCCGGGTCTGCCCGTCGGCAAACCGGTAATCGCGGTCATCCGCTTCGCACGCGATGCCCTGATTGTGCAGGAACACATCGACACGTTCGGCGGTTGACGCATAAGCCTGAAGCTGGACGTGGTGCGTCATCGTCACGGCGCCGCTGATGACCGGCCCTACCAGCCGCGGATCGAATTCCGCCAGCAGACGCATGGCCTTCGTGGCCGCAAGGCGCAGGCGGCGCAGGCGCGCTTCGTAGGCGGGCCCTCCGTAGATCCGCTGGTAGGCGACGACAGCGTCGCGCACTTCCAGATTGTCGGGCAACGGGGTCCCGCGCGTCGGGAGGCCAAGCCGTGCGACGGCCTTCTGCTTTGCCAGGCGATAATCGACCATGGCTTCCTCGCAGAGGATGCGCGCCGTCTCGGCGACCAGCCGTCGATCGGCTGAACTGCGGGATTTCCGTGCCATGCGGGACTGTCTTTCGGCGCGCGGAGCCTTAGCGGCTCAGTAAAGCAGCTGCGTTGGCGCGACTGCCGGCGCGTCGTTTCCTGCGGTGAGCGGCGGGACGCGATCGGATTGCACCAGCTCCTGCATGGAGCCGGAACTTCCCGGCACTACCCGGTCACCCGTGGTGGGGTCGATCGAGATGCTTGCGATGCCCGGTGGTTGTATCGGCGGTTGATCGGGCACGCCGGCGAGCGCCTGCTTCATGAAGTCCATCCAGATCGGCAGCGCGACCTGCGCGCCGAACTCGCGCCGTCCGAGCGTACGCGGCTGGTCGAAGCCGACCCACACGATGGACACCAGCGAAGGGCTGAAGCCGTTGAACCAGGCGTCGGTATAGTCGTTGGTGGTTCCCGTCTTGCCGCCGAGATCCGTGCGTCCGAGCGCGCGTGTGGCGCTGCCGGTACCGGCCGTCATGACGCTGTGCAGCATGCTGTTCATGAGATAGCTGGTGACGGGTGACAAGGTCCGCGGGGCATTTCCGCCGTCGTCGGTGGACAAGGTGGTGGCAGTGGCGGGCATGAGGGCCGCCGGCTTGTCGGGGACGTCGAGCGCCGCGTCGGGGTCCAGCGAAACAGGCGAGCTCGTATCGACGCATCGGCCGCAGGCGTGGACCGGCCTGGCCTGGAACAATTCCTGCCCGTCCCGGGCATGGACGCTCTGGATCAGGTAGGGATTGACCAGAAAGCCGCCGTTGGCGAATACGGCGTAGCCGCGCGCCTGCTCGAGTGGCGTCAGCGACGCAGTGCCGAGTGCGGCCGTCAAGTTTTGCGGGATGCGGTCGATAGGGATTCCGAACCTTGGCGCCACGAATGCACGCATGGCGCCAACCCCTACCGCCCGCAGGATGCGGATCGACACGAGGTTGATGGAGTGCTGCAGCGCGTAGCGCATGCGAGTCGGGCCGCTGAAGGTGCCGTCATCGTTCAGGGGGCGCCAGGATTCCTGGTTCCCGCTCGCCGACGTGACGATCGGCGCGTCGAGGAACACGGACGCCGGCGTGTAGCCTTTGGCGAGCGCCGCGGCGTAGAGGTACGGCTTGAAGCCGCTGCCGACCTGTCGCTGGGCCTGCGTGGCGCGGTTGAAGTTGTTCGCCGCGAAGTCGAAGCCGCCGACCATGGCCCGGATGGCGCCGTCGACGGGATCCAACGCAACGAGCGCGCCCTGTACCTGCGGCACCTCCGCGAGCTGCCACCCGCCCGCGCCGCCCTGCTCGACGCGCACGATGTCCCCGGGATGCAGGGGGCGGCGGGCGGAAAGCTTCGCCCAGGCAAAGGCTGCCGCGGGGAGGGTCAACGTGTCCGTTGCCGTGCGCACGACGAGAGCACCCGGATCGAAGCGCACGACCGCTGCCGGCACCAGCCCGCCGATCGGCGAATAGTCTTCGAGCGCCTCGAGCACGTCGGCGTCGGCGGGGTCGCGTCCGAGCTTCTGCGTGAGCGCAGGCGTCAGGTGTGCTTCGGGGCCGTCGTAGCCATGCCGCCGCGTGTAGGTCAGCAGTCCGGCGCGCAGCGCGCGAACGGCGGCTTCCTGATCCCCGGAACGAAGGGTGGTGACGACCTTGTCGCCCGCGGTGTAGATCTCGGGCCCGTAGCGGGCAACGAGCTGCGCTCGCACCAACTCCGCCGCATAGCCGGCGGTGACTTCCGGTTGGACCACGTGCAGGTGGGTGATGACGGGCTGGCCGAGCGCACGGCGATAGGCGGCGTCGGTGATCCATCCGAGTGCGTACATGCGACCCAGCACGTAGTTGCGCCGCGCGCGTGCGCGCTGCGGGCTCGCGACGGGGTTGTCGGTCGAGGGCGCCTTGGGCAGCCCGGCGAGCGTCGCGGCTTCGCCGAGATCCAGCTGGTCGACCGCTTTGCCGTAGTAGACGTAGGCGGCCGCGGCGACGCCGTAGGCATGGTTGCCAAGGAACACCCGGTTGAGGTACATCGTCAAGATCTGCGTTTTGGGGAACTGCTGCTCGATGCGTCGTGCGAGCAGGATCTCCTTGATCTTGCGTTCGTAGGTCTTTTCACGCGACAGGAATTGTCCGCGGGCAAGCTGCATCGTGATGGTCGAGCCACCCTGCTTCTTTTCGCCGGTCGTCAGCACGACGAAGGCGGCGCGCAGCAGTCCCGAGACGTCCACCGCTCCATGGTTGAAGAAATCGCTGTCTTCGGCAGCGAGAAACGCACGCCATACCGTGTCGGGAATCTGCTCGAAGCGCAGCGGCTTGCGCAGCTCGGTCCCGAATTGGCCCATGAGCTTGCCGTCGGCCGTATAGATACGCAGCGGACCGCCACGCTGGATCTCGGGGAGATCCGCGACCGACGGCAGATCGCTGCCGTAACGTTGCAGCGCGGTCCGGTAGGCCAACCACCCACCGGCGGCGGCAAGGGCGCCAACGACGACGAGCCCTGTGACGAGACGCGCGAGAACTTTCAAGGCCTGTTTGACGCCCGCGATGACGTGTGGACTGCGCTTGTCGAGGGGAAGTGCGACGTGACGGATTGTCGGCAGTCTCAAAGGCTTGGACCGACAAGTTACAGTTGCACTAACAATGAATTAGGCTATATTAACCCGAATCGGGGGTCATGATCATGCGGACCCCGGATGCGAACCGCTTGGGGGGCGTTCAAGGGATGGGTCGGCTTGGTCCGCTGCTCGGCGTGAGGGCGCCGGCGCTGCTCGGTGTGGATATCGGTTCTAGCGCCGTCAAGGTGCTTGAGCTCGGGCGCGGCGCGCGTGGTTACAGCGTGAACGCGTGTGCCATCGAACCACTGCCTGCCGGCATGGTCTCCGACGACGGCCAGATCGCCGACGTGGAGCCAGTCGGTGAGGCGGTGCGTCGCGCGGTCGCGCGCGCCGGCACGCGGGCGCGGCACGGCGCCGTGGCGGTGCCGGGCACCTTGGTGATCGACAAGCACATCAGCCTTGCCGCGGGCCTGCGCGATCAGGATATGGAAGATCAGATCCGTGCCGAGGCCGACCAACACATCGCGTTTCCGCTCGATGAGGTGCAGCTGGACTTCGTGCCGGTCGGAACGACCGCCGACGATGACACCAGCGTCGACGTCCTGCTGGTTGCCTGTCGCAAGGAGCACGTCGAGGCGCGCGTCGCCGCGATCGAGCTGGCCGGGCTGCAGGCGCGGGTCGTTGATATCGAGACCTACGCGCTCGAAGGCGCCTGCCATCTGCTGCTGGACCAGCTGCCGGACGGTGGCCAGGGTCGCACGGTAGCCCTGGTCGACGTCGGCGCCACTACGTCATCGATGCTGGTGCTCGACAACCTGCGTCACGTCTACGCACATGATCAGAACTTCGGCGGCAACCAGCTGACCGAGGAGATTGCGCGGCACTTCGAGATGAAGCCGGACGAGGCCGAGAAGGCGAAGCTCGCTGGTGAACTGCCGCCGGCGTACATGGAAGAGCTGCTGCCGCATTTCTACGACGATCTGGCGCAGCAGATCCAGCGGGCCATGCAATATTTTTCCGCCGGGTCGAGAACGGCACGCCATACGGTGGACGATCTGCTGCTCGCGGGTGGTAGCGCCCGGCTGCCGGGGATCGCCGAGGCGATCAGCGATCGTCTGCAGTTGAAGGCGAAGGTCGCCGAGCCCTTCGCCAAGGTCAAGGTTTCGGGCCGCGCGCGGGCCAAGCAGGTGCGCGACGAGGGTCCCGCGCTGTTGCTGGCGGCCGGCCTTGCAATGCGGGCCTTCGATGAACGGCGCTAGCGCGGGTGGCGTGAAGTGACGACTCAGATCAACCTTCTGGACTGGCGCGCCGAGCGCCGCGTGCGACGCAAGAAGGAATTCATCTCCATGGTGGTCGGCACGGCTCTCGTCGCGCTGATCATCGCGATTGCGGTGGCGAGTTTCATCAACATCCGCATCCGCAACCAGAACGCGCGCAACACCTATCTCCAGCAGCAGATCAAGCAGACGGATCGCGAGATCGCGGAGATCAAGGATCTCAACAAGGTGCGCGACAACCTGCTTGCACGCATGCACGTCATCGAAACGCTGCAGCAGGACCGCTCGGCGACCGTGCACTTCTTCGATGAGGTGGTGAACACGCTGCCGACCGGCGTGTACCTCAAGTCGATCAAGGAGGATCGCGGCAAGGTCACCTTCACCGGCGTTGCGCAGTCCAACGGGCGCGTGTCGGCATACATGAAAAACCTCGACGCGAGCCCGTGGTTCAGCAACCCGCGGCTGGTCGTCATCAAGACCACCGAGTCACAGAGCCAGCGGCATTCTGACTTCACGCTGGTCGTCGACGTCGCCCGGCCGCAGCAGAAGGCCGCCGGGACCGTCGCCAGCGCAGCCGCAGGAGGCAAGTCGTGAAGAAGATCGACCTGCAGGCCGCGTGGGATGAGCTGCAGGGCCTAGACTGGAACAACCCCGGTTCGTGGTCCCAGTGGATCTACTACTTCTTCTGCATCCTCGCCGCGGCGGCCATTCTGGTGGCGGCCTACTACTTCCAGTGGTCTCCCGGCGTGGCTACGCTCGACAGCGCGCAGCAGCGCGAGCGCACGCTCAAGCAGGAGTTCGAGCAGAAGGCCGCCAAGGCCTCGGCGCTGGATGCCTACAAGAAGCAGCTCGACCAGATGAAGCACGACTTCGGCGCCATGCTGCAGCAGCTGCCGGGCGAGAGCGAGATCGCGAACCTGCTCAACGACATATCCCAGGCGCGCGTTGCCGCCGGCTTGCGCGAGGAGTTGTTCCAGCCTAACGCGGAAACGGACAAGGGCTTCTACGCCATCGTGCCGAACCACATCGTGGTCACCGGCACCTATGAGCAGATGGCGAACTTCGTGAGCTCGGTGGCGGCGCTGCCGCGCATCGTGACCATCGATTCGGTGGACATCAAGCCGGTGGGCGGAAAGGCGCCACCGGATGAGCTGCGGATGAGCGCGTCGGCTAAGACCTACCGCTACGTCAGCGATGAACAGGCCGCAGCCAAGCAGAAGAAGCCGGGGAAGCGCAAATGAGCACGCGATTTCTGCTGCGCGGTGCGCTGGTGGCGGGATTGGCACTGGTGCTTGCCGGCTGCAGCGACAACATGAATGACCTGCGCAGCTTCGTGGCCAAGGCGCGCGCACAGAAGGTCACGAAGATCGCCGCGATCCCGCAGATGACGCCC
The DNA here is from genome assembly GCA_036379455.1 of Nevskiaceae bacterium. Lineage (GTDB taxonomy): Bacteria > Pseudomonadota > Gammaproteobacteria > Nevskiales > Nevskiaceae > SCRT01. Next base: position 30,796 of record DASVGQ010000095.1, read on the forward strand.
TACGTGCCGTTCACCTACGAGCAGAAGGACCGCCGGGACCCGTTTGTTCCTGCCGGAAACGATGACCAGGCGAAGGCTCCGACCGTGGCGGCCGATAGTACCGTCCACCCGGATTTCAACCGGCCGCGGCAGGCGCTGGAGCAATATCCGCTGGACGCCTTGCACATGGTGGGGACACTCAGCTTCAACGATGTGCAGTACGCGATGGTTTCCGCACCGGATGGAGTGGTGCACCGCGTGAGCGTCGGGGATTACATGGGGCAGCAGTTCGGCCGCGTCGTGAAGATCACGTCCACGCAGGTCGATCTCAGCGAGATCGTTCCGAACGGTTTTGGCGGCTGGCAGCGCAAGCCGGCCAAGCTTTCGTTGGTCGAGTGAAGCGCATCAGACTTCTGGGAGTAACCTGAACATGTCCAACCCAATCCGGATGCTGCGGTCGCCAGGCCGACGGCGTTGGACGGCAGCCTTGGTTCTGGTTGCCGGCCTTGGGCTCAACGCGTCCTTCACGGGCGCCGTGCGGGCCGCAGATTCGCCGGTCCGCACGCTGGAATCCGTCGACGTCTCGCGCGTGAGCGGCGAGCGCGTGCTCGTCCGGCTGCACTTGTCGGGCCCCGCTCCGCAGGAGCCGGGCAGTTTCACGGTGCGGGAACCCGCACGCGTGGCGATCGATCTGCCCCACACCGGGCTCGGCCACGGAAACTACTACCAGACCTTCGATGTCGGCGTGCTGCGCGCCTATGCGGCGGTGGCAACTGAAGACCGTACGCGGGTGGTGTTCGATCTGAGCCACATGGTGCCGTACTCGATCCGCGCCGAAGGCGACGACGTCATGGTGGATCTCGGCAGCGCCGAAGCGGTGTCGACGATGCCGGCGGCCGCGCCGGCCGCCGCTCCGACCGTCGCTTCGCGCTTGGCGGGGGTCCACACCATCAGCAAGATCGACTTCCGTCGCGGCGAGGGCGGCGAGGGGCGCGTGATCGTCGATCTGGATGATCCGAACACACAGGTCGACGTGCAGCAGGAGGGCGGCAAGATCGTCGCCCGCTTTGCACATACCACCGCGCCGGATGACCTCATCAAGCGCCTGGACGTGCTGGACTTCGCCACGCCCGTCAAATACATCGATACGCGTCGCGACCGTGGCGGGATCGATGTCATCGTGACACCGGTCAGCGACAGCAACTTCCAGCAGCTGTCGTTCCAGACCGACAACCAGTTCGTCATTGCCCTGCAACCGCTGACGCAGCAGCAGCAGGAGGCGCGGCAGCGCGAGCACCCGCAGTACACGGGCAAGAAGATCACGCTGGATTTCCAGAAGGTCGACATCCGCGCGCTGCTGCAGATCATCGCGGACGTGGCCGGCGTGAACATGGTGGTGTCGGATGCCGTCAAGGGTGACATCGCCATCCGGCTCGACGACGTGCCGTGGGATCAGGCGTTGGCCATCATCCTGCAGTCCAAAGGGCTCGGGCAGCGGCACGTCGGCAACGTGATCTTCGTGGCGCCGCTGCAGGAGCTGGCGGAGCGCAGGAAGGTCGAGCTGGAGTCCCAACGGCAGACCGTCGAGCTGGCGCCGCTCCACTCCGAGCTGATGCAGGTGAACTATGCCAAGGCCGCGGACATCGCCAAGCTTCTGAAGTCCGACAAGAATTCCTTCCTCGGTGAGCGCGGCCGGGTGACCGTTGACGAACGGACGAACACGCTGCTGGTGCTCGACACGCTCGATAAGCTGGCGGATATCCGCAACCTTATCCAGCGGCTGGACGTGCCGGTGCGCCAGGTGCAGATCGAGTCGCGCATCGTGCTGGCCAACAGCAATTTTGATCGCCAGATCGGCACGCAGTTCGGCATCACGGCCATCGGCAGCATGGGCAGCAACAACCTGCTGACGACGTCCGGTTCCGCCACCGCTGCGGATGCGATCGCCAATGCTGGCGGCCCGCGTGATAGCAGCCGCTTTGCATCCACGGGCCTTCTCGACCGTTACAACGTCAACATGGTGCCGAATGCTGCCACCCCTGGCAGCCTTGCAGTGGCGTTGCTCGGCAAGCACTTCCTCGTGGATCTCGAGCTGCAGGCGCTGCAGGCGGAAGGGATGGGCGAGGTGGTGTCGAGCCCGCGCGTGATCACCGCCAACGCCAAGGAAGCCTCGATCGAGCAGGGCGTCGAGATTCCCTATCAGGAATCCGCCAGCAGTGGCGCGACTTCCGTCACCTTCAAGAAGGCGGTGATGAGCCTGACCGTCACGCCACAGATCACGCCGGATGGCCGGATCATCATGGATCTGGCGGTCCGTCGCGACAACGTGGGCGACATCGTGCCGACCGGCCAGGGCGGCAGCGTGCCGTCGATCGACACACGCCGCGTGACGACGCAGGTGCTGGTGAACGACGGACAGACGGTAGTGCTCGGCGGCATCTACGAGGACACCAAGAACACCAATACCAGCAAGGTGCCGCTGCTCGGCGACCTCCCGCTGCTCGGATTCCTGTTCAAGATGCAGGGCATCACGAACAACCGCACGGAGCTGCTGATCTTCACGACTCCGAAGATCATCAACAAGGCGCTGACGCTCAACCCGGACGACTGACCCTGCGCGCGAGTCGCCGTCTCCTATACTGCGTGCACATACGCATGGGGACGGCAGCCGCCGCGCCGCGATGGTGATCGCAGGGGAAAACATCTTCCTCGTCGGGCCGATGGGCTCCGGCAAGACCACGGTCGGACGCCAGCTTGCGAACGCTTCGGCGCGGGAATTCGTCGACAGCGACCGCGAGATCGAGGCTCGCACCGGCGTCGACATTCCCTACATCTTCGAGCGCGAGGGCGAAGAGGGTTTCCGTCGTCGAGAGCGGAAGATCATCCAGGAGCTCAGTGCGCGTCGCGGCATCGTGCTGGCGACCGGCGGCGGCGCGGTGCTCGATCCCGGGAATCGCCGCGTGCTGGCGGCTCGCGGCCTTGTGGTCTATCTGCGCGCGAGCGTGCGTGCGCAGTTCGAGCGTACGTCGCACAGCCGCCACCGGCCGCTGCTGGCGGAAGGCGATCGGCGGCAGACGCTGCAGCGCCTGTGGGAGGAACGCGAGCCGCTTTATCGCGAGATCGCGGACCTCGTCGTCCACGTGCACCGCCAGAGTGCGCGGGCGGTGGCAGTGGAGATCCTGCGCGACATCGCGCAGCTCGAGGTCGACGAGCGCTCGCTGCCGTGTCCGGTGAAGTCGTGAATGCCGCTGTCCAGGTGGAGCTCGGCAACCGGAGCTATCCGATCCTGATCGGCCAACGGCTTCTCGCTTCGCCGTCCAGCTATGGCTTCTTGGGTTCGCGTCCGCGCCGCATCGTGACCGACAACCACGTTGCGCCGCTGTATCTGGCGCGGCTGGGTGCCGCGCTTGGCGTTACTCCGGAGGCGGTGCCCGCCCCGGCCACCGTGCTGCCGGCGGGTGAGGCGTCCAAGCAGATGGACACCGTCGCGCACCTGCTCGACGAGCTGATGGCCGCCCGCTTCCCGCGTGACGGCGTGCTGGTGGCGCTGGGCGGCGGAGTGGTCGGCGACATCACCGGCTTTGTCGCCGCCATCTATCAGCGCGGCATCCACTTCGTGCAGGTCCCGACCACGCTGCTGGCGCAGGTGGATTCCTCGGTGGGCGGCAAGACCGGCGTCAACCATCGGCTCGGCAAGAACATGATCGGCGCTTTTCATCAGCCGGACGCGGTGATCGCGGATACGGACACGCTGTCGACCCTGCCGCCGCGGGAGTTCGCTGCCGGCATGGCGGAGGTCGTCAAGTACGGGCTGCTGGGCGACGCCGCGTTTCTCGCGTGGCTCGAGCAGCACGCCGCGCGCCTGAAGACTCTGGATGCCGGGCCGCTGGCGGATGCCATCCGCCGCTGCTGCGAGATGAAGGCGGCGGTCGTTGCGCGCGACGAGCGGGAGGCCGGTCAACGCGCGCTGCTGAATCTCGGGCATACGTTCGCCCACGCGATCGAGACGTGGAGCGGATACGGGGCATGGCTGCACGGCGAGGCGGTGGCGGTCGGCCTGTGCATGGCCGCGGACCTGTCGGCGCGCATGGGCTGGATCGACGGAGCGGAGGTCGCGCGCGTGCAGGGTCTCCTGACCCTCCTCGACCTGCCGACGCGGCCGCCGGAGGGGATGCGGCCGGCGGATTTTCATGCGCTCATGGCGCACGACAAGAAGGTGCGCAGCGGTCGCCTGCGGCTGATCCTGCTGCGCGCGATCGGACGGGCCGTGGTGACGGAGGACTTCGACCGCGCGGCGCTGGGCGCGACTCTGGAGTCCTTCTGCGCGAACCGCGTGGCGGCGACATGACGCTCGCGCCGTGGGCCTGTCATCCGGAGCGCAGCCGGGGCCGGCGGTTTCCCGAGGAGGCGCCGGCGCTGCGCACCGATTACCAGCGCGACCGTGACCGCGTCATCCACTCCACCGCCTTCCGGCGGCTCGAGTACAAGACGCAGGTTTTCATCAACCACGAGGGCGATCTGTTCCGCACGCGCCTGACGCACTCGCTGGAGGTCGCGCAGATCGCGCGCACGGTGGCACGGTCGCTGCATCTCGAAGAGGACTTGATCGAGGCCATCTGCCTCGCGCACGACCTGGGACATACGCCCTTCGGCCACGCCGGACAGGACGCGCTGAACGAGTGCATGCACGATTACGGCGGCTTCGAGCACAACTTCCAGTCGCTGCGCGTGGTCGATCTGCTGGAAGACAAGTACGCCGCGTTTCCCGGGCTCAACCTCAGCTTCGAGACGCGGGAGGGCATCCTCAAGCACTGTTCGGAAGCGAACGCCCGACGCATCGGCGCGCTCGGCGAACGTTTCCTGCAGCACCACCAGCCCGGCCTGGAAGCCCAGCTGGCGAACATCGCCGACGAGATCGCCTACAACAATCATGATGTCGACGACGGGCTGCGCGCCGGGCTGATCACGATCACGGAACTGCGCGATGTCGCGCTGTTCGCACGCCACCACGACGCTGTGCTAGCCCGCTGGCCCGACGCCAGCGAGCGGCAGCAGCGGCACGAAACCGTCCGGCGCATGATCAACGAGCTGGTGCTGGACCTGACCCGCACCAGCGAGACTGCGCTGCAGGCCGCGCGCCCTGCCGACGTCGACGCGGTGCGCGCCGCGCCGGCGCCATTCATCCGTTTCAGCGGAACGCTGGCGCGTGACAATCTCGAGCTGAAGCGCTTCCTCAACCGCCGCCTCTATCAGCATCACGAGGTGCACCGCATCATGGCCAAGGCGCAGCGCACGATCCGCGCGCTGTTCGACGTGATGATGAACGACCCGGCGCTCATGCCGCCGGCGTTTGCGGAGGGCGCAGCGAAACGCGAGGCGGCGCGTGGGCGGCGCGGACGGGCGCGGGTGGTCGCCGACTACATCGCAGGGATGACGGATCGCTACGCTATCGACGAATACGAACGCCTGTTCGTGCCCGGGCGGGTGCGCTGAGTCAGCGGTCGTCGTTTCGCACCGCGGCCCGCTGCGGCTCGCGACGCCCACTCCCACTGCGCGTTCGTCGCCGCGCAAAGCGGCGCTCTGCAGAGCGCGGCAACTCACCTGGGGTTGCGTCCCGCAGGCAGCCCGCGGCGTCGAAGCGAGTCGTGCTTATTGGGGCCTGCTGCGATTCCTCGCTGTTCG
>DASVGQ010000096.1:0-2328 GCA_036379455.1 Nevskiaceae bacterium
GTGCTGGTGGCCATGCAGACCGCGATGCGCTCCGCGCCGTAGCGTTTCCGCACGCGCGCGACGGCGTCCGTGAGGCCGTCCTGCGACAGTCCGACTTCTGCCAGCCGGTTGTTGCGACAGTCCCATTCCGCGAGACGTCCCGAGAGCGGGACCTCGAGCCCGTCGACCGTCCCCGTCCAGGTAGCCAGGTCGCAGTCCTCGAAGGCGCAGGGCCGCAGGCCGGAGCGTCCGGCGAGCAGCGCTTCGAGGTGCGCGGCGCACCCGTGCCCGAGCGCGGAGGTCACCGTGAAGGCGCTAATTCCCAGCGGCTGCATCCGCCCAGAAGTCATAGAAATTGAACCAGTTGAAAGGTGCGAGGCGCGCGTAGTGCTCGAGTCGGGCGCCGTAGCGCGCCACGCAGTCTGCGACGTACGCAGCGCGCTGGGCGCGCGCAATCGGGGCGCGCCGGTTGCTGAAGGTTTCCAGATACAGGTCGTAGCACCGGCCGCCGCGGTACAGGCCGAAGCACAGCACGACCGGCACGCCCAGCGCCGCCGCCCAGCGCCATGGCGCGCACGGCAGGCGCGCGCTGCGGCCGAGGAAGGGAATCGGAAGCCCGGGGTCCTGGAGCGTGGTGCGGTCGGCCATGAGCCCCACGACTTCGCCGTCATCCAGCGCCTGCTGGATGGCCAGCGCCACGGCCGGCCCGCCGCGGCTGTCGATGATGGCGTGACCCAACGAGGGGTCAAGCCCCTGCATGACGCGGGTGGTCATGGCGCCGTGTCGTCGGTCCATGACCAGGCGCAGGCGCAGCTGGTGGCGGTGGGCTCCGAACGCGCGCAGGACCTCGGCGCTGCCGAGGTGCGCGGTGACCATGAGCGCGCTCCCGGCGGCGAGCTGCTCGAGGACATCGGGGTCGGCGTGCCGCTGGATGCGGATCTGGTCGCTTCGTCCCGACAGCAGGAATACCCGATCCAGCATGCAGGCGGCGAACACGTAGAGGTTGCGGAATACCTCACCGGAACGTGCCGGCCGGCCCAGCGCGGCGCTGAGGAAGTAGCGCGCGGATCGCCGCACGCCCGCACCGGTGAGCTGGAAGTACAGCACGATCGGTACGAGCAGCGCGCGCGCCACGCCGCGGCCGAGGTGCAGCGCGATCCACACGATGGTCGCCAGCATGGCGGGTGAGCTGCGTTCGTGCACCTGCTTCCAGCGCGGCGGCGCCACCGGCGGCACCTCAGCGCGCATCGCGGCGCTCGACGAAGTGGAGCTCGCCGCGGGCGACGAGCTTGTCGCCGGACGAGCAGTTGAAGCGCACGCGGCGACGGTCAGCGTCGACGCTGAGCGACAGCACGAGCACCTGGTCCGGCGTCACCGGCCGGAGGAACTTGGCGCGCGCCACGCGCGTGAGGCGGCAGGCGGGCAGCGAAGGCGCGGCCGCTTCCGCCACGCGTTGGAGGAGCAGGACGGCCGGGACCAGCGGTCGGCCGGGGAAATGGCCGGGCAGGCAGGGATGGTCAGCGGCGACTTGCAGCTCGGCCCGCAGCGTGTGCTCAGCCACGGCGCAGCATCTGCTCGAGCAGCTGGCGCGGCAGCTTGCCGGTGGCGTTGCGGGGAAGACACTCGATCTTGCGCAGCGGGCGCGGCAAGAATACCGGATCCACGCGCTGGCTCAGCGCGACGAGGATGTCGGGCGTGCGCAGCCGCGGCGCGACGACGAAGGCCGCCAGGCGACGCGCGATCGCGGCCGTGCGTCGCTGCCGCGGCTGGAACACGACGCCGTCGTCCACGCCCGGAATCTCCAGCAGGCACTGCGTGAGCGTGGCCAGCGAGGCGCGTTTGCCGCCGACCTTGACGATATCGCCGTCCCGCCCGCGCAGGAGGAATCCTCCCTTGCCGTCGTCCTCCAGCAGGTCGTGCAGCGCGACCGGCGCCGCCAGGTGGGGCGCGATGACGCGGCACGCGCCCGGGCCGGTTTCGATGCGCATGGTCTCCAGCGGCCGCCAGGACGCGCCGGCCACGGTGTGGCGGCTGGCGACGCTGCCGGCCTCCGTGCACCCGTAGATCTCCAGTACCTGCGTCTGAAAGCGCTGTTCCGCGAGCCGGGCGGTTTCCCATGACAGCGGCGCGGTCGCCGAAATGATGGCGTGCAGCGGCGGCAGCTGCGTGCGCGCCTGGAGCAATGCCCGCAGGTGCACCGGCGCCGTAACGAGCACGCGCGGGGCGTCGACGCTCTCGAGCGCGGTCCGCACGTCCTGCGGGAACGCCGGCCGGCTTTCGACGACGCTGTGCAGGGTCACGAGCGGCAGGATCACCGAGGTCTCGAGGCCGTACATGTGATGCATGGGG
>DASVGQ010000097.1:0-2968 GCA_036379455.1 Nevskiaceae bacterium
TGGACAGCGCGGCGGTGTCGAGCGTCAGGCGCGCGCGCAGCGCGGCGACGTCGAAGCCGATGCGCACGACGCCGGGCAGCGCCTGCAGCGTGCGTTCGAGCGCGATCACCTGCATCGGGTCGGCCAGCGCCGGGATGGCCAGGCCGATGCGCGCCCGTTGGTTGGCAAGCGGCTGCAGGATCTGCGCCGCGAGCACGGGCCGCGCCCAGACGTCGGTGTTCGCCGCGGCGGTCATGGTGGCGCCGAGATCGGTTGTACCGGTACACCGAGCACCGACGCCTGCGGTGCGGCTACGGGTTCATCCCGGTACTGCAGGCTGACGACGATGATCCACGCGCAGCCCGCGAGGGACGCGACGAGCACGGCGATCGCCAGCCACGCGAAGGGCACGCGATACCAGGGTACAGACGACAGCGCCTCAGGGTTTGCGGGCCGGCTCATGGGGCAGCGAATACACGTAGGCCGCGAGCACGTGGATGTCGCGCGCGTCGAGCCGTTCCTTCCAGCTGGGCATGTGGCCCTGGCGCCCGCCGCTGATGGTTGCGTGGATGTCCGCCCGCGTGCCGCCGTAGAGCCAGACCGTATCGGTCAGGTTCGGGGCGCCGATGGCCTGGTTGCCCTTGCCCTCGGCGCCGTGACATGCCGCGCAGGTCGACTTGAAGATCGGTGCGGCGGCCGCGGCCCGGCCTGCGTCGTGCGGCTGTCCGGAGATCTCCAGCACGTACTCCGTGAGGTTGTCGACGGTCTGCGCGCCGAGCGCGCTCCACGGCGGCATGACGCCGTTGCGGCCGTCGGTGATCGTCGTGACCAGGTCCTTGCCGCTGCCACCGTAGAGCCGCGCGCCGCTGGCGAGGTCGGGCGCGCCCAGCAGCTGGTTGCCCTGGCCGGCCCGACCGTGGCACGCCGCGCAGTTGTCCTGGAACAGGACCTTGCCGAGCTGCAGCGCCTGGGGATCGCGCGAAAGCTCGGCCACGTCCCGCTGCGCGAAGCCCGCAAGCAGCGGATCGAGCCGCGCGTCGTTGGCCGCGGTCTGGCGCGCGAGCTGGCCGTGCTGCGTCCAGCCCAGCGCTCCCCCACGCGCGCCGAAGCCCGGGTAGAGGTACAGGTAGATACCGGCGGCCGCGTAGAGCCCCAGCGACAGCACGATCCACCAGCGCGGCAGGCGGTGCAGCCCCTCGCGGATCGCGCCGCTGGACCAGACGTGCCCGGTGGTGCCGTCCGCGGTGGTCGGAATCCTTGCGCGCGGCGCCCACAGCAGCAGGAAGAAGGTCAGCCCCATGTTGAAGACGACGAGGAAGATGACCCAGATCGACCATCCGGTGCTCATCGGCGATCCTCCGCGGCGGTGGGCGCAATGCCATGGTCCACGGGCCGCTCGGCGTCCTCCATCGGCAGCCGCGCGAGGCGGCCGAAGACGCGCCGGTGGTGCGGCAGCCACGCCCACGCCCAGATGCCCAGAAAGCCGATCATCATCAGCAGGATGAAGACGCCGACCAGGTGCCCCCAGAGCGGCGTCACGGCGCGCCTCCCTCAGCCGCGGCGGCGTCGGTGGCATGCGGCGGATCGTTGTCGATCCCGAGCCCCTGCAGGTAGGCGATGAGCGCGTCCATCTCGGTTTTGTCATTCACCGCCTCTGGCACGGAGGCGATGTCCGCGTCCGTGTACGGCTGTCCCAGCTTGCGCAGCGCGCGCATGCGCGCCTGGATGTCGGCGGCGTCGAGCCTGTTCTTCGCCAGCCATGGGTAGGCCGGCATGTTGGATTCCGGCACGACGCTGCGCGGGTCCATGAGGTGCAGGTGCTGCCACTCGTCCGAGTACTTGCCGCCGATGCGCGCGAGGTCCGGGCCGGTGCGCTTGGAGCCCCACTGGAAGGGGTGGTCGTAGACCGATTCCTGCGCCGTGGAATAGTGGCCGTAGCGCTGCGTCTCGAAGCGCAGCGAGCGGATCATCTGCGAGTGGCACAGATAGCAGCCGTTTGCGACGTAGGTGTCGAAGCCGGCGACGCGCAGCGGATCGCGCGGCTTGACGCCGGCCGGCGCCTCCACCTTCTGCGCCTGCATGAACAGCGGCGTGATCTCCGCCAGCCCGCCCAGCGACACCATGACGGCGGTGGCGATGCCGAGCGCCCAGACGTGCTTCTCGAAGAATTCGAAGTGGCGGTAGGCCATGACGGGACCTCAGCCGTGGGCCGGCAGCGGTGCCGGCGTCTGCAGGGAAGTCGGTTCCGGGATCGGCACCGGGATCGGGTGGATGAGGCGATGGCGCGCGTCCGTCGCCGTGTGCCACATGTTCCACGCCATGACCCACATGCCCAGCCAGATCAGCACGCCGCCGCCCCAGCGCACTACGTACCACGGCTTGATGGCGATCAGGCTGTCGAGGAAGGAGTAGGTCAACGTGCCGTCAGGCTGCGTCGCGCGCCACATCACGCCTTCCGTCACGCCGGCCGTCCACATGGCGATCACGTACAGCAGCGTGCCGGCAAGGTGCAGCCAGAAGTGCAGCTGCATGCCGTTGTGCGAGTACATCGCCGACTTGCCCAGCGCCCGCGGCGCCATCGCGTACAGCGAGCCGATGGTGATCATCGCCACCCAGCCGAGCGAGCCCGAGTGGACGTGCGCGATGGTCCAGTCTGTGTAGTGCGACAGCGAGTTGACGGTCTTCACCGCCATCATCGAGCCTTCGAAGGTCGCCGCCGCGTAGAACACCAGGGCCAGCACCATGAACTGCGCGGCCGGATCGCGCCGCACCTGGTGCCACACGCCGTTGAAGGTGAACAACCCGTTGGCCGCCGAGCCCCAGCTCGGCATCAGCAGCACGATGGAGAAGGCCATGCCGACCGACTGCACCCAGTCCGGCAGCGCCGTGTACATCAGGTGGTGTGAACCGGCCCACATGTAGACTGAGATGAGCGCCCAGAAGTTGACGATCGAGAAGCGGTAGCTCCACAGCGGGCGCTTCGCCTCGT
>DASVGQ010000098.1:0-9496 GCA_036379455.1 Nevskiaceae bacterium
TCGCGCTCGGCAGCCTGCCGACCTACGGAATGGTGTCGCATCTCGGCGTCTCGGCCTCGCTGCCGCTCACGCTGGCGGGCCTCACGCTCATCGGCTTCGGCGTCGTGCGCTGGAGCGGCCGCGGCAAGCCGCTGTGGAACCGGCGGCTGCTGATCGGCGCGCTGCTGCTCGCGGTGCTCGCGGCCCTCAACCTCATCATCGCCGGCCAGCCGTGGGGCATCGTCTACGGCCTCGGGCTGTGGGCGGCCAAGGCGGCCACCGCGGCGCACCTGTTCAACCCCGCCACGAACGCCTTCTGGAGCGAGCCGACCAACGCCATGACGCTGTCGCAGTCGGTGTTCCTCGACGTCACCTCGATCACCGACATCGGCATCCTCGCCGGCGCGCTGATCATCGCCGTCGGTCGTCCGCGTTCTAAGTACCGGCATCGCACGGCGAAGCAGTGGGGCATCATCGTGCTGGCGGGCTTCCTGCTCGGATACAGCTCCAGGCTGGCCTTCGGCTGCAACATCGGTGCGATGGTGAGCGGCATCTCCACCGGCAGCATCCACGGCTGGATCTGGGCGCCGATGGCCTTCATGGGCTCCATCCTCGGCGTGCGCCTCAAGCGCCATTTCGGGCTGTGAAGCGCGAGGGATGAGACCATGAACTCACGCCTGCTGGTCCTGCTGTTCTGGATCGCCGCCATCGGCTTCTTCACGTGGGACTGGATGCACAGCCCGCCGGTCAACACCTACGCCGAGCCGCCGCTGGTCGCCGCCGGGTCGGGCGTGGCGCCCAGCGGCGCACACTGCGCCGCGACCTTCTAGCTCGGGGCTCTCGCCGAACCCCGCTCGCGCTACTCTTCGCCCGCCGCCGCGCCGCATACCGGCGCATGCCCGCGCGGCGCCTCGCCGCGATCGCGCAGGTCCTTGAAGGCCACCGCCAGCGCGACGAGCAGCACCAGCGCGATGCTCAGGAAACCCAGCGTCACCGCCACCGCCCACGAGTTGTGCGGCAACGTGGCGAACACGGCGGCGGTGATGACGGCGATGCCGACCGAGGTCCCGATGCGCTGGCCGGTCTGCATGATCGCCCCCGAGCTGCCGGCGTAATCGAGAGGCACTTCCGAAAGCGTCAGCGTCTGGTTGGGACTGATCACGGAACCCTGGGCAATGCCGACCAGGGACAGCGTCAGCAGCAGCCACCACACGCTGGTCCCGATCGCGTGCTCCGCGAGCACCACGACCGTGCTCGACAGCAGCCCGATGATCCCGATGACGAGTCCGCCGATCACCACCTTGCGCCCGTAGACCGCCACCCGCACGCCCGCCCAGCTGGCCGACCATGCGGCCAGCAGCGCCGCCGGAATGCCGACCAGGCTGGCCTCCAGCGCGCTCATGCCGAGGCCGTCCTGCATATACAGCGCCACCAGCACCCAGACGCTGGTCATGCCGAGAAAGTACAGGGCCATGATCAGCGTGCCGTTGGAAAAGCTGCTGGTCGCGAAGATGCGCAGGTCGACCATCGGACTCTGCCCGCGGCGCGCGTACCAGCGCTCCCACGCCACCCATCCGGCGGCCAGCCCGAGCCCGGCGGGCAGCAGCAGCCAGATCCACAGCGAGGCGTGGAACTCGACGAAGGGGAACAGGACCGCCAGCACCGCCAGCCCCACGAGCACCGACCCCACCGGATCCAGCGACAGCAGCGGATGGGGCACGCGCGCGCCGGCGTCTGTCTGCGCGCGGTGCAACAGCGGGCGCGGAAACCAGCACAGCGCCAGCACCGTGGCGAGAGCCCCGACTGGGACGTTGACGAGGAAAGTCAGGCGCCAGCCCCAGTCCAAGCCGCCGAGCTTGATCAGGAAGCCTCCCAGGACCGGGCCGACGGCCACCGCAACGCCCACCGTGGACCCGAGGAAGCCGAAGGCGCGGCCGCGATCGTCGCCGCGGAAATAGTGCTGGATCATGCCCATGGCCTGCGGCGCCAGGAAGCCGGAACCGAAGCCCTGGACAAAGCGCGCGACGTTGAGCCAGCCGGCGCTGGGCGCGAATCCAGCGGCCACCGACGCGGCGGTGAACAGCGCCACGCCGAGCACGAAGATGCCGCCCCGGCCCATGAGATCGCCGGCGCGGCCGGCCGGAACCAGCACCACCCCGAAGGTCAGGGCGTAGCCGGAGAGCACCCACTGCAGGTCGGCAAGCGTCGTGTGCAGCCCGCCGCGGATGGAGGGCAGCGCGACGTTGACGATGCTCACGCACACCAGCGACATGAACACCGCGATGAGCAGCACGGCGAGCACGCGCCAGCGCGTGGCGTCGCGCGGCGCGCCGCCCGATGCGGCATGTGCGCCTGTCGCCGTCGCGTTCAATCCTTCGCTCCCAAGCCTGTCGCGAGCCGCCACGGAGCGCGACAAACGCGCGTGCCGCCATTTCCAACGCAGCCAGCGACCCCGCGGGTGCGCATGTTAAACGTCTTTCGCCCGCCGCCGCCGCGGCCGCCGCACGGCAGGGCGTCGCCGGCACGCTCTGCTAGGCTAGTCCGCCGTTTCTGCCGAAGGACGCCGGGGTTGCTGCCACCGAGGAAGTTCTGCACCTACTGCGGAGGCCGCCTGCAACGGGTGGTGCCCCCCGGAGACCACTTCGAACGCGACGTGTGCGAACGCTGCGGACAGGTGCACTACCGCAACCCGAAGGTCGTCGTCGGCTGCATCCCGCTGTGGCGGGGGCGCCTGCTCATGTGCCGGCGCGCCATCGAACCCCGCAAGGGCTACTGGACCTTCCCGTCAGGCTACCTCGAGCTGGACGAGACCTGCGTCGAGGGCGCCGCGCGCGAGGCCCTCGAGGAAACCGGGGTAGCCGTCGACATCGGCTCGCTGCTCGCGCTCATCGACGTCCCGCAGATCGGCCAGGTCCACGTCGTCTACCGCGCGCGAGCGCACTCCGGCGACGGCCACGCCACCGAAGAGACGGAGGAGACCGTGCTCATGTCCGAGGCCGAGATCCCCTGGAAGCGGATCGCTTTCCCCTCCATCCACCGGGCGCTGGAGATGTTCTTCGCCGACCAGGCGGACGGCCACGAAGCGGTGCACACGCTCAACCTGCGCGGCAGCTCACTGCGCTAGAAGGGTCGCGCGGCGGTGCCTCTGGTTGCCACGAAACCCCGCTGGCCCCCGAGGCGCCGACGGGGCGGGATTCGTCGCTCAGAAGTTGACGCCGAAGCTCGCCAGCACCCGCAGCGGGGCGCCGGGCATGATCTGGTTGTCGCCGTTCGCGGTGTCGTAGTAGTAGTTGTTCAGGAGGTTGTCGACGTTGAGCTGGACGCGCCAGTCGCCGGCGCGCGTGCCGCTTTGCCAGTAAGCCATGGCGTCCGCCGTCACGTAGCCGGGCAGCGCTACCGCGTTGGTCAGCGAAGCGAAGCTGCGCGACTGGCCGCGCAGCCCGCCGCCGAAGCCCCAGTGCTCGGTCAGCGCATACGACGACCAGACCGAGAACTGGTTGCGCGGCACGAGCGGGACCTGGGTACCGGCCGCGGCGCTGGACGTGGCCTTGGTGATCTCGGCCGTCATCCACGTGTAGGTCGCGGAGACGTCGAGCTTCGGCGTCACGTGGCCGATGGCGGTCAGCTCCACGCCGCGCATGCGCTGCGCGCCGGTGAGCACCGTGTTCCCCGAACCGTCGGGCGCAGGCGCCGGAACGTTCTGCAGATCGAGCTGGAACACCGCGGCGGTCAGCGAAAGCCGATCCTGAAGCAGGTCGAGCTTGTTGCCGAACTCATAGCCGTTGGCGGTCTGCGGCGCGATGTCGCAGTCCGCGGGACTCTTGCAGCTGATGGCGAGGTTGGCGCCGGTCGGCGTGAAGGTGCGCGTGTAGCTCAGATAAAGCGAGTCGTTCTCCACCGGCTTGTAGATGAGGCCCGCGCGCGGGGACCACGCCGCGTCGTTGCGATGGCCGATCGCGGCCGGCTGGGATGGATCGTTGACGTCGTGATAGACGCCGTTGAGCGAGAAGTGGTCCCAGCGCACGCCGCCGATGGCCTTCCAGTGCTCACCCCACGACACCTGATCCTGCGCGTAGAGGCCCCATTCCCTGCCGGTGACGTGGTTGTCGCGGCTCGGGATGTCGAACAGCGCGTTCGACACGGTCGGATTCGTCAGCGGCACCGCGGAAGCATAGGTGGCCGGGTTGGCGTTGTTGCGCCGGTCGTCGTCCACCTGCCAGCTGAAGTCCGCGCCGACCAGCACTTCATGCTTCAGCGCCGCGGTGTCAAAGCGCCCGGCGAACTCGGCCTGGTCGGTATACGTACGACGCACGTTGTGGTGTTCGTAACCTGACAGCTTCACGGTGTCATCCGCCGCCACGGACCCACCGGGAAACAGGTTGCGGTAGTACTTGTTGTTGCGGCTGACGCGCAGCGCGTTGCGGAACTCCAGCCGATCGCTGAAGTCGTGCTCAAGCCGCAGGTTGAGATCGTCGACGTGCGCCTTGGCGACGTTCTGGCTGGGCGAACCGAAGAACAGCTCGCGGCTGACGTCCGCGGGGCGGCCGCCGGCCGACGGGATGCCGCGGTCAGCAAAGCGCCGCTCGTGGAAATCCTGCACGCCGACGAACAGCCGGGTGTCGGTGCCGAGGCCGAAGGCGAGCGTCGGATTCAGGCCATAGCGATGCAGGAAGGAATACTCGCGAAAACCGCCGGAGTTCTCGTAGACGCCGTTGACGCGGAACGCGGCGTTCGCGCCGAGCATCTGGTCGTAGTCCGCCGTACCGCGCAGCTCGCCGAAGCTGCCGGTCGTGAAATCCAGGTGGCGCACCGGCCGGAGCTGCGCCTGCTTGGTCACCAGGTTGATGACGCCGCCGGCGTTGCCGCGCCCGAACAGCAGCGCGGACGGCCCCTGCAGCACGTCCACCGACGATACGTTGTAGAGATCGCGGAAATACTCGCTGTCGTCGCGCAGGCCGTCGACGAAGAAGTCGGACTTCGTGGACACGCCGCGGATCACGAACTGGTCGCGATTGCCTTCGCCCTGATGCACGGATACACCCGGCGCGTTGCGCACCACGTCCGCCAGCGACTGCGCGCCTTGATCCTGGAAGAGTTTCTCGGGGATCACCTGGATCGACAGCGGCACGTCCACCAGCGGCGTGTCGGTGTGCGTCGCGGTCAACGTGTCCTCCGCGAGGTAGCCGGCCGGCCGCTGTCCGTAGACCGTCACCGGGCCGAGCGTCGCGTCGGGCGCCGAGCCACCTTGCCGCGAAGCATCCTGAGCGGAGGCCAACGGCGCCCAGGCCATCACCAGGCCACCGAACAGCCACGCCGAGGAACACTTCGCGCACCACCGAAGTCCCGGCAGGCACGCCGCGCGCATCGCGGCGGTCCCCAACGTATCGACTCGTGACATGCAGATTCCCTTTTCTTGCAAGCGAGAATGATTCGCGTTTGCGATTAAAGGGAAGCAGCCTTCGCGTGTCAACAACCGTCCGTCCCACGGCCCGGCATGGCGGGTCGCGTCGGCCTCGTTGCGCAGCATCTGCCCGCAGGCCATGCGCGCGTCCGGACCAGGGGGACGACCTCGACGCGCGTCACGGCGTGCGGTTGTGGCTGCGACAAACGCAGGCCGCGCCGCTATCCTTGCGCCACTTCCACGCCCACGGCGCAGGGATGCAACTACACAACACGATCAGCGGGAAGAAGGAAGTCTTCGAACCGGCCGACCCGGCGCGCGTGACGATGTACGTGTGCGGGCCGACGGTCTATTCCTACGCCCACATCGGCAACGCGCGGCCGGCGGTGGTCTTCGACGTGCTGGCGCGCCTGCTGCGCCGGCTGTACCCGAAGCTCGTCTACGCCCGCAACATCACGGACATCGACGACAAGATCAACGCGGCCGCCGCGCGGGAAGGCGTCGGCATCGACGTCATCTCCAATCGCTACGCGGCCGCCTACCACGCGGACCTGGCGGCGCTGGGCGTCGCGCCGCCCGACTTCGAGCCGCGCGTCACCGCCTATATCCCGCAGATCGTGGCGATGATCGGTCAGCTCATCGAGCGCGGCCACGCCTACCAGGCCGACGGCCACGTCCTGTTCCACGTGCCGAGCTTCCCGAAGTACGGACAGCTCTCCAAGCGCGACCCGCGCGAGCTGCTCGCCGGCGCGCGCGTCGAGATCGCACCCTACAAGCGCGATCCCGGCGACTTCGTGCTGTGGAAACCCTCCACCGACGACCAGCCGGGCTGGGACTCGCCGTGGGGGCGCGGGCGCCCCGGCTGGCACATCGAGTGCTCAGCCATGGCCACCAGCCTGCTCGGCGAGACCATCGACATCCACGGCGGTGGCCACGACCTGATCTTCCCGCACCACGAGAACGAACGCGCGCAGAGCATGTGCGCGCACGCCACGCCGTACTTCGCGCGCTACTGGGTGCACAACGGCTTCCTCACCATGCACCACTCGAAGATGGCGAAGTCGGTGGGCAACGTGCTGCTGCTGCACGAGCTGCTGGAGACCGCGCCGGGCGAGGCCATCCGGCTCGCGCTGCTGACCGGCCACTACCGCCAGCCGCTGGACTGGGAAGAGGACACCCTGGTCGACGCCCGCAAGAAGCTCGACCGGCTCTACGGCGCGCTGCGCGACGCCGGGCCGGTCGCCGCCAGCGACGCCACCGCGCCGGAGGATTTCATCGCGGCGCTGTCCGACGACCTCAACACGCCGGCCGCGCTGGCCGGGCTGTTCGACCTTGCGCGCGCCTTGAACAAGGCCGAGGACGCGGACGCCAGGGCGCGGCTCGCCGCCCAGCTGCGCGACGCCGGGCGCCTGCTCGGCCTGCTGGAGCAGACGCCCGACGCGTGGTTTGCCACGCGCACCGGCGGACAGGCGGCGGACGAACCGGCCGGGCCGTCGGCCGCGGAAATCGACGCCCGCGTCGCGGAGCGCGCCGCTGCCAAGAAGGCTCGTGACTACGCCAAGGCCGACCGCATCCGCGACGCGCTGCGCGCGCGCGGCGTGCTCATCGAGGATTCGC
Source organism: Nevskiaceae bacterium (assembly GCA_036379455.1). Taxonomy (GTDB): domain Bacteria; phylum Pseudomonadota; class Gammaproteobacteria; order Nevskiales; family Nevskiaceae; genus SCRT01. The sequence goes on from DASVGQ010000098.1 coordinate 6,998, forward strand.
CGCAGGGGACGCGCTGGAAGCGCGTCGAGACCTGAGGCGCAGTTCTCGCCGGCGACCCGCGTTCGGCCGCAGGATGCGGCCGTTGTCTTGACCGCATTTCCGGCGCGGCACTAGCCTCGGCGTCCCTCGGCACCTCCGTGCCGGACGGCCCGATGGAGAACTCCCGCATGCCCCGCGCCCAGCCGGAATCCCTCACCCGCGTCATTGACGATCTCAGCCAGCGGCTGGGGAAGCGATGCAGCGTCAACCGCTCGATCCTCGAGCAGCACAGCCACGGCGAGGACTACGCGGCGCACGATCCGCCCGACGTCGTCGTCTGGCCCGTTTCCACGGAGGAGGTCAGCCACATCGCGGCGCTGTGCAACGCGCAACGCGTGCCGCTCGTGGCCTTCGGCGCCGGCTCTTCGGTGGAAGGCCAGGTCAACGCCTCGCAGGGCGGCGTGTGCATCGACCTGAGCCGCATGGACCAGGTGCTGGAGATGCACGCGGAGGACGGCGACTGCGTGGTGCAGCCGGGCGTGACGCGCGAGGGGCTCAACGCCTACCTGCGCGACACCGGCATGTACTTCCCCATCGACCCCGGCGCCAACGCGACGCTCGGCGGCATGATCTCGACGCGCGCCTCGGGCACCACCACCATCTTCTACGGCACGATGGCGCAGAACGTCGTCGCACTGGAAGTGGTGCTGGCGGACGGCCGCGTCATCCGCTGCGGCACGCGCGCCCGCAAGTCCTCGGCCGGCTACGACCTGGTGCGCGTGTTCGCCGGCGCGGAGGGCACACTCGGGATCATCACCGAAGCAACCGTCCGGATCTACGGCCGGCCGGAAACGGTGGGCGCCGGGGTGTGTCCGTTCCCAGACTTCCACAAGGCCGTCGACGCGGTGACGGAAGTCATCCAGACCGGGCTGAAACCGACGCGCATCGAGTTCGTTGACGAGGTGATGATGGGCGCCTGCAACCGCTACATGCACCTGTCGCTGCCGGAAAAGCCGACGCTGTTCGTCGAGTTCAGCGGTAGCCGCGCCGGCGTCGAGGAGCAGTTCCGGCTGGCCGACGAGATCATGCAGGGCCACGGCGCCGCGCCGCTGGAATGGTCGACCGACGAGGCTCGACGCACGGAGCTGTGGAAAGCGCGGCACAACGCCTACCACGCCGGGCGCGCGTTGCGTCCGGGGTGGGAGAGCATCAGCACCGATATCTGCGTGCCGATCTCGGCGCTGTCGGACAGCGTCGCGCAGGCGCGGCGCGACATCCAGGCGGCGGGGCTGACGGCGGCGATGGTCGGCCACGTCGGCGACGGCAACTACCACGTCATGTTCCTGTTCGATCCGCAGGACGACGGGCAGCGACGCACGATCGAAGGCATCAACAGCGCGATGATCGACCGCGCGCTCGCGGTACAGGGCACCTGCACCGGCGAGCACGGCATCGGCCTCGGCCGGCGCGACAAGCTGCGCAAGCAGTTCGGCGACGACACGCTGTCCCTGATGTGCAGCCTCAAGCGCGCGTGGGACCCCAACGGCATCCTCAACCCCGGAAAGATATTCCCGCAGACGACGTGACGGTCCGACGCGGGGCGGCACTACACTGCGGCCATGGCAGCTCCGGACGTCTACACCATCGGCCACTCCAATCGCACGATCGACGAGTTTATCGCGCTGCTGCGCGAGGCGGGCGTCCAGCGCCTGATCGACATCCGCCGGCTGCCGGGCTCGCGCGCCTGCCCGCAGTTCGACGCCGAGCCCTTCAAGGCCTCCCTGGCGCAGGCCGGCATCGACTACTGCTGGCTGCAGGCACTGGGCGGCCGACGCGGTCGCAGCCTGCCGAAGGACGACGCCCGCAACGCGTTCTGGGAAAACCTGAGCTTCCGCCACTACGCGGACTACGCGCTGACGCCGCCTTTCGCCGAAGGACTGGCGCAGCTGGAGGCGTTCGCGGCGCGCCAGCGCTGCGCGATCATGTGCGCGGAGGCGGTGTGGTGGCGCTGCCACCGGCGGATCGTCACGGACCACCTGCTGGCGCGCGGGCACCGCGTGTTCCACATCATGGGCCCCGGACAGATCCGGCCCGCGAGCCTGACGCGCGGCGCGCTGGCATCCGGCGGCAGCGTGACCTATCCACCACCGCCGCTCAGCCAGAACGCCGAGCTCTCGCTCACTGGGTCGGAGAAATCCTCGTGACCCAGCGTTTCAAGGTCGGCGACCACGTGCGCTGGAATTCGGAGGCGGGATACATCACCGGCCGCATCATCGCCGTGCATACGCGCGACACCGAGTACAAGGGCCATATGCGGCGCTGCACGCCGGCGGACCCGCAGTACGCCATCAAGAGCGACCGCACCGACCACGTCGCCATGCACAAGGGCGCCGCGCTCAGCCTCCTGCCCGACTGACGCAGGCCGGCGACGCGTCAGGGAGCCGGTGCGGGAAGCGTTGGCGCAGGCGCAGGCACCAAAGCCGACGGCGGTGATGCCACGCTGCTGCCGGCGGCCGGCAA
>DASVGQ010000099.1:0-3571 GCA_036379455.1 Nevskiaceae bacterium
TCGCACGCGTTCGAGGATTGGCTCGATGTGTGCGCAGCGTTCGTCATCCGACGACGTCGGCGGAAGGTCCGCGAGGCTGGTGGCGCACAGCGACTCCAACGCGGCGTTCACGTTGCGGGCTTCCGTCATGAAGGCCCGGATGCCGACGTCAGCCGGAGGCTTCTCGTCCCGGTGATGTGCGAGGAACTCGGTGGCGCGGTCGGCGATCGCCCGCAGCTTCTGTCGCGACGGTTCGCTGAACTCCATGAGCGCGTTGAACCTGCGTTCGAACGCGGCCTCGGAGGCCAGCGCTTCCGGCAATCCGCCGTTGATGAGCTTCTCGATGAGCCGGCTTGGCTGTCCGTACTCGGCGAGCAACGCATGGCAGCCATACTGGCCCATCCAGTAGTACAGCCGATCCTCTCCGGGCGTCGTCGTTGTCCGCTCTTCCATGTCCGTCCCGCGTCGCCACGACGGTGTCTCGATTTCCGGATCGGACGGGGGACGTCCCACGCTGGGCGGCTTCGCCCGGTAGCGCCGCCCCGGCCGAGCGCGCGCGTCCGTACCGGAAAGCCTGGTGGCTACGGGTGGGCTCGAACCACCGACCTCAGCATTATGAGTGCCGCGCTCTGACCGGCTGAGCTACGTAGCCTCGAAGGGGGCGAAGTTTAGGCGAAGGGGCAGGAGGCGTCGAGCGCCCGAGGCGCCCGTCTACTGCTTGGTGGAGCCCGCGGAATCCGACCCGGTCGTGTGATCGTCACCGTCCTGGCGGGGGGTGCGCGTGCCGCGCGGCGTGCGCGTCTTCCGCGGGATCACGCCGCGTGCCCGGGAAGCGGAGGCCTTGCTCTTCGCGGGGCCACGCGCGGCAGGCCCGCGCAGCAGGTAGTCGCGTGTGATCGGCAGCCGCTCGAGGCGGCGCGTCATCTGCGCCTGCATGCAGATCAGGTCGCCCCAGCGGAAGCCCATCTCGCAGGCCTGCAGGTAGAACTCCCACATGCGGCAGAAGCGCTCGCCCATGCGTTCGGCGATGTCGCCGCGGCTGGCGGCGAAGCGCTGCGCCCAATTATTCAGGGTGTAGGCGTAGTGCAGCCGCAGGATCTCGAGGTCGGTGAGGATCATGCCGCTCGGTTCGAGGGCTGCGGTGACTTCGGACGCGGCCGGGATATAGCCACCCGGGAAGATGTACTTTTCGATCCACGGACTGCCGCCGCCCGGCGGCGTGCTGCGGCCGATGCAGTGCATGAGCGCCGTGCCGTCCTCGGTGAGCAGGTCGTGGATCTGGCGGAAGTAGGTGCGGTACTGCGGACGTCCGACGTGCTCGAACATGCCGATGGAAACGATGGCGTCGAACTTCTCGTGGACGTTGCGGTAGTCGACGAGGCGGAATTCCACGCGCTCGGACAGGCCGCGCTCCTCGGCGCGCGCCCGCGCGACCTTGGCCTGCTCGACGGACAGCGTGATGCCGGTGACGCGGCAGTCGTAGTGTTCGGCCAGGTACATCGCCATGCTGCCCCAGCCGCAGCCGATGTCGAGCACCCGCGCGCCGGGCTTCAGGTCGAGCTTGTCGGCGATGTGCGCGCACTTGGCCTGCTGGGCCTCCTCGAGCGACAGGTCGGGGTCGGTGTAGTAGGCGCAGGAATAGTGCAGGTCGCGATCGAGGAAGCGCGAGTAGAGCGCGAAGTCGAGATCGTAGTGGCTGTGGATGTTGCGCTTAGCGCGCAGCGGGTTGTTCAGCTCATGCAGCTTGGCGAGGCCGACCAGACCGCTCTGCACCAGCTTGCCGTGCGGATGCTGGTGCTCGGCGGCACTGAGCATGCGCAGCGCCACTTCCAGGACCCGGCGCAGGTCACCGTTCTCCGGTTCCCAGCCGTGGTCCATGTAGGCCTCGCCGAAGGCCAGCTGCGGGTGCATGAGGATCCGGCGCAGGACAGACTCGTCCTTGAGCAGGATGCGCGCCGTGCGTTCGCCGTGACCGACGTGCCAGGTCTTGCCATCGGGCGTTGCGCAGACGAGGGTGCCGTCGCTGAAGTGGCGCCCGATCAGGTCGAGAATTTTCTGGATCATCATGTGTGGTATTGCGTTGGCGTGGCTCGACGGCACGGCGGGCGACCGGCCTTCAGGCAAGGAGTGTGCACCGTAGCAGACTCCCGCGGACAGTCGGCGCGCAAGTCGGGCGTCACACGTTGAAGCGGAAGTGCATGACGTCGCCTTCGGCGACGATGTAGTCCTTGCCTTCCAGGCGCCACTTGCCGGCGTCGCGCGCCCCGGCCTCGCCGCCGGAGGCGACGTAGTCGTCGTAACCGATCACTTCCGCGCGGATGAAGCCGTGCTCGAAGTCGCTGTGGATGACGCCGGCGGCCTGCGGGGCCGTCGCGCCGCGGCGCACGGTCCACGCGCGGACTTCCTTCGGACCCGCGGTGAAGTAGGTCTGCAGCCCCAGCAGCGCATAGGTAGAGCGGATGACGCGATTGAGGCCGGGTTCCTGCAGCCCGAGGTCGGCGAGGAACGCGCCCTTGTCAGCGTCGTCGAGCTGGGCGATCTCGGCCTCGATCGCCGCGCACACGCGTACCACCTCGGCGCCCTCGCGGGCCGCGCGTTCCTCCAGCTGCCCGGTCCAGGCGTTGCCCTTGAGGCCGGCTTCGTCGACGTTGGCGACGTAGAGCACCGGCTTGGCCGTCAGCAGCTGGAAGTCGCGCAGCAGCGCCCGGTCGTCGTCGCTCAGCGCGAGGCCGCGTACCGGCTGCGCGTCATCGAGCTGTGCCTGCACGCGCTTGAACAGGGCGGCCTGCGCGGCCGCTTCCTTGTCGCCGGAGCGGGACAGCTTTGTCGCCCGCTCGGTGGCCCGCGCGATGGTCTCGAGGTCGGCCAGCGCGAGCTCGGTGTCGATCGTCGCAACGTCGCGCAGCGGATCGACGCTGCCGCTGACGTGGACCACGTCGGGGTCGTCGAAGCAGCGCACGACGTGCGCAATCGCGTTCGTCTCGCGGATGTGGGACAGGAACTTGTTGCCGAGGCCTTCACCCTTGGAGGCGCCGGCGACGAGCCCGGCGATATCGACGAACTCGACCGTGGCCGGGAGGATCTTCTGCGGATGGACGATGGCCGCCAGCGCGTCGAGGCGCGGGTCGGGTACGCCAACGACGCCGACGTTCGGGTCGATGGTGCAGAACGGGTAGTTCTCCGCCGCGATCTGCGCCTTGGTCAGCGCGTTGAAGAGCGTCGACTTGCCTACGTTGGGCAGCCCGACGATACCGCACTTGATTGCCATCGCTTTCCGGAGTCCGTCAGGTTCGGCGTCGCGGATGCGCCGTCACGGCGCGTCTGCGTGCGCGGTGTGGAGCTGCAGCGTGGCGCGGTCCCAGCCCCGCGTCAGCAGCACCTGCAGGGCGTCGTGGCCGGCCTCCATCGCAGCGTCGAGCGCCTGGCGCTCGGCGCCGGTCGGCTTGCCCAGAACGTATCCGATGACTTCACCGCGTGCGGCGGGATGGGCGATGCCGATGCGCAGCCGGAGATAGTCGGCGCCGACGTGCTGATGGATGCTGCGCAGCCCGTTATGGCCGCCGTGGCCGCCGCCGGCCTTGAGCCGCGCGAC
>DASVGQ010000100.1:0-5566 GCA_036379455.1 Nevskiaceae bacterium
GCGATAGACCATGACGCGCGGCAGACCGAGTTCGATGCCGACCTTGCGTACTTCGTCCTTGAACAGTTCGCGCAGCGGTTCCAGCAGCCGCAGGCGCATGTGGGCCGGCAGGCCGCCGACGTTGTGGTGGCTCTTGATGACCTGTGCTTTGCCGGTCGCCGTGCCCGCGGACTCGACGACGTCCGGGTAAATGGTGCCCTGCGCCAGAAACGCGACTTCGGGCAGCGCGCGCGCCCGTTCTTCGAAAACGTCCACGAACAGGCGACCGATGGCCTTGCGCTTGGCCTCCGGGTCGACGACCCCGCGCAGCGCCGCGAAGAAGCGCTCTGCCGCATCGACCCGCGTGATCGGCACACCCAGGTTGCGCCCCAGTACGCGCATCACCTCGTCACCCTCGTGCAGCCGCAGCAGGCCGTGATCGACGAACACGCAGTGCAGCCGTTCTCCGATGGCGCGGTGCAGCAGCGCCGCCACTACCGACGAATCCACGCCGCCGGACAGCGCGAGCAGCACCTGCGCGGAGCCCACCGTTTGGCGGGCGCGAGCCACGGCGTCGTCCATGATGCGGGTCGGGGTCCAGGCGCTGCCGCAGCCGCACACCTCGTGCACGAAGCGCGCGTAGATATGGCTGCCCTGCGGGGTGTGGGTCACCTCCGGGTGGAACTGGAGGCCGTAGTAGCGACGCTCGTCGTCCGCCATGGCCGCGATCGGCACCGAGGCGGTTCGGGCCATGACGACGAAGCCCGCCGGCAGCGCGACGACGCGATCACCGTGGCTCATCCACACGTCGAGCAACGGTTCGCCGTCGACGGCGCTGCGGTCCATCAACCCCGCCAGCAACCCGCAGGACGCAGGATGCAGCTCGGCATGACCGAATTCCTGCTCGTGCCCGCCCTCGACGGCGCCGCCAAGCTGCGCGGCCATTGCCTGCATGCCGTAGCAGATGCCCAGCACGGGCACGTCCGCATCCCAGACCGCGTCAGGAATTCGCGGCGCACCCTCGGATGTCACGGACGCTGGTCCGCCAGACAAGATGATCCCGCGCGCGCCGAAGCCGCGCAGGCGTTCCTCGGCCGCGTCCCACGGCAGGATCTCGCAATACACGCCCGCCTCCCGCACGCGCCGCGCAATGAGCTGCGTGTACTGGCTGCCGAAGTCGAGGATGAGGATCCTGTCGCCGTGAATGTTCGTCATCGCGTGCCCTGCGGCAATCGAGCGCAAGCCGGCGCCGCGCTGGCGAGGGCCGGCGCGCCGTCGCCGAGCCTCGCGGATCGGCGCTTCAGCTCACCACGTGATAGTTGGGGGCTTCCTTGGTGATCGACACGTCGTGGACGTGCGACTCGTGCATTCCGGCGCTCGTGATGCGCACGAAATGCGTGCGCGTGCGCATGGCGTCGATGTCGTGACAACCCGTATAACCCATGCAGGCGCGCAGTCCCCCGAGCATCTGCAGCACGATGGCGGAAAGCGCGCCCTTGTAGGGCACGCGGCCTTCGATGCCTTCCGGAACCAGCTTCTCGACTTCCGTCGTCGTGTCCTGGAAGTAGCGGTCCTTGGAGCCGTGCACCATCGCGCCCAGGGAGCCCATGCCGCGATAGGACTTGTAGGAGCGCCCCTGGTAGAGCTCGATCTCGCCCGGCGCCTCCTCGGTTCCCGCGAGCATGCTGCCGACCATCACGGCGTGGGCGCCGGCCGCCAGCGCCTTGGCAAAGTCGCCCGAATAGCGGACGCCGCCGTCCGAGATCAGCGGAATGCCTCGCCCGCGCAGCGCCGCCGCCACTTCCATCACGGCGGAGATCTGTGGCACGCCGACGCCGGCCACGATCCGCGTGGTGCAGATGGACCCCGGCCCGATGCCCACCTTCACCGCATCTGCTCCAGCATCTACCAGCGCCGTGGCCGCCTCGGCGGTCGCGATGTTGCCGGCGATCACCTGCAGGTCCGGATACTGCTGCTTGATGTCTCGCACGCGCTCGATGACGCCGCGCGAATGGCCATGGGCCGTGTCCACTACCACCACGTCCACGCCCGCGTCGACCAGCGCGTCCACGCGATGGCGCGACTCGTGCCCGGTGCCGACGGCGGCGCCAGTCCGCAGGCGACCGTGCTCGTCCTTGCAGGCGCGCGGGAAGTCGCTGGACTTCTGGATGTCCTTTACTGTGATCATGCCGCGCAGTTCGAAGGCATCATTCACCACCAGCACCTTCTCGATACGATGGCGGCGCAGCAGGTCGACGGCCTCGGAGCGCGGTGCGCCCTCGTGCACCGTCACGAGCCGATCCTTCGGCGTCATGACGGTGGAGACCGGGTCGTCCATCGCCGTCTCGAAGCGCAGGTCGCGCGCGGTGACGATCCCGACAAGGTCGCGCCCTTCGACGACCGGCATGCCGGAAATGTGGTTGGCGTGTGTCAGTTCCAGCACCTGCGCGATAGTCGTCGTCGGCGAGACGACGATCGGATCGGTTACCACGCCGGACTCGAACTTCTTCACCCGCCGGACCTCGCGCGCCTGCTTCTCCGGCGACATGTTCTTGTGGATGATGCCCATGCCGCCTTCCTGCGCCAGCGCGATCGCGAGCCGCGCCTCGGTGACGGTATCCATCGCCGCAGACAGCAGCGGAATGTTCAGCGTGATGCGTCGGGTCAGGTGCGTCTGCAGGTCGACCTGACGCGGCAGCACGTCCGAATAGGCCGGCACCAGCAGCACGTCGTCAAAGGTCAGGGCCTCCCGGTCGATCCGGCCGGGCGCTTCTTCATCAGACATGAATACTCCTGCAAAACGCTAGTATAAATGACGCACCCGGCGCCAATCCCGCAACATGCCTCCAGAGATTCCTGCCTCACGGAAGGCCTACAGCGTGTCGGGCCTCGTCCAGGCACTGCGTCAGGTCCTCGAGACCGGCTTCCCCACCGTCTGGCTTGAAGGCGAACTCTCCAACTTCAGCCGGCCCGCATCGGGTCACTGGTACTTCAGCCTGAAGGACGCCCATGCCCAGCTGCGCTGCGCCATGTTCCGCAGCGACAACCGCCGCGTGCGCGCGGTACCGCAGGAAGGAGACCAGGTTCTCGCGCGCGGCCGCGTCACGGTGTACGACCGCCGCGGCGACCTGCAGCTGATCTGCGATCACCTCGAACCCGCCGGCATCGGCGCGCTGCAGCGCGAATTCGAGCGCCTCAAACAGCGGCTGGAAGCCGAAGGGTTGTTCGACCCGGCACGACGCCGGCCGATCCCGCCGCGCCCGCACCGCATCGGTGTCATCACCTCCGGCACCGGCGCAGCGCTGCAGGACATCGTCAACACCCTGCGTCGCCGCTGGCCGCTCGCCGAGCTGTGCCTGAGGGCGACGCCCGTGCAGGGCGCCGCCGCCGCGCCGGGGATCGTCGCGGCGCTGGCCGCGCTGCCGCGCCAGGCCACGGTGGAGGTCATCATCCTCGCGCGTGGCGGCGGCTCGCTCGAGGACCTGTGGGCCTTCAACGAAGAGGCCGTCGCACGCGCCGTCCGCGGCTGCGCGGTTCCGGTCATCACCGGCGTCGGCCACGAGACGGATTTCACCATCGCCGACTTCGCGGCGGATCTGCGGGCGCCGACGCCTACCGCAGCGGCGGAACGCGCCAGCCCCGACGCTGCCGAGCTCGCGGCTCACGTGCTCAAGCTGGAAAGCCGCGTCGTCAGCGTGGCGACGCGGGGGCTCGAGCGAAAAGCCGACGCCGCGGCCTCGCTGGCAAGGCGCCTTGCGCGGCAGCATCCGCGGCGCTTCATCCAGAACGCGGCGCAGGCGCTGGACGACGCGCTGGCCCGGCTGCGGCTGGCGGCGTGGCGCCGACACGCCGCGCTGCAGGCGCAGCTGCAGGCGAACGTGCGGCGGGTCGCGGCACAGCACCCGCGGCGACGACTCGCTGAACAGACGCGCAGCCTCGTCTCCCTGCAGCAGCGGCTGGTGAACCGCGCGGAGCAGCAGCTGCGGACGTCGAGCCAGCGTTGGACGCTTGCGCGCCATCGCTTGTCAACGCGGCGACCGACGGTCCCGGTCAAGAGCCGGCGCGCGAAGAACGAAGAGCTGACGCGCCGCCTCGCGCAGGCCACGCGCCGTCAGCTCGATCGTTCTCGCGCACACCTGAAGCGGAACCGGACGCTGCTCGCGAGCCTCGGGCCGGATGCCGTGCTGGCACGCGGCTTTGCCATCGCGACGGACGCCTCAGGTGCACTGATCCGCGACGCCGCGACGCAGACACGCGGGGCGGAAATCGCGTTGCGCCTTCAGCGCGGCCGCCTGCACACGACCGTGCGCGCAGTCGAGCCGCAAGGCTGACCTGCGGCGCGCTGCGCGCTCCTAGAGGCCGAGGTCGCTCAATCCCGGATGGTCGTCCGGGCGGCGGCCGTGCGGCCAGTGGTACTTGCGCTCGCTGTCCTTGATCGGCACGTCGTTGATGCTGGCGTGGCGCACCGCGCACTGCCCCTCGGCGTTGAACTGCCAGTTCTCGTTGCCGTAGGAGCGATACCACTGGCCGCTGTCGTCGTGCCATTCGTAGGCGAAGCGCACGGCGATGACGTCGTCGCGGAATGCCCACATTTCCTTGATCAGGCGGTAGTCCAGCTCGTGCCCCCACTTGCGCAGCAGGAACGCGCGGATCTGGTCGCGGCCGGTGATGAACTCCGCGCGATTGCGCCAGCGGCTGTCGGGCGAATAGCCCATGACCACCTTGTCCGCGTCGCGCGAATTCCAGCCGTCCTCCGCCGCCCGCACCTTCATTCTTGCGGTTTCCGCCGTGAACGGCGGAACCAGCTTCCCGGTTGCCATCTGCATCCCTCCATGTCTAATGGACTACCGCATTATATGGATGCCGGCCGCCGCACGGAACGGGCGGCGGAAGACGGGCCGCGCACGCCGCGCGTCTCCGCCGGTCTCGCAGTCGCGGCGAAGCACGCGTCCGCGCACACGGGTGGGCTGCGAGAGCTTGCTACCTGCGGCGCCGGGTCCGCGTGACGCTGCGCTTGACGACGCCGCCGGCAAAATCGACGGTATGCCGCGTGCGGCCGTTGATGAAGGTCCAGCTGCGCGGCACGCCGTTGGCCTCGACGCGACGCGCCGGCACTCCCAGCACGCTCTCCACCTGCGCCGGCGTCATGCCGGGCACCACGCGCCCTTCCACGAGCCCACGGCGCACCGCGTCGGACTGCTGCCGCCGGCGTTCGTGCTCCGCGATCCATTCGGCGCTCGCCTGGTCGCGCGTCTTCCGATCCCGCGCCGTACGCTCGTCATAACGCCGCGCCAGGTCGTCACCCGCGGGCGCTGCTGGCACGGAGCCCAAGATCGGCAGGGTCGCCTCCGGCGCATCCTTCAGGCAGGGCTGATCCGTGAAGCGCGTCTGGCCACCCGCGGTGCATTGATAAACGGCCGCGTCCGCGGCTGGCGTCGCCACGGCGACGGCAGCGGCCAGCAGCCACGACATTGCCCACCACGGTGAAGATGCGTACCGTTCCCCCATCGCGGCAGTGTACCGGCTCGCCTGAGTGCGGCGGTGGCGCGCGCGTCCGCCTTCACTGATAATCCGCCGCCATCGCGCC
>DASVGQ010000101.1:0-15545 GCA_036379455.1 Nevskiaceae bacterium
TGCACCACCAGGTGTGGCGAAACGACCGCCGGCACCGTGGCCGCGTGCGGGTCGCGGCCCATGGCACAGGTGCCGACCTGGTGGTGATAGGTGACCGCCGTCCTGCGGACGTAGTCCTCGAGCGCATCGTCGGCTACGCCCGGACCCGGGTAGAGCTCGGTGGCGCCCCAGGCCTTCAGCGCCGCCTGCCGTCCGACGCGGCGGCACTGCGCCACGGAGGCGATGAGCGCCGCGACGTCTTCCGGCGTCGCCAGGAAGTCCGGGTCGATGACCAGCCCGTCGTCGGGGCCGGGGCCGGCGAGCGTCACTTTCCCGCGTGAGGTCGGCCGGATCAGCCCGCCGAGCAGCGTGAAGGCGTCGGGTGGCCCGGCCATGCCGTCGACGTAGTAGGGCACGCTGAAGACGATCGGCTGGGTATCGGGGGCGTCGAGCTCCGGCCGGCTGCGCCAGAACCAGTGCACCTGCGTAACGGAAACGCCGGCCTCGGGCGGACCCACCGGGCGCTTCGTCGTGAAGATGACCGGTACCAGCAGGTGGTCGTGCAGGTTGCGGCCGACGCCCGGAAGATCGACGGTGCTTTCAATCCCGAGCGCGCGCAGCTCGTCCGCCGGGCCGATGCCGCTGCGCAGCAGCAGGCGCGGCGAGTCCATTACGCCCGCGCACACCACGACCTCGTCGGCCGTCAGTTCGTGTTCCTGGCCGTCCTTGGTGTAGCGGACGCCGACCGCGCGAAGCTTGCCGGCGGCGCGATCGACAAGGATCTGGTGGACGCGGCAGCCGATGTGCACCTGCACTGCCATGCGCAGCGGCTTGAGGTAGGCCGTGTAGGTCGTCACGCGGCGGCCGTTGCGCATCGTCACCTGTTCGATGCCGATGCCGTCCTGGTGCTCGCCGTTGTAGTCCGGGTTCCATGGAATGCCTTCCTGCACGGCGGCGTCGATGACGCTCTGCTGGATCGGACTGAGGCGGTAGGCGTCCGTCATGTCGAGCAGCCCGCGGTTGCCCCGCAGCTTCGATTCGCCGCACGAATAGTTCTCGATGGAGCGGAACACCGGCGCGACGTCCTCCCACCCCCAGCCCGCACAGCCCATGCGCGCCCAATGGTCGTAGTCGCTGGGGTTGCCGCGCACCCAGATCATGCCGTTGAGGGCGTGCGATCCGCCGAGGACCCGGCCCCGCGGCAGGTGCAGCCGGCGTCCGCCGGCGTGCGGCTGCGGCACGGTGTAGTAGTCCCAGTCCTCGTGGCCATGCCACAGCTCGATGACGCGCGCAGGGTCGTAGATGGCCGGGTTGACGTCTTCGCCGCCTGCCTCGAAGACATGCACGTGGGTGCCCGCCTCGGCCAAGCGCCGAGCGATCACGGAACCCGCCGAACCGGCGCCGACGACGATGACGCTGCGTGGTGTTGTGTACGACATGGATGGGCTCTCCTCCTTGCGCGTTCTTGTGGTGTGCCGCCGCGACGCCACGGGTAACGTTGGCCAGTGCAGCGTAGCGTCGCCGGCGCGCTGCGGTCGCACCGCGTGGATGGTCGCGCGCCGTCCCGCGGACTGCAAACGGGCGGCCGCGGTTCGCCGCGGTGCGGGCATTGCCGCGATCCGGCGCCCTGCCGACGCGACGCCGTGTGTGCGCAGGCGCTGATGGGTTCCCGGACGCCGCTTTTCCGGTGGCATACTGCGGCGGTTGCGGGAATGACGGTGGCGGGTGGGTGGTACGGAGCGCCGAGCGCGGGCCTGGGTCCGGCGCATCGCTCTCCGGCCCGTCGGACTGGGGCGCGGGCGCGCCCGATCATGAGGAGACAACGATGCACAACAGAGGCATGGGGACCTGGTTGTTGGGAGCCACGATGGCGGCGGCGCTGGCGGCGGTGGTCCCGCTGTCTGCGTCCGCCGCGGAAGTCAAGATCGGCGTGACGATTTCCCAGACCGGGCCGGCGGCGTCGCTCGGCATTCCCGAGGCGCAGACGCTGACGCTGGTGCCGAAGGAAGTGGACGGGGTGAAGCTCAAGTACATCGTTCTGGACGACGCCACGAACCCGACGCACGCGGTGCAGAACTTCCAGCAGCTGACCTCCGACGATGGCGTGGACGTCGTGCTCGGTTCGTCGACGACGCCGACCTCGCTGGCGATGCTCAACACGGCGGAGAAGACCAAGACGCCGATGATCACCATTGCGCCGTTCCTGCACGCCGGCGAGGCGATCAAGGGCCCGCTGAAATGGGCTTTCCAGTCGCCGCAGCGCATCGGATCGATGGCCAAACTCACCGTGGAGGCGATGCGGAAACAGCACGTCAAGACGCTCGGCTTCATCGGCTTCTCCGACGCCTACGGCCAGGACTGGCTGGACGTGATGCGGCGTGACATCGAGGGCACGGGCATCAAGCTGGTCGACGTGGAGCGCTTCGCGCGCAACGATACGAGCGTGACAGGCCAGGCCCTGAAGCTCGTGGCGGCCAATCCCGACGCCATCCTCATCGCCGCGTCGAGCAGTCCGTCCGTGCTGCCGCAGCAGGCGCTGAAGCGCAGTGGCTACAAGGGCCATATCTACCAGACCTTCGGCTCTGCGAACACGTCCGTGCTCAACCTGTGCGGCGCGGACTGCAACGGCATGCTGCTGGCGGCCGGGCCGGTGCTGGTGGCCGAGCAGCTCGAGCAGAGCAACCCGGTGCGGAAGCCGGCCATGGAGTACAAGACGCTCTATGAGGACAAGTACGGCAAGAACACGGTGAGCGAGTTCGGCAGCAACATGTGGGACTCCGTGCACCTCGTCATGCACGCGATTCCGGTAGCGCTCAAGACCGGCGCCAAGCCGGGAACCGAGCAGTTCCGGGTGGCGATGCGTGATGCGATCGAAGCCACGCACGACCTGCCGCTGTCGGGCGGCGTGTTCAACTTCAGCCCGACTTATCACAGCGGTCCGAATCAGCATGACGCCGTGATGCTCGAGGCGGTGGACGGGCACTGGAAGTACCGGCCGGATCTGTAAGCGCGTCGCCCGGCTCGTGGGTCGAACCCCCGCGGACCGGACGGCCGTATCGCGTTGAGCGCTGCCTGGCGCTGCGAATGGGCGAGGGTGATCCCTCGCCCATTTCATGTCAGCCGCGCAGCACGCGCTCGATGCTGCGAGCGACCGCGAGCAGGTGGCGGTCGGAGCCCTGCGGACCGTCCAGCTCCATGCCCACCGGCAGCCCGTTCGCGGCATCGCCCGCCGGCAGGCTGATGCCGGGAATGGCGGCGTTGCTGCCCGGGTCGGTATTGCGGATCAACGTGGGAAACGTCGGAACGCGCCGGCCGTTGAGCTCGAAGGTTTCGTCGTCGCCGATGCGCGGCGCGGTGACCCCGGAGGTAGGAAACAGCAGCGCGTCGATGCGCTGCGCGTGGAAGCACTCGGCGTAGGCCGCCTGCAGCCGCGGGCGATCCACGTCCAGTGCCTGCCGATATGCGGCTTCCGTGACCGCCTGTGCGCCCAGCTGCGAGGCGAGGATCGCGTGCACGTCGGGGCTGTGCACGCCGTCGAGCATGTCCTGCAGGCTGAGAGCGAGCCCCTGTGCGGCGAGGAAGCGCGGCAGCTCCTGGACGAACTCGTAGAGCGCGATCGGCATGCCGACCTTCGCGTTGAGCCGCACGATGTCGTCGACGTCCACCTCCACCATGGTGGCGCCGGCCTCGCGCAGCGCCGTCATCGAGCGCTGCGCGACATCCGCGACCTGCGGTTCAAGCTGCTCGAGGAACCAGCTGCGTGGCACGCCGAGGCGGATGCCGCTGAGCGCAAGCGTTTCCGCAGGTTCCGCGCCGCCGGCCATCACCTCGTCCAACAGGAGAATGTCGTCGACGCAGTGCGCCATGGGCCCCGGCGTATCCCGCGTGTGCGAGATGGGGACGATGCCGCGCGTCGGGTAGCGGCCGACCGTCGGCCGGAACCCCACGACGCCGCACAGCGCCGCGGGCTGACGCACCGATGCGCCGGTGTCGGTGCCGATGCCGGCCGGTACGAGGCCGCCGCCCACGGCGGCCGCCGTCCCGCCGCTCGAGCCGCCGGGGATGCGCGTTTCGTCGCGCGGGTTGCGCACTGCGCCGGTGGTGGCGTTGTTGCTGGTGCAGCCGAAGGCGAGCTCGTGCATGTTGGCCTTGCCGACCACCAGCGCCCCGGCGGCCCGCAGGCGCGCCATCACCGCCGCATCCGCGGTGGGCACGAAGCGCGCGAGCGCACCGGTTCCGGCGGTCGTCGGCATGCCGGCGACGTTGATGTTGTCCTTGATGGCGAGCGGGATGCTGTACAGCGCGCCGGCCGGGGTGCCTCGCGCGTCGAGCGCCGCCGCGTCGGCGAGCAGTTGTTCGGCGTCCCGGTGGATGAAGGCGTTCAGCGCCGCGCGCTGATCCTGTCGCGCGACGAAGGCTTGACAGTATTCAACGCACGACAGGCTGCGCTTTCGCAGTTCCTGCGCGGCGCGGGTAATGGACCAGTCGGGAGGATTCATCGCGTCCATGATCGAGGCTCATCGAGAGATGGAAGGGGCAGGGATGCCTGCGGCGAGCTTGTCACAGTACGGGCGATGGCGGCGGCTGCCGCGCCTGTGCGGCGAGCCGGCCGCCGGGCGCCGCCATCCGATCGGCGGTTCGCAGATATGCCGGTGTGCGGATTCATGTGCAGATCGGGCACGATGGCACCACGGCGGTGCGCTCCAGGTCGCCGTGCGATGAGCTTCCCGCGGCGAACCGCGGCCACCGCCGCACGTCGCTACAGCCGGCACAGGCGCTCGGCGCCGGCCTGCAGCGTGCGGTCGCTCTTGGCGAAGCAGAAGCGGATCAGGTGCGCGTCCGGCGGCGTTTCGCAGAACACCGAGACCGGAATGGCGGCGACGCCGTTCTCCCGCACCAGTCGCTGGCAGAAGTCGACGTCGCGCTGCGAGCTCACCGCGCCGTAGTCGGCGAGCTGGAAGAAGCCGCCGTGGACGTCCAGCAGCTTGAAGCGAGCGCCCGACAACAGGCCGCGGAAACGATCGCGCTTGGCCTGGTAGAAGTCGGAGAGATCCCGCGCGTGCTCGGGGTGTTGTTCCAACACTTTCGCAAAGGCGCGCTGCGCGGGTTGGAAAGTGCAGAAGGTCAGGTATTGGTGCACCTTGCGGAACTCGGCGCTCAGCGGTTTTGGCGCCACGCAATAGCCCACCTTCCAGCCGGTGCAGTGCCAGGTCTTGCCGAAGGACGACAGCACGAAGCTGCGCGCGGCGAGCTGCGGCCGCCGCGACAAGCTGCGGTGCGGCTGTCCGTCGTAGACGATGTGCTCGTAGACCTCGTCGGACACGACCAGCAGTCCGTGGCGCTCGACGATCTCCGCGAGCGCGTCGAGGTCCGCTTCCGCGAGGATCGCGCCCGAGGGGTTGTGCGGGCTGTTGATCATGATCATGCGGGTGCGCGGGGTGATCGCCTCGCGCACGCGCTGCCAGTTCACGGCGAAGGCGGGCAGCGTCAGCGGCACGTGGACGGCGGTGCCGCCCGCCAGCGTGATCGCCGGCTCGTAGGAGTCGTAGCAGGGGTCGAGCACGATCACCTCGTCCCCGGCTCGCACGGCGCAGGCCACGGCCGCGAAGATCGCCTCGGTGGCGCCCGACGTGACCGTCACTTCCGTTTCCGCGTCCACCTCGCGGCCGTAATAGCGCAGCACCTTGCGCGCGATCTGCTCGCGCAGCTCGGGGATGCCGCTCATCGGTGCGTATTGGTTGTAGCCGTCGCGCATGGCGCGCGCCAGTGCCTCCCGCAGCGGCAGCGGCGTCTCGAAATCCGGGAAGCCCTGGCCAAGGTTGACGGCGCCGTGTTCGTTCGCGAGCCGGCTCATGACCGTGAAGATGGTGGTGCCGACCTTCGGCAGCTTGGTTTCCATCGCGTCTCTCCCCCGCGTCTGTGGCGGCCGGCCTACCCCACCCATGCGCGGGCGTTGCGGAACATCCGCATCCACGGCGTGCAGTGCGCGAAGCGCTGCGGCCACCACGAGCCCGTGTCGGCCGCGATCGTGCGCTCGGGGTGGGGCATGAGCAAGGTCACGCGGCCGTCGGCGTTGCACAGGCCGGTGATGCCGCCCGGCGAGCCGTTGGGATTGGCCGGGTAGCGCTCGGCTGGCTTGCCGCTGCGCGTGATGAAGCGCAGCGCGAGCTGCTCGCCGGCACGCAGCGCGTCGAGATCGCCCGACGCGGCAAACGTGGCGCGCCCTTCGCCGTGCGCGACGGAGATCGGCATGCGTGATCCGGCCATGCCGGCGAAGAACAGCGAGCGCGATTCGAGGATCTCGACCATCGTCCAGCGGGCCTCGAACTGCTGCGAGCGGTTGGCGCGGAACGCTGGCCAGTGGGCCGCGCTGGGGATGACGTCCTTGAGCGCCGACAGCATCTGGCAGCCGTTGCAGATGCCGAGGGCGAAGCGATCCCCGCGAGCGAGAAAGGCCTGGAACTGGTCGCGCACCCGCGGGTTCCACAGGATCGATTTCGCCCAGCCCTGGCCGGCGCCGAGCACGTCGCCGTAGGAGAAGCCGCCGCCGGCGGCGAAGCCGACGAAGCCGTCGAGCGTCAGCCGGCCTTCCAGCAGGTCCGTCATGTGCACGTCGACGGGCTCGAAGCCCGCCGCGTGGAAAGCCCACGCCAGCTCTGCCTGCCCGTTGACGCCCTGTTCGCGCAGGATCGCGACGCGCGGGGACGCGGTCGCGATCTCCGCGGCAGGCGGCGTGTCCTCGTGTCGGAAGCTGAGATGCAGCGAAAGCCCGGGATCCTCCGACGTTTCGACCGCCGCGAAGGCTTCGCGCGCGCAGTCCGGGTCATCGCGCAGCGCTGCCATGCGGTAGCTGGTTTCGCTCCACGCCTTCTGCAGCGCGGCGCGCGGCGCATCAAGCACGCAGCGACGACCGAGCGAGATGTTGACCGCATCCTTGCCGTCGGGTGCGCCGAGGTCGGTGATGCGCAGGCCGTCGCGCGACAGGCGCCCGCACACCGCCGGGACGTCCGCTTCGCGCACCTGCAGCACCCAGCCGAGCTCTTCGTGGAACAGGGCGGAGACGGCGTCCTCGCCGAGCGGATCGAGCGCGACGCGCAGCCCGCAGCGGCCGGCGAAGGCCATTTCCAGCAGCGTGACGACGAGGCCGCCGTCGCTGCGGTCGTGCGCTGCGAGGATGCGGTCCGCGGCGTTGAGCTCCTGCAGGGCCGCGAAGGCCTTGGCGAGCAGGCGCGGTTCGTCGACGTCCGGCGTCTCGCCACCATAGCGGCCGTAAACCTGGCCGAGCGCGCTGCCGCCGAGGCGCTGGTGCCCGACGCCCGGTTCCAGCAGCAGCAGCCGCGTGGGGCCGAGATCGGTGCGCAGCTGCGGCGTGAGCGTGCGGCGGACGTCCGCGACCGGTGCGAAGGCCGAGACGTTGAGCGTCAGCGGCGCGGTCTGCGTGCGCCGCTCGCCGCGATGTGTCCAGGTGCTGCGCATGGACAGCGAATCCTTGCCTACGGGAATCGAGATGCCGAGCGCGGGGCACAGCTCGGCGCCGACCGCGCGCACCGCGTCATAGAGCCGCGCGTCCTCGTCGCCTTCGCCGGCGGCCGCCATCCAGTTGGCGGACAGGCGCACGTCCGCCAGCCGCGCGATGCGCGCGGAGGCGATGTTCGTCAACGCCTCGGCGACCGCCATGCGCGCCGACGCCGCCGCGTGCGTGAGCGCCAGCACCGGCCGCTCGCCCATCGCCATGGCTTCACCGCAGCGCGCGGTAAAGCCGCTGGCGGTGACGGCGCAGTCGGCCACCGGCACCTGCCACGGTCCCACCATCTGGTCGCGTACCGTGAGCCCGCCGACGGTGCGGTCGCCGATGGTGATGAGGAAGGTCTTGGCGGCGACCGCCGGCAGCCGCAGCAGCCGCTCCAGCGCTTCGTCCACGTGGACGTCGTGCGTGTCGAGGCTCGGCAGGCTCCGGGCCTCGCGCGTCGCCGTACGCTGCAGCTGCGGCAATGAGCCGAGCAGCATGGGCATCGGCAGGTCGATCGGCGTCGGCGCGGGATCGTCGGTGACCCGCAGCCGCGGCTCGGCGGTGGCTTCGCCCACCACGGCGCAGGGGCAGCGTTCGCGCCGGCAGATCTGCTGCAGCGCGGCGAGGCGTCCCCGCGCGATGGCCAGCACGTAGCGCTCCTGCGCTTCGTTGCACCAGATCTCCATGGGTGACAGCCCGGGGTCCGCGCAGTCGATGGCACGCAGGTGGATGCTTCCGCCGCGGCCGTCGGTGTCGATGATCTCCGGGATGGCGTTGGACAGGCCGCCGGCTCCGACGTCGTGGATGGACACGATCGGGTTGTCCGCGCCGAGCGCCCAGCAGGCGTCGATGACTTCCTGGCAGCGGCGCTCCAGCTCGGCGTTGGCCCGCTGCACGGAGGCGAAATCGAGCTCGGCCGCCGCCGCGTCGGTGGCGCGGCTGGACGCGGCGCCGCCGCCGAGGCCGATGAGCATGGCCGGCCCGCCCAGCACCACCAGCGCCACGTCGGCGTCGACCGGCTGCTTGCGGACGTCAGCATCGCGGATGGCGCCGTAGCCGCCGGCGATCATCACCGGCTTGTGGAAGCCGCGCAGCGATCCGTCCGGGAGCCGGGCCTCGAAGCTGCGGAAGTAGCCGGCCAGCGCCGGCCGGCCGAATTCGTTGTTGTAGCTGGCGGCGCCGATCGGCGCCTCGAGCATGATCTGCAGCGCGCTGGCCATGTGCCCCGGCGCGCCGACCGCATCGTCGTCCGGCGTGGTTTCCCAGGGTTGCAGGAAATCCGGGATGCGCAGGTTCGAGACGGTGAAGCCGCACAGCGCCGCGCGCGGTTTGCCGCCGCGCCCGGTCGCGCCCTCGTCGCGGATTTCGCCGCCGGCGCCGGTGGCGGCGCCGGGGTGCGGCGAGATGCCGGTCGGGTGGTTGTGCGTCTCCACCTTCATCAGCAGGTGCTGCGGCTCGCGATGCATCCGCCAGCGGCCGTCGGGGTCCGCGAACCAGCGGCCGATGGTCGGGCCGGCCACCACCGCGGCATTGTCGCGGTAGGCCGACAGCACCCCTTGCGGCGATGCGGCGTGGGTGTGGCGGATGAGCTGGAAGGGCGTGCGCGGCTGCGGGCTGCCGTCGATCGTGAAGGCGGCGTTGAAGATCTTGTGGCGGCAGTGCTCGGAGTTGATCTGCGCGAACATCACCAGCTCGGCGTCCGTCGGATCGCGGCGCAGGGCCGCGTAGTGCTCGGCGAGATAGCGGATTTCCGCCGTCGCCAGGCTGAGACCCCAGTCGGCATTGACGCGCTGGAGCGCGGCGATTCCCTGCGCCTGCAGCGGGACGGTGCGCAGCGCGCGCGGCGCCTGTGCGGCGAAGACCTCTGCCAGCCGGCTCGCGTCGTGCAGCAGCGTCTCGGTCATGCGGTCGTGGACCAGCGCGAGCTGCGGCGCGGGCAACGCCTCGACGCCCTCCAGCAGCAGCGCACGCGCGTGCTCCAGGCGATGCACGCCGGCCAGGCCGCAGACGTGGGCGATGTCCGTGGCCTTGCTCGACCATGCTGAGGTCACCCCCAGCCGCGGCACGATGTAGAGACAGGCGTCGGCCTGCGGCAGCGGCGCCGCGCCGATGCCGAGCAGCGCGCACAGGCGCTCGGCCGTCGTGTCTTCGTCGGTCTCCGCGAGATACAGCGGGATCAGGCGCGCGCGCCGCAGGCTCGGCACCGTGTCCTGCAGCCGTGCGATCAGCCGACGGGTGGCTGGAGTCGCGGACTCGACCGCCTGCGCAAGGACATGGATTGTCATCGCTGTCACTCCCCGGCGCGGATGTCGCCCCTCAGTGGACTTCGCGCCAGTCCAGCCCGTCGCGCTGGCTGGCGCAGCCGATCCACCCGGGATCGCAGCCGAGCGCCTCGGCCGCCGCACGCGCGGCGTGTTCTGGCGTGTTGTTCTTCTGCGACAGGTGGATCGCGACGAGGTGCTGCAGGCGCGAGCAGTCGAGGGCGGTCAGGAGCTCCGCCGCCTGCCGGTTGCTGAGATGCCCCCACTGGCCACCGACGCGGCGACGGAGCGCGGCTGGATAGGGGCCGTGCTCGAGCATCTGCGCGTCGTGGTTGAACTCCAGCAGCAGCGCGTCGCAGGCGCTCAGCCGCGTGCGCATCCACGGCGTCACGTGGCCGGCGTCGGACAAGATGCCGATCCGCGATTGCCCGTCGCTGAACACGTACTGGCAGGGCTCGCGCGCGTCGTGCGGCACCGTGTAGGGCTCGATTTGCAGCGCGCCGATCGCGAAGGGCCGCTGCGGGTCGAAGCACTGGATGGCGGCCGCCGGCGGCGCGCCGATCCACGCGAGGCGCGTGCCCTCGGTCATCCACAGCGGCAGCTGCCGGCGGCGCAGCAGCGAGGCGGCGCCGGCGACGTGGTCGGCGTGCTCGTGGGTGATCACCACCGCGTCGATGTCCTCCAGCGACAGCCCGCGCTTCGAAAGCTGACGGCGCAGCGTGGTGGCCCCGATGCCGCAGTCGAGCAGCACCCGCGTGCCGCCGCCGCAGACCAGCGTGGCGTTGCCGCCGCTGCCGCTGGCGAGCACCGTGAACCGCATCATGACGGGCCTCCTAGCGGTGGCCGTCGTGGTTGCCGCCGGTGAACACCGGAAACGGCATGACCTTTGCGCTCTCGCCGGCGGCGCGGATGCGCGCCGGTCCGCGGCGGTCGACCTGGTCGATGCGCAGCACCGCATGGATCGGGATGTAGGTGCGCTGCACGCCCTCGAATTCCATCTTCAGGCGCTCTTCGGACGGGTCGACGACGACGCGCGTCTTTTCGCCGAACACGATGTCCTCGACCTCGACGAAGCCGAGCAGGGATCCGTGGCTGATGCCGCGCGCGTAGATTTCGTAGACCTGACCCTGGTTGAGGAAGCTGATGCGGTAGAGCTGCTGGGCTTTCATGGCGTGAGAAGCGGAACCGGCCGCCATTATCCGGACAAGCGCGGCACGCGGCCAGTCGGCGGAAGATGGCGGCGCATCATCCGTAGCGCCCGGTGAGGTAGTTTTCCGTGCGCGGGTCCGCCGGCGTGGTGAACAGCTTCTGTGTCGGCCCGAATTCGACCAGCTCGCCGAGGTACATGAAGGCCGTGTAGTCGGCCACGCGCGCCGCCTGCTGCATGTTGTGCGTGACGATCGCGATGGTGTACTCGTCCTTGAGCTGGTAGATGAGCTCCTCGATCTTGGCGGTGGAGATCGGGTCGAGCGCCGAGGCCGGCTCGTCGAGCAGCACCACCTGCGGCCGTACCGCGATGGTGCGTGCAATGCACAGCCGCTGCTGCTGGCCGCCGGACAGGCTCAGGCCGCTCTGGTGCAGCTTGCCCTTGACCTCGTCCCACAGCGCGGCGCGCTTGAGCGAGGTCTGGACCCGGTCATCAAGCTCCGAGCGCGGCACGCGCTCGTAGAGCCGCACGCCGAAAGCGATGTTGTCGTAGATCGACATTGGAAAGGGCGTCGGCTTCTGGAACACCATGCCGACGTGCGCGCGCAGCAGGTTCACGTCCTGCTTCGGATCGAGGACATTGTGGCCATCCAGCAGCACTTCGCCCTCGGCGCGCTGCTTCGGATAGAGGTCGTACATGCGGTTGAGGATGCGCAGCAAGGTCGACTTGCCGCAGCCGGACGGGCCGATGAAGGCCGTGACCTGGCGCCCGTAGAGCGGCAGCGAGACGTTCTTGATGGCCTGGAAATCGCCGTAGTAGAACGAAACGTCGCGGATCTCGATCTTGACGTCCGGCGGTGGCGCCGGCGCTTGCGCGTCCAGGCCCGCGACGAAGGGCTTGGTGCGTGGACCGCGGAAGCCTTCCTCTGCGTCGACCATGGGTCAGCCGCGGTGCCGGTTGAAGCTGCGTGCGAGGATGTTCAATGCGAGGATCACGACCGTGATGACGAGTGCGGCGGTCCATGCCAGCTGCTGCCAGTAAGGATAAGGCGACAGCGCGAACTGGTAGATCATGACCGGCAGGTTGGCGATCGGCTGGTTCATGTCGCTGCTCCAGAACGGGTTGTTCAGCGACGTGAAGAGCAGCGGCGCGGTTTCGCCGCCCACGCGCGCCACCGCGAGCAGCACGCCGGTCGTCAGCCCGGCGCGCGCGGCGCGGTAGACCACCTTGAGCAGCAGCACCCACTGCGGCGCGCCGAGGGCGCTGGCGGCCTCGCGCAGGTGGTTGGGCACCAGCAGCAAGGCATCCTCGGTGGTGCGCACGATCACCGGCAGCAGCAGGATGGCGAGCGCCGCGCCGCCGGCCCACGCCGAGAAGTGCCCCATCTTCACCACCATGACCTCGTAGATGAACAGGCCGATGACGATCGACGGCGCGGACAGCAGCACGTCGTTGACGAAGCGCACCACCATGGCCAGCCGCGTGCCGCGCCCGAATTCCGCGAGCCAGGTGCCGGTGAGCAGGCCGATGGGCGTGCCGATGACCACCGCCAGGACCGTCAGCACGAGCGAACCGTAGAGCGCGTTGAGCATGCCGCCGGCCGTCGCCCCCGGGGGCGGCGTCATCTGCGTGAAGGCCTGTACGGTCAGGCCGCGCACGCCGTGCCAGGCGAGGTCGCCGAGGATGGCCGCCAGCCACGCCAGGCCGATCGCCGTGGCCAGCAGCGCCAGCGCCATCACGACGCGGTTCGTAAGCCGTCGCCGGCGGTACAGGCGCTGGTCCATTCAGGCGCCCGCCCTGCGCTGCAGCCGGAAGAGCATGTAACGGGAGACGGCCAGCACGATGAAGGTGATGACGAACAGCAGCAGACCGGTGGCGATCAGCGAGGAGGAATACAGGCCGCTCGTCGCTTCCGTGAACTCGTTGGCAATGGATGCCGAGATGGTGGTGCCGGGTGCCAGCACCGAGGCCGAGATGCGATGCGCGTTGCCGATCACGAAGGTCACCGCCATCGTCTCGCCGAGCGCGCGCCCGAGCCCCAGCATCACGCCGCCGAGCACCCCGGCGCGCGTGTACGGGATGACGACCCTGCGGACCACCTCGAAGGTCGTGCAGCCCATGCCGTAGGCGGCGTCCTTGAGCACCGGTGGCACGGTCTCGAACACGTCGCGCGTGATCGCCGTGATGTAGGGCAGCACCATGATGCTGAGGATCAGCCCGGCGGTGAGTACGCCGAGGCCGTAGGACGGTCCGGCGAACAGCGCGGAGAATACCGGCACGCCCGCGAAGGTCTGCTCGAGCGCCGGCTGCACGTGGTCCTGCATGAAGGGTGCGAAGGCGAACAGGCCCCATACGCCGTAGATGATGCTGGGAATGCCTGCCAGCAGCTCCACCGCGATGCCGATCGGCCGCTTGAGCACGGCCGGACACATCTCGGTCAGGAAGATGGCGATGCCGAGGCTCACGGGGATGCCCACGAGCATGGCGATGAAAGACGTCACCAGCGTGCCGTAGATGGCCGGCAGCGCGCCGAACAGGTTGGTGACGGGGTTCCAGTGCTGGCCGGTGATGAAGCCGGGGCCGAAGGTGCGGAAGGCCGGCCACGCGCCCACCATCAGCGAGATGATCACGGCGCCGAGCACGACCAGCACCAGCCACGCGCTGGCGACCGTCAGGCAGCGCAGCGTGACGTCCGCCGCCGCGTAGCGGCGCAGGCGCCAGCGGCGGAACGCGTCCGCGTCGGCGCTGAGCGCGCGCTCCGCGGTGGTGCTCATGGCGCCGCGTCCGACGGCGGCCACAGCGCCCCGCCCGTCGGGCCACGCAGGTGCTCGCTCCAGCTCGCTTCGATGCGGTCGATGACCTCGTCGGGCAGCAGCACGTAGCCGAGGCTGCTGGCGATGTCGCGGCCGTGCCGGAACCCCCAGTCGAAGAAGCGCAGCAGCGCGACGGTCGTGTGCGGGTCGCCGCTGCGGCGTGGGATGAGCACGAAGGTGGCGCCGGTGATGGGCCAGCTTGCGGCGCCGGGCTGGTTGTCGAGCGTCAGGTCAAAGCCCGTCGCGGCGTCGAAGAGTGCGTGGCTTGCCGCCGCCTCGAAGGAGGCGAGCGACGGCGCGACGGCCCGACCGTCGGGATTGATGAGACGCGTGTAGTCGAGCTTTGCCTGCAGTACGTAGGTGTATTCGATGTAGCCGATGGCGCCGCGCGTGTTGCGCACCATGTTCGCGACCGCCTCGTTGCCCTTGGCGCCGATTCCGACCGGCCATTCCACCATGGTGTTGGCACCGACCTGCCGGCGCCACCCGGCGTCGGCGGTGCTCAGGTAGTGCGTGAATACGAAGGTCGTGCCCGAGGCGTCGGCCCGGTACACGGGCGCGATCCAGACGTGCGGCAGTGTCACGCCGGGGTTGAGCGCGCGGATCTCGGGTGCGTCCCAGAAGTGCAGGCGTCCGAGGTAGATCCCCGCCAGCACCCGGGCGTCGAGCACCAGCCGTCCCGGTGCGATGCCCGGGAGGTTCACGACCGGCACCACGCCGCCGATCAGCTGCGGCCACTGCCACAGCCCGTCGCGATGCAGCTTGCGCACGTCCAGCGGCCAGTCCGTAGCGCCGAAGGCAACCGTGCCGGCCCTGACCTGGCGGATGCCGGCTCCGGAGCCGATCGACTGATAGTTGAGGCCTATGCCGGTGCGCTGTTCGTAGACCGCGGCCCACTTGCCGTACACCGGGTAGGCGAAGGTCGAACCGGCGCCGGTGATGCCGGTGACCGGCGCCGCGGCCGCCGTTCCGGCTGCCGCTGCCGCGCACAGCGTCAACAAGATCCCGGTGACGCGAGCGATCCGCATCGTCACGCTCCGCGGTGGCGGGACGAGCCACCCTTGCGCGGCTGCGTGCACGGTGCAACGGCCTCAGGCGCGCGCGACGCGCGTCTGGGCGTCGAGGTGGCGCACGAAATAGGCCATGACCCTTTCGTACAGCCGCGTCTTGAGCACCATATCCTCGACGCCTGCGTCGATGCTGGGGTTGTCGTTGACCTCGATGACCTTGATGGTCCCGCCGACCTGCTTGAGGTCGACCCCATAGAGGCCGTGGCCGATCAGGCGCGTCGCCCGCAGGGCGGTGCGCACCACGGCCTTGGGTGCGTCCTCGATGGCCAGCGTCTCGTGCCCGCCCTCGTGAATGGCACCGCGCCCGTCGCGCTTGACGATCTGCCAGTGGCTCGGCGCCATGTAGTAGCGGCAGGCGTAGAGCGGCTCGTCGTCGAGGATGCCGATGCGCCAGTCGTACTCCGTAGGCTCGTAGGCCTGCGCGACGATGAGATCGGAGCGGCTCAGCAGGCTCCGCGTCTTGCGCTTGAACTCGGCCTCGTTCTCGGCCTTGATGACGCCCATCGAGAACTGCGAATCGGGCTGCTTGAGCACCATCGGGAAGCCCAGCTCGCGTACCGCCTCGACGAGGTTGCCGCGATGCAGCACCAGCGTCTTCGGCGTCGGGATGCGGTTGCGCGCCAGCAGCTGCGCGAGGAACACCTTGTTCGCACAGCGCAGGATGTCCTCGGGGTGGTCGATCACCACCAGGCCTTCGCGCGCGGCGCGGCGCGCGAAGCGGTAGGTGTGGTGGTTGACGGCAGTGGTCTCGCGGATGAACAGCGC